>NZ_QAJJ01000004.1:0-237124 GCF_003852455.1 Rhodococcus sp. KBW08
TTGCAGATCGGCTGCCAGATCGATGTGTCCTCCGGACTTGGCTTGGGGCTTGGCTTTTCGCTCGGCCCGTCTGTCGGTGTGAGTATTTCGGGTGTCCCGTCGGCGAACGTGGGTGTGAATGCGTCGGTGAATCCGAGTATTCAGTCGACGATTGCGCCGGGCACGATCACGACGATTCCGTTGGGGAAGAAGGATCTCGAGTCGTCGAAGGCGTCGATCACGGCAGAGAACGTGCACGTGAAGGTTGATGCGTGCATGGGGCCGGTGACGATCCGCTCCTACGCACAACTCGCCGTCTCAACTGCAACCTCGGACAATAGCCTGTTCGTGTATTCCGATCCGACCTGGCTCTAACCCCGAGCAGCCGTCGTCAGCGCTGCATTCTCAACCCACTCTGCGCAGGCCACCATGCCCTCGCACACCCCGTCACACGAGGCCCGAGTCACGGGTTTGCCCATCAATCAGCATCACAGGAGAAGTTCATGAAGATTCGTACCTTGGCCACAGCCGGAGCGCTTACCGCAGGTATCGCCCTCGTCGGTGTTATCGGCGGGGGCGTGGCATCGGCTGCTACCCCGATCGTGCAGCCGGAGCAGGGTCGGATCGGGCTTTCGCTCTCGAATGCGGAGACCGCAGCACTGGCGGCGAGCCCGATCCCCGATGCAATCGCGAACATTGTTCCCGGCTCGCAACGTTGGGTTGGCCGGGCTCCGGGTTCGGTCATCACCAACGTCGATGGCAGGGCAAGCGCCCCCGATCGGGTCGTGATCGCCGAAGCTGCGGCGCATCCGGGTGGCTACGTCAACATCTACGTGTCCGACGCGAACAGCCCCGTCACCGGGGGCTACATCGTGCAGACCTACCAGCACTGGAACTGAACTAGGGCCGGTAACTCCGGACCCTGACTGCTGCCGCCGATCTCGTTGTTTCACTTCACCTATCCGCCGTTTGGAGTTTCTGTCATGACCATCCGCAACGCTGAACACGCTCGGTCCCGCCCGATGACGGAGCCGCCGGCCACAGTGCACAGTGGTCAAAGTGCGGACGTCGACGACTGGGACCCCGACAGTGAGCTGAGCGAAACATCGAAGGCCGTGATCGCCACCGTCTTCGGTCTCGCATTGTTGATTGCGGCGTTCGCGGTGATCGGACGTCTCGGTGGGTGGGCCGCTGATTATGGGACGATTCTGGTGTATCTGGCGTTCTTTCTGTGGATGTCGATCGCGGGCCGGGTGTTCTGGTGGGGCGCGGACAAGCTCATCGCCGAGGCGCGGAAGAAGTCGAACACGGGTGATCGCCGGTGAAGTCCGTGCTGAAGCTGCGCAGGTCCATCGCGGGAGTACTTGCCACCGGAGCGCTGATGACTGGAGTAGCTGGAGCCGTCGGTGCGGGAATCGCACTGATCGCCGCACCTGCGACTGCGGGACCAGCGGAGGACTGTGCGGCGGTGCGGGCACGTGATCATCAGATCTACCTGAATCTGATCGCGTCACTGCCTCCTGGTTCTCCGATCCCGCCTGAGTACATCAACCCGTGCCTGACCGCACCCACCACCACCCCGACGGCCGCCCCGACAACCACCGTCGGACTACCGGGTGCACAGGCTCCGGGCGGTGGCCCGAACGTCGGAGCGAACGCTCCGACGAACTTCCCCACCTACAATGGCACCCCCATTGTTCCCGTGCCAGGTGCGGCGCAACCGGAACAGCCTGGACAACCGAATAGCCCGACACCATCGAGCATCGAGAACCCTGCAGGGATCCCGGTTCCGACGACCACCAGCGGGCCTGCACCGACCACATCGCAACCCGCTGGATCGACCGCACCCGCATCGACCACTGATCGTGGTCCCGGACCGGTTCTCGCGGCGACGCCGAATAGTGCTCCCGGGCAATCGGAATCAACTCCGAATGTCACGACCTCGGGGCTCGACAAAGGCGACGGCCGTGACCGTTACCTCGAACTCGTGTTGGTCGGTGCCGCTGCGTTCACTGCCGGCGGGATCGGGGTACGTGGGCGTCGTTCACCGTTCGGCCCACGCATACCGTTGCGTGGGCGTACGCCGGAATCGATCCTCTCCCAGACAGTCGGTACCCTCGCCTCACCGCTCATGGCGTATGCGAAGGGTGGCCAGTCGAAGATCACGGTCACCGAACCGGGCGGGGGACGTCGTACGTTCTTCCTCATCCACGACGCGACGTCCTCACACGAAGCGGAAATCCCCGTCGAGGTTCCGCCCGGCGGGCATATGAGCGTTGATCCGGACGGCTCAGTCACCGTCTTCGACGCGGACGGAAACCCCGTCTCGGTGGTGGCAGCTCCGTGGGCGTATGACGCCAACGGCAATCCTGTTCCGACTGACTACGAAGTGCGCGACGGCCGCCTGATTCAGACGGTGTACGCCGACGAAGCGACCGCCTATCCGATTTTGGCTGATCCGCCGGAAAAGAAGGCGAAGGCACCCACCTCTGTCGCTTCGAAACAAGTCCAGAAGAATACGAACACCGCCGCACCCAAGCCGAATTCGATGACCTCCCGCACGAGCGCGCAGAAACCGCAAAACAGTGGAAACACGAATTCGGGCAACACTTCCGGTGGGAACACGTCGGCACCGAACTCGATGACCCAGCGCACCCGCGCGAAGAAGCCGCCCGTCAGCGCGGAGCAGCAAGCGACCAACCAACTCGCTGCAGCGCACGGCGAGGTCCCTTCGGGTACAGACACTTCGGGTGCGCCGAACTCGAAGACTTCGCGCACGAGTCCGCAGAACAGTGGGAACACGAATGCGGGCGACACCACTGGCGGGAATACGTCGGCACCGAATTCGATGACAGCGCGCACGACACCTCAAAAGCCATCCGTCAGCGCGGAGCAGCAAGCGGCCAACCAACTCGCTGCAGCGCACGGCGACGTCCCGGACGGTTTCACCGGCAATGTCCCGATCAAACCCGGCACCACCGGCGATGGGGCACCGAATTCGATGACTCCCCGAACGTCACCGCAGGGCAAGCCATCGACCGACGAGAATTGGACTACTCAATTCGGTCCACTCAACGTGATCGGTGGAATTGTTGATACCCCGGGGCAAATGGCAGAACGAGCCACTGCGACGCGAGCGCCGAACGTGTCGACGACACGCGCCGTGTGGCAAGGGGCAGTGAATGGTGTGAAGGGCCTCGCGAAACCGATCCCTGCGCTTGGGTGGATCGTCACAGGAGCAGCGATAGCCTCCGATCTCACATCAGAAAACGGACCTAGTGTCGCCGAATCGGTCGCCACCAACGTGGGAGGAACCGTCGCAGCGGCAGCTGTCGGTGGCGCAGTGCTTGCTGTCAGTGCCGCCCCCGTGGTGGTCGCGGTCGCCGTTGGTGTGGCAGCTGGCTATGCTGCGGCGTGGGCGATATCGAAGTTCTGGGACTAGATGACGAGCTCGGATAGAAGCAAAGGTAGTTCGATGACTTCGAGGACGGAACTTACACGCACCCTCCATGCTCAATGGACCCAGAAACGCGGCGAGCTGGGCTTCCTCGCGTTCATTGTCAGTGTCGTTGTCTTCGCAATCAGTGCGATCGTGATGTACGAGGCGTCCTCGAATGCGGTTTTCGGATTGGGGGCATTTGCTGCGGCCTGCGGCGCTGTGTGCTGCATTTCGCTAGTGACGTTTGTGGCCCTTCCTCCTAAACCCGCGACGAACTCTGAAGAAATAGGTCAAGGCCGCACTTTCACCATGACCGCCGCAACTCGGTGGGCATCGGCGTTGTGGTTGTGGTCGGCGTTGGTCTCCTGTGCTCTGTCTTTCGTCGGTGTCGGTCTTAACTATGCGACCAAATCCGGAGGTAGCTCGTTCAATTCGAATTGGTGGTTGGTGCTCGGCGCTTTATCGATCGGTGCCAGCATTCTCTCTCCCCTGAGGTACGTCGGACGGTTTCGTATCGATATTGACGGCGATGGCATGCGGATGGAACTCGGCCGCGCTTACAGCGGATATCTGCGTTGGTCCGATATTGACAAGATCGAAACCTCCGCCCGCGGGCGCTACGCACTCGACCTCGTGCTCAAGCCAGGTGTCCGTGTCGAGAACACCTCGCACGGATCGTCGCTCTACCGGGTAGGACCGGGAATCATCACCGAAGCCTCGCCCTTTCAAGACGGCTACCTACGCCTCGAATGCGGAGGATGGACGGGTGAGACGAGCGCACTCCCGGAGGAAATCGTGCACCACGTGATCACAGAAGACACCACCGAGCAGAAAGCGGCCTCATGAAGAATCCGGACATGATTGCGCTCGCCGTACTCGGCGCAATAGCAGTTCCCGCAGTGCTGTTCATGGTCTTCTCCGAGTCCGCGTTCGTTTTCGGAGCGTCAATCGCCGCCATTGTCTTCATTGCCGCTCGCGTCGTGCAGATCCTCTTCCAACGATGGCGTCGACAACAACGTCGGGCAGCGTGAGCAACATATCCTGTTCGACGGCCGCTCGGGATTCAGAACCTGGACACGGCAAGAGCCAACAGCTTCCCGCTGTCGCGCTCCTCGGTCTTTGGTTCCAACAGAATCGTCCTGCATGCCGACAACACATCTCCCTACAAGCGACATCATGACCACCGTTTGTGGAATTTGTGCAATCACTGCGGGGGCTGTGGCGATGATCGTATCCACGCCTTACATGATGTACCGCAGTCATGCGAGAGCGATCTACTGGAGTTCGTCGATCCTGACCATCGTTTTCGCCTGGCTCACAGCCCCACAGCGGTCGATTCTCGGACCTGTTCTGTTGTGCGGTTTCGCTGCTGTGTTCGTGGCGTGGTGGTGGACCCCCTTCCTCACGCGAAGGCATCCCACCGGATTCAACGATGTTTTCGGTGCTTGGCTGACACGGGCGCTCTACCGCGAGCAGAAGGATGCACCTCCGGTAAACAGGTACGACAAACTGCACTACAAAGACACTGACCGCCAAGCACGAGATACCGATTCTGACGGAAATCAGGTCAACACCTGAGCCGGCGCGTAGAGCGCTTTGACGTGATGTCCTCAATACGACCCTCGCGCGTACCCGAACAGCTTGTAGCGGGATGCCATGGGAAACAGTACTTTCCACATGGCGGCGTACACCTGCCCGGATGGCGCAAGCTGTACAGCAACCAGGATGACCGGTGGCTCGAAATAGCTCTTCGCGCAGCCCAAGTGGTCCAGTAGCGGTCAGCGCCATCCCGAGCGGTAGCCCTCTTCACCTCAACTCTGCAGGTCATCCCATTTTTCGAGCATCCGCCTCGTCTGGACAGTTAAGTTTGAATGCCATCCACTTGCCTCCGCAGATGCCCCTCACTTGTTCATACAGGTGAGGGGCTTTTTCGTGTCCGATCGTGCCAAGATCGCCGTCGACGAGGTCCGCGTCGGCGCAGAGCGACGTCGCTGCAGTTCCTTCGAGAGCTGGATCCAACCTTTGACAGCGGGATGATCGTTCTTGTCGGGGACTTCCCGCAATCTCGCAACCACTCCACCGCCCCAGTTCCGTCCGAAATGAATGACTATCGATGCCCCCAAAAATGGACTCAGGCCGCGTTACGTATTCACCGAATCTCTGATTCCGGTGCGTTCCACGTGTCGCAGGAGCTGAGTCCCTCCTGCATTCCTCGGTTGAACCACATTCTGTTGTTGGCCTGACTCGGGTGGGTGTCTTCGGGGTCTTCGCCGGGGATGTCGATGTCGTCTTCTTGTACTGACAGTTCGGCGAGGTAGGGCAGGATGTGATTGGCGCTGACGCCGGACAGGCATTCAGCTTGAGCTTCCAGGCGTTGGGTCATCAACATCACCTCGCGGTGATCGTTTTCTCGCGCGGCCAATGACGACAGCTGCGATTCGATCCCCATCGCCTCCTGAAGGTGATGTCCGTATTCGTGGGTGGCGACTCTGACGAGGTCGAGTTCGTTGAAACTGTCGTACGTCCAGATGCGGATGGTCTGGTTTCTGGGGCAGTAGAAACTGATCCCGTAGACGTCTGCGCCTTCTCCGCAGAGGATGGGTGCATCGTCGCCTTCGAGGCGCATGTCGACGTGAGGTGTCACGAGGTTGCCGCCTCTGAGTTCTCTGTCGACAGTGGGGCTCCACATCTCGTCCAGGCAGGCCATCACCCCTTCCGCATACCTCTTTTGACGGGTGATGTCGCCGCGCCAATCGACTGGCGTGCAGTCGATCTCCGGGAACTGCATATCCGTGTCGGTCAATCGTTGGCTGGTTTCGGCGACCGCTTCATATGACGGCAGCACCCGTTTCACCACGGAGGCGGCGAGATTGACCCCGACCACCAGGACGACGACCAGCCCGACCGCGGTGGCGGTCACGATGATCGCTATCTCTTTTCGAGTCCAGCTCATTCGTTCGCCTCAGGGGTCGGTTGTGGATGCGTTATTACGCAGCGGCACAGGGAATTCCCGCACGCATCGGTGCCCGATTGCAGTCCTCGCAAAAGTCGTCCGGGATAACGTCGCCTGTTCAACACTCGGCGACGAACGTGGCCACGGGAAACGAAAAATACTCCGCCCCGCCACAGGAAGAGCGAAGCATCAATTCGACGGCGGAGGGTATTACCAGTTCTGAATGAAGAAGAACTGCTGTGAACCCCTCGCCGGGTTGAGTACGCCGAGAGAAATTTCTCCACCACGGGAGGCTGCTTCGTTGGCGAACTGGTCGAGACGTCCCCAGACGACGTTGGGGCCGCTCTCGAAGCGCGATCCTGGTGCGAGGCGCACGCCGATCTGGGTGGAGTTAGTGATGCTTTCGATCGCAGCGCCGGCATTGAGCTGGCCGAACAATGCCGTCTCACCCTGGTTCAGCTGCACGCCGATGCGCCCGTTGTCGGCGATCGGAGTAACAGCTGATGCTGCGCCCGCGCCGCTGAGTGCGATGGCTGCGATACCGGCAGGTATCAATGCGGCCGCGGTAATCATCTTGCGTAGGTGCGTCATTCGGCTTCTCCCTCGTCGGTGGCCCACTCGAGTTGCGCCTCCACAGGCCACTTTGTCTGATTCTTCCGGTAACAGTCAACGCCATGTCGCAAACAATGAGCAATCCACTGGGTTGGTTTGAGATGCAGCTCACTACTGGAAATCCGTTGAAGAATAAACTGTTTCAGTGAAACTGCTGGTCGAGATCGTGAATGCCAGAGAAGCGCGCGGGCTGTCGTTACGTTTCCGTTACTGCTCGGTCTGGCTGCGAGAAGGACACACACTCGGTCACCCAGAAACGCTGCGGCACAGGAATTGTCACAGCAAGAACCCGCGCAGAGGGTCCTCCACAGTTGAGCGCCACTGTCAAGCGGTCTTTCATTCTTCGAGAGCGCGCTGCTTCGGCGGTGGGCTCTCGACTGTCAGAACCGCATGGTGAATACCACGTGGCGACGCTCTCGGGCCGCGCGCTGGAAAAAGTCCGCCACTTCCCGAAGCCAGCCCCAGGCGTACCCGCGCTCGTCGGAGCCGTACTCCGGGTTGCGGTCGTCGAGTGGCATCGCGTCGTAGCGCACGCCGAACTCGGATTCGGTGATTTCCGCCAGGTACGAGGAGACTTCGGCGACCCGATCGGGTGCCAGGTAGGTGACGAGTTGGTCGTCGGTGTCGGTGTTGAGGTCTTCGTCCCCCAAGATCACGCCGTAGGCCGGCCAGTTCTCGGACACGCGCTCGTACCCCGTGCTGGAGAGGGCGCACAGGATCGGATCCCACGCCTTGTCCGTGTCGCACGAGAACTCGGATCGGCCCGTCTCCTCGATGTCCTCGACCACAGCGCCGAGTTTGTCGTCGTCGCCGCGCGCGTCCAGAAGTTCCGCTGCCACGCTGTCTGACAGCGCGAAATGCACCCCAAGTTCCATGGCGTGATGCTAACGGCCGACCTTGCTGGCGTCCCGCCGTCACTACAAGACGAATCGCCTCAGGTAACGATCCTGCTCTGCCTCCGGCCGAAGTTACCCATGGTGGGCCTGCTGTCATACATACTTCATCGGTGATTCCGACAAAACGGACCGGCCTTTCTGTTGTATCGCTGGTGATCCTCGTCGTCGCGGGGTTGCTGGTCGCAGCCCCTGCCAGCAGCGCCGCGCCGCCGCCTGACTGGAAATACACAATGGTGGCGTTCAGCAATGCCAGCGACCGTGACATGGATGTCTACGAGTCGGCCGACGGCACCGGCTTTCAGCTCGTCCAGCAGTCGGCGTACAGGCCGCCGTCTGGGCTCGTGCGTGATCCGAGCATCTTCCGGAACACGGACGGGTTGTACTACCTCACCTACACGACGGGTGGTGGGGCGAACATCGGGTTCGCACGCAGCAGCGACCGCATCAACTGGACGCCGCTGGGGAACTATCCGGTTCCGTTTTGCTGCGCCTTGATGCCTGGTACGGGAGATGGCACCGGTTCTGCGAGCCCGCCGGGCTTCTCGGGTTCGGCTGGTTTCAGCGACGGGCCGTCGCTGTCACCATTCGTCACCAAGGCCTGGGCGCCTGAATGGTTTGTGGACGGCGATCGTGTCAACGTCATCCTGTCGATGTCGACCGGTGGAGGATTTGTGCCGTATCTGATGACGGCGTTGGAACCGTCGCTCCGGTTGTGGAGCCCGCCTGTTCCGCTCGCCGGGATCGGTGCGGACCACATCGACACCACCGTGGTCAAAGTCGGATCGACCTATCATGCGTTCACCAAGAACGAGACGAGGAAGGTCGTCGAGCATGCGGTCGCTCCTTCGGTGACGGGACCTTATTCGTTTGTGCCGCCAGGGAATTGGGGTTTGCTTGTCGAAGGTCCGGCCGTAGTTCAGTTGCCGAGCGGCGACTGGCGGATCTATCTCGACGCCTATACCGAAGGTAAGTATCTCTACTCCGACAGCACGGACGGGCTGAATACCTGGTCGCCTGTGCAAGAGGTTCCTGGGGTGTCCGGGACTGCACGGCATCTCGGCATCATGAGAGAACCGGCATAACTTTCGACCCCGAGTTGGTAGGGCTCTGATCAAGGACTCCGGTCTTGGTCAGAGCTTTTTCTCGTACTTGCGTACTACTTGTGTGCGTCGCCTGCGCGAATCAGTGATTGACAAGCTAACGATGCGATGCCGTTGGGTCCGACGAGTTCGCGCCGACCACGAAGTGAGCATCTCCGCGTGAGCTGTGCAGAGTTGCGCTCCCAGGCCCCGCTCGGGCACCGTACTTCACGATTGATTGCCAAGTAATGCCTGTTAATTTCATATTCAAGTACGCGCACTGGCTTGATGCCCGCACTTTCGGTCTTCAACTGCTCTGAGGCCCGCGAAATGCGGATTCAATTCGATTTGCCGCACTGTTTCTGACGGATCTTCTCGTCCGTAAACGGTGACCTTGCTCATAGTGGGACCTAGGTCCTTTTCGCTGCTGATAAGCCTGTCGATATATATCTGTTACCGGAAGTTCACCCTAAATCCAAGATGGGGGAGATGGCGCGCTGGCGGGCAAACAGGACGATTGGTACCGTCCGGTAACTAATTCAGTTAGTTGTCGGCTACCGCTCTGGTTGCTGTGTCACGTGGAGGAGCAGTTCATGTCGGTCGAATCGCAAAACGGCGTATCCCATCGTCGATCGAGGGCCGCGGTAGGGCTCGCGGCGTGTGCGGTTGCCGCGCTGTCGTCTGGTGTTGTCTTCGCAGGGAGCGCATCGGCAACGCCGACGGCGTTGGCGGACAAATTCGCGAGTACGGTCACCGATGACGGTTGGTCGTTGGATCTTGCCGCGACGAAACTGTCGGCGAATCCGGTGCCGAATTTGGCGACGACGGCGTTCACCCGTGAGGGGTTTGTGTCGGCGAAGGTGACCGGCACGATTGGTGGTGCGGGCGATTCGGCGGTGAAGACCGGTTATGTCGAGCAGGGATTGCAGATCGGCTGCCAGATCGATGTTTCCTCCGGACTTGGCTTGGGGCTTGGCTTTTCGCTCGGCCCGTCTGTCGGTGTGAGTATTTCGGGTGTCCCGTCGGCGAACGTGGGTGTGAATGCGTCGGTGAATCCGAGTATTCAGTCGACGATTGCGCCGGGCACGATCACGACGATTCCGTTGGGGAAGAAGGATCTCGAGTCGTCGAAGGCGTCGATCACGGCAGAGAACGTGCACGTGAAGGTTGATGCGTGCATGGGGCCGGTGACGATTCGCTCGTATGCGCAACTCTCGGTGTCGACGGCGACGTCGGACAACACGTTGTTCGTGTACTCCGATCCCACCTGGCTCTAACCCACGCAGCCGTCGTCAGCGCTGCTGGCGACTATTCCCGATCCGCCCAGTCCAGGGGTGGTTACTCATCACGCCCACAAAGGAGAAATCATGAAGATTCGTACCTTAGCCACTGCCGGAACTCTCACCGCAGGTATCGCCCTGTTCGGTGTTCTCGGCGCCGGCGTGGCATCTGCCGCAACTCCGATCGTCGAACCTGAGCAGGGTCGGATCGGTCTGTCGCTCTCGAATGCGGAAACCGCGGCGTTGGCGGCGAGCCCGATCCCGGACGCCATCTCCGACATCGTTCCAGGCTCGCAGCGGTGGATTGAGCTCGCACCGGGCTCGGCGCTCACCGTCGGCCCCGATGGCAAGCTCAGCGCCCCCGACCGCGTAGTGATCGGCGAAGCCGCTGCACATGCTGGTGGCTACGTCGATGTCTACCTGGCTGATCCGAACAACCCGGCCAACGCCGGGTACGTCACCCTGGCCTACCAGTACTGGAACTGATACCGCGCCCAGTACCGGCGACTCGTTGTCCCCGCTCTCCCTTCCTGTTTGGAGTTCCAGCCATGACCGTCAACAACGCCGAACGTCGCAGTGTGCAAACGGAACCCGCTGCCGTCGACAGCAAAGACGTTGCAGACGTTGATGACTGGGATCCGGACAGCGAACTCAGTCCTTTTTCCAAGGCTGTGATCGCTACGGCAGTCGGACTGGGGTTGCTGATCGCGGCATTCGCGGTGATCGGGAAGCTTGCCGGCTGGGCGAACGACTACGGGACGATCCTGGTTTACCTGGCATTCTTCTTGTGGATGTCGATCTCCGGACGGTTGTTCTGGTGGGGCGCAGACAAACTCATCGCGCTACTCCGAACGAAGAAGAGTGACAATCGTGGTGCGCACCGGTGAAGTCCGGTAGACGACTTCGCCGGACTCTCGCGGGAGTGCTTGCCGCTGGGGCGCTGTTGACCGGAGCGGCCGGAGCGATCGGTGCGGGAATTGCACTCTCCGCCGCTCCGGCGAACGCGACGCCGGAAGAAGACTGCGCGGCGGTGCGGGCACGTGATCATCAGATCTACCTGAATCTCATTGCGTCGCTGCCACCTGGCGCACCCATCCCGCCAGAGATCATCAACCCGTGCCTGAGCGCGCCGTCCACGACGGCGACGGCTGCGCCGACGACCACCGTCGGGCTCCCCGGTGCGCAAGCTCCAGGCGGTGGCCCGAATGTCGGGGCCAATGCTCCGACGAACTTTCCCACCTACAACGGCACCCCCATCGTCCCGGTTCCGACGATCGAGGTTCCGCCCATTGCTTCCGAGGCCTCGGCCTCGGAAACTGGTGTCGGTGCATTCCCCAATGCATCGGCATCAGCGGTTCCCTCACCCACACCCACCCCGGGTGAGGGAACCACCACCGATCGTGGTCCCGGACCGATCCCCGCGGATTCGGATTCGAATATCGCACCGGCCCAAACGGTTCCGGACCCGGCAACAGATGTTTCCACCGCCGGGGAGGACTCGGGCCGTGACCGGTATCTCGAACTCGCCCTGATCGGCGCTGCAGCGTTCACCGCTGCGGGTATCGGAGTGCGCGGGCGGCCGGGACCTTTCAGCCCCCGCACGCCCGAATCAGTACTCTCCCAGGCGGTCGGGACTGTCGCGTCGCCGTTGACTGCGTACGCACCTGGCGGGCAGTCCTCGTTGCGGGTGTTCGATCCGATCACCGGCGGAAGCCGGTTCTTCTTCCTGATCCACGACGAAACGTCGTCGCACGAATCCGTGATTCCGGTGACGGTGCCGCCCGGCGGTCACATGAGTGTCAACCCCGATCGCACGGTCACCGTCTTCGACGCCGACGGGAATCCGGTCTCGACAATCGATGCCCCGTGGGCGTACGACGCCAACGGCACACCCATCCCGACGCATTACGAGATCCGGGACGGGCAACTCGTGCAGGTCGTCGACACCACGGGTATCGAGAACGTGCTGTATCCGATTTTGGCGGACCCGCAGGATCGCACACAGAGCGGCAAGAAATCCTCTGCTCCGGCGCGCCCGACCAAAATCTCCGGTGAGGACGACGGCACCCGCTCAGATGACGGTCCACATTGGAACGAGACACCGCAGGTCGAAGGCCACAAGGCCCCCAATCCACCAGTCCAGAAACCGAAACCCACTCAACCACCAGTCCCACCCGCGGTCGAGCCCGAACCACAAGTCCCTGAGCAGGCACCGGCGCAAGTCCCTGAGCAGGCTCCGGCGCAAGTGCCGGAGCAGATCCCGCAGCAGTCGCCGGCCGAGGACATCGGCGGGGACGGACCAGGTGCCGGGACATCCCCATCCATCGACCCAGCGCCCGCTACACCGAACGAAACCGACACACCGCAAGCAGAATTGGCAGGAATTCCGATCATCGGCGGCATCTTCAGTGCAGCCGAAGCCGGGCTCATGCTCACCGCTGGAATCGCAGCTTTGTTCGCGCAAATCCTTGCAGGTGTGGGTCTGGGGGATTCGGAACTGTTCGGCCGCATGGAAAGCCTCGAGGAATGGGCGCTCGAGGCCGGAGTAGATCTCGCCGAAGTGCTTGTGAAGGCTATAGCCCTGCTTTCTCCGCAGGATCAGGCACTTCTTCGCACTGTCCTTTCTCCGTTCGTGAAACTGCCCCCAGCGCATGAGCAGGACACTCCCGGCCACACCCAGCCCGGGCCGGCCGGACCTGCCGCGAAGCCGCCGCCTCGGAGGCCCACGCCGCGGCCTGTACCGCGTCTGCCTGGTGATCACGATCCGACCCAGCCGCAAGATCCCTCCAGCGAGCCGGATTCAGGCGATCCGGCAACACCGTCGGATCCGGGTTTCGAACCACCAGTAGACCCCGGCACCACCACACCTGGATTAGTTGACCCCGAACAACCTTCGGCTCCCGAACCTGGCGAGCAACCGGCCGTCGATCCGGTCAACCCAGGCCACATTCCGGTCGATCCCGAGACTCCCGGTGCGCCGACCCAGCCCGGACCCCCGGAGTTCGACCCCTTTGATCCCGACCCGAGCACGATCGCCGATCCGACGGTCCGCCCAGATCCCACCGAACGTTCATCCGTCGAGCGGGTACTAGCGTCGAACTTCATTCACGCGGTGCAAGAAGTCGTAGATTCACTCACCGATGGTGCCGAGACAAGTCCAGAATCACCTCCGCAGCAGTCATCTGATTCGGGTGAGGCTGCACCCGAGGATCCTCGCTTGGATTCCGAAGGCAACCCGCTGACGGCCGCTGACTTAGCTCAATTGTATGCGTCGCTGCGTCGAAAAACGCCGACAAATGTGATCCGCGACATAGTTAACCTTGATCACGAAGGTGGCGGACCGGACCCGGTTCTTCCCGGGCTCACATTGCCCGACGTCCTCGAGGCGGATCACACCGTACCGATGAGGGTCATATTCGACATGCCTGGTTTTACGCAGTTGACCTTCGAGCAGCAAATTCAAGTATTGAACTACGTCGATAACTTCCTGGGTTTGAGCCCGACTGCGAATACGTCAAAGGGCGCCAAGAGTTGGGCAGACTGGTGGGGCTATGTGAAGGGCGGAATCCCGGTTTCCCCTGAATTCCGGGATGCTATGATCGAAATCGAAACTCATCTTACTGAGGAAATTCGTCAAATGATATCTAGTATATTGAATGGAGTTCAGTAGTGGATCTGGTCAAGATTTCGCGGTATATCGACTCGCCCGTGCTTGTGGAGATTGACGACTTGACACCACTTGAACGTACGGCGCTTCCGAATTATTGGTTGGATGCACTAAATGGTGACCTTGCAGCTCGAATTTCGGGGATATTGGACCAATGGGATGCATTTGGGCGACCGATATTGGGCGACACTTACAGAAACATTAAAGAGAATCTATCCGATGTTCGGTTGCTCAGGTCTGAAAATAGGTTTTTTCTTCTATATAAAATTAAAATGGCAGACGGGACCGATCTCTACTATTTGGGTACGCCACCGGTAGTGGATGGTGATGAACTTCCAGGGTATTGGAATAAATTCCCCCCCAGTCTAAAGAATTTCTATTCAAATTTGCACAACGGTTGGTACTATATTGCCGGTAAGACTGTCGGGCCACTGCCTCTTGAAGATATGTTTCGAATTGACAGCTTTGAATGGTCTATTCTGGACGGGCTGTCCCCTGAAGAATACCCAGATCCGGCTCGTTGCATCGCGACATTCAGATCGGGCGGCGGCGGTTATCTTTGCTTGTACTTTGGTGAGGAATCGACAAGGGGTGTTGTGTGGTCATCGACGGAACCCCCTGAATTGGTCGATTACTCCACTTACCTTGATATCTGGACCAACGTCGGACTCGGTGCCTAGAGCCTGCGCCTTGGATATCCAGACTGGAGACAGTCTAAGAAATTTGTGTGCGGTCTTGCCCCACGTGGCACGTGTCTGGGATCCAGTCTCCCAAGAGCAGATGATCAATTTGTCTGACCAAAAGGGATCTCGAGGTCATGATCGGTTTCGGGGGGTACCTCACGCATCGACTCGTTTTCCTGCACCATTGCCGACGAATCGCTGATTGCGCTGGCGTTCAGGGTCGTACAGGGGCTGGCCGATATCTGGGACTCTCGCGTCACCGTGCTCTACCACCGGACCGAATCATCGCCTCAGCGCAAGGTACCCGGCGACGCGATCGTGGGCAGTTCGGGCTCGGTGGAGCATCGGCGACTACCGGCACCTTCAGAATCGGTCGAAAGGTGAGGTGGAGGTGGGATGGGAAACATACTTCCATTCAGGAGTTACGTTCGATCGCAGCAAACTCCCCCAATCTGCGGTGGTAGAGGAGCTGCCCACTGGCACGTTGATTCGGTTGGGGGACAAGCCAATGGAGGTCGATGCCGCCGACATCGTGGCGGTGCGGGCGGCGTTGGGTTACCCGGTGTAGCGCCAGAGACTGTTCCGATTGGTCGATCGTCTTCGAGCAGGAGTGACGTTGTCTGCTTCATCTTTACGTCGCGATCCGGCGTCCGGGTTGACCGTGAAAGTCATGGCGCGGAAGGGGCCGCCGGAAGCCGAATCGGTCACCGCAGTGCTGGCAGCGCGGTCACTGCAGTTCCTTCGAAAGCTTGACCCAGTCTTTGACGTCGACATGTATCGCTCCGTGAGGAATGACCTTCCCGACGGCGTTACGGTCGAGCAGGCTCTGGCATTGAATGGTGGGCGGATCCTCACGCCTCAGGCAGAAGGCCTCCTCGAGGCCGCAATGATCGAGAGCAGAAAGTCTCCTGATGCCGCAGGCGGGATTTACCCACTCTCATTCGGGCATCAACTCAGGTTGTTCACCGACAACGGAAACATCGAAATTCTCATCGGATTCGGGGGTACGGCAGGAGCAGGTTCCTTACTTTGCACCTTCATCTGGCCGTACCCAGGGGGCTTCGCCGATGAATCTCTGATCTCACTGTCATTGAAACTCGTCCAGGGTATGGCCGATATCTGGGACGCTCCCACGGCCGTGCTCTACCGGGATGCGGAGCTCACACCTCAGTACAACGTGCCCGGCGACGCAACGGTGGGCAGTTGCACCTACTTCGGCCCTGAGATGCCGATCAACGAAACGCAGATCCCACCCACTGTCGAAGCTTTTCCGTACAAGAGAAGGAACGATCGTCATCCAGCGTGATCCACGCGCCCCGTTGGTTGCCGACGATATCCGAAGCATCCGTGCAGCAGTCGGCCTGCTGACCGAACGACCGGAGGTTCGCCTACCGAAAGGCTCGCGCCGGCTGTGACACCAGAAGTTACGGCCAAGCTCACGTCCGCAGGTGATGGTGTTCTTAAGAACAAGCTGCTCAGATAATGGAGGATGCGTTCGACGAGGTCATCGGGATGGAGAACATCAACATCATCGTATTTGGAGGGGAGTGAAAGTGCCTACGTCATCACTGCGCCGCAATCCTACGGTGGGCTTGACAGTGAAGGTCATTCCACGAAAGGGTTCGCCTGAAAGCGAAACCGTCACGGCCGCGCTCGTTGCACGTTCGCTACGATTGCTTCGCGACATCGATCGTGTCTTCGACGTCGACTTGTACCAAACAGTAGGCGATGCCCTCCCCGACGGTGCCGGAGTCGAGCAGGCCTTGGCGTCGAATCTCCGTCAGATCCTTGTACCTTCGACGGAAAAATCGATCGAAGCCGCATTGATCGAGCGCAGACGATCCCCCGATGCCACCGGCGGTATGTATCCCCTCTCATTGGGACGACATATGACCCTGTATTCACCCGCTGGAGACGTCAAAGTCGTTGTCAGTTTCGGGGGCACCTCAGGGTCCGGCGCATTCGCATGTGCCTTTGCCGACGAATCACTGATTTCGCTGGCATTGAAGCTCGTTCAGGGGCTAGCCGATATCTGGGACTCGCGTGTCACCGTGCTCTACCGCCGAACCGAATCATCGCCTCAGTTCAACGTACCGGGTGACGCGATCGTGGGCAGTTGCACCTACTTCGGTCCTGAGTTGCCGATCGAGGAAACGCAGCTCCCGCCCAGCGTGGAGGCATTTCCCTACCAGGACGGCACAATCGTCATCCAGAAGAATCTGTCCACGCCGTTAACAGTCGAGGACATCCGAAGCATCCGCGCAGCAGCAGGACTGCCGACCGAACGACCGGAGATTCCTCTACCCAAAGGTTTCAGACGGCTGTGAGCCCTACGTTGGGCGCACTCGGGGCTGCCTGCAGGTAGGGATGGCGCGGACCGACCAGCCTGCCCGCAATTACCGCGCCGCGATCCCGATCCGGCTACGCACCAGCTGATCGACGCTCCGGGTGGAGTGCCACCGCGCGGCATACCCGCCATCGACGGCACAGTTCCACCTGCCGAGCATGATCAACCCTCTGTTCCGTCCGTGAATGAACCTGCACGCCCGGATCCCGCGATTCCGGAACCCTCGCAACCCACTTTCCCGGCGATCCCGATCGTGGCGAGTGGGAATCACTCTCGCCCGGTGGGATTGGCGATTCGGGGTCGAACCCGAGACCCGAGAACTCCACCCTGGAGGCTCCCTCGCCAGGTCGCACCGAGGAACCAAGTGTGCCGACTCTGCCTGATGTCGGTCAGGTGCCGGTGAATCCGGATGCCCCCGGCGCTCCGCAGCAACCCGGACCACAACTGTTCAATGACAATGATTTGCCGAGAACGACTATGACGATCGCAGAGTGGCTGGAAAGGAAAGGTCGATGAATTCGGATCGTGGCGCGACAGTGATCGGGTATTGGGGCCCTCGGACGCAACCGGTAGAAGGCATTGCAGCGGAGGTGTTCTCGTTTCTTCATAGTCTGAGGAACATTGATCCAGCACTTGGACAAGCTTGGGTGTTTTCGCCCGAGACTGCCTCCGAGTCGACCGATCTAAGCGTGGAAGGCCTAGCGAAAATCTTCCGGGCAGCGAAGGATGTCGAAGGGCAATCCGTTGCTGCCTTCGACCTCGGCTACATCGTGAGTTTGTTGCACCCGGACAGATATCAGTTCTTGAGAATCCAATTCTCTCTCGGCCGGAATGTTCCGAGGGTTCCGAATCTCGTCAACGTCACCCTCCCTCCGGAGAAACAAGCAAATGGGGAGGCATCGCGGTTGCTAACCGCAGGCGTCGGTGACGCCATCATGAAAGCGATCATCGAACAGTGGTCTCCAGACAAAGCCCGTTGGGGAACGCCGGTATACCAGAAAGCCCAAGGGAAAAAGGCTGGAGAGGTGGAAGTCGGGTGGGAGACATACATTCGGTCCGGGATCGATCTCGATCACAGCAAACTGCCCGTCGTCGCCGCACTGGAGGAACTCCCCAACGGAACGCTGATTCGGTTGGGCGAGAAACCGTTAGACGTCGATATTGCCGACATCCTGGCGGTGCGGGAAGCACTGGGTTACCCGGTCTAAGACGCCGCGTGACCGCCGACCCTTGCTCATGTCGCGACACGTAGTCGGACGGGGACTATTACGCAGTGGTTGGAAAGGACGGGGCGGTGAGCATGTTCGGGCGGCGGCCGACGGTAGCCGGATATTGGGGCACGCGGGTGCAGTCGAGTCAGGAGGTGGCGCAGACGATGCGGGCTTTCCTCGACGATCTGGCGGCGATCGACCCGGAGTTGGCATTGCCGTGGGTGAATACGAAGCAACGAAGTCGAGGCACTGCGGATCTCAGTGTGGACGGGTTGGTGCGAATCTTCGAGCACTCCCGCTCGGGGGAGATGGGGTACTCGGACACGCCGGGGCCGGGCTACAGCATCAGTTTGTCACCGGAAGACGGAACCGCGCGCGCAATCATCGGCTGGGTCGGAGGCTTGGAAACCAGTGCACCCAACAGCGTTCAAGTGGCGTTGCCGACAGAGAAGGATGTTCCCTCCGAACTACGACGGTTACTCGACCCAGGCATCGGAGACGCGATCGTGAGAGTGATCGTCAAGCATTGGAAACCGGAGCGAGCCTGGTGGAGCATCGGCGACTACAGAAAACTTCAGAAGCGGTCGAAAGGCGAGGTCGAGGTGGGATGGGAGACGTACTTCTATTCCCAGATCGCAGTCGACCGCAGCAAACTCCCCCGGTCTGCGGTGGTAGAGGAACTGCCCACTGGCACGTTGATTCGGTTGGGGGACAAGCCAATGGAGGTCGCTGCCGCCGACATCCTGGCGGTGCGGGCGGCGTTGGATTACCCGGTGTAGGCCACGCAACGGGTCCGGAATTCACCATTGCATCAGATGTCGAGAAATGCGTTAACCGGATGGCCTGCTTCGCCTTTCGATAGTATTGCCAGATGGCACCCCGAACCGACTTGCTCGCGTGGCTGCTCGATTCGGATCCAGCGATTCGGTGGCAGGTGGAGCGCGACCTGCTGAACGAAGCGCCCACTGTGTGGGCGGCGACGCGCGCGTCGATCGCCACCAAAGGATTTGGTGCACGCCTGCTTTCATTACAGGATCGAGACGGCCAATGGGCGGGTGGGGCGTTCTTCCCGGCAGAATTCGACTTCGCGGGAACTGAAGCAGCAGAACAAAGTTCGCAACCCTGGACGGCAACAACATGGACGCTCAACTCATTGCGTGAGTGGGGCCTCGACGCCAGTGTTCTGTGGGAGCGTCGTACCGCAGAACTGCTCGCGGAAAACTGTCGCTGGGAGTACGAGGGCCGGCCGTACTGGGACGGTGAGGTCGATTGCTGCATCAACGCCTGGACGGTGGCAAACGGTGTGTGGCTCGATGTTCGCGTTGATGAACTGGCTGATTGGTTTGTGCGGCATCAACTTCCGGATGGTGGGTGGAACTGCGAGTGGATCGAAGGTTCGACGCGATCGTCGTTTCATTCGACCCTCAATTCCCTCAAAGGGCTTCTCGCGTACGAGATCGCGACCGGGGGAACAAATGAGACGTGCGCGGCTCGACGATCCGGTGAGGAATTCTTGCTGCAGCGCGGTCTGTTCCGGAGACTCTCGACCGGGGAACCGGTGGGGCCCTGGGTCGGCCGGTTCGCGTACCCGTTCCAGTGGCGTTACAACGTGCTCAACGCAGCCGACTACTTCCGTGAAGCGTCGTTGTCGTATGGAAATGAGCCTGATCCGCGAATGGCGGACGCGATCGAGATGATCCGGGCCGCCCGAGCCTCGGATGGGACGTGGCTCCAGGCCGGTCGCCAACCGGGGCGGGTGTGGTTCGAGGTCGACACAGAGGCGGGGGAGCCGTCGAAGTGGCTGACTTTGTCCGGCATCCGAGTGCTCGCCTGGTGGGATCAACCCTCCCTTCTAGGTTCTGCATAACAAAAGAGTTACAGCGAGAGTTTTTTCACCTTTAAAGGTTATCGAAAGGTGATCTTCGACTTTCCGGTCGAAATATCCAGTACGGATGAAGAACATATTAACGACAGGATTGCCCTCAGTGCGGTGAAGGTTAGTCATCTGAACAGGTGAGAAGATGTTCGGTGAAATTACCTACCCGATTGGATAGGCGGGTCACCGACGTTGGTAATCAAACAGGGCGCTCGCGGCTGTCTTGGTTAGGGAGCTAAGTCCCGAGTTGGAAACGGCATTTCTGCTTCGAAAGTGTCGCTCACCTGCGGCTACGTTCCCCATTTTGCAAGACTTAAACCACTTTCGGTGAGAATTGGTCCCGCAATTGTAGGTTGTGGAGCGTCCGCAATGTTCAGGCAAAGTCCCATCTTTTCCCAGAACAATGCTCTACTAAACGTGAAAACCGGATGTTCCCCCGATTTTGCTGAGAAGGTGCAACTATGGGGCGTAGCGTAACTGTCGCAGTGAACCGGAACATCGCGAATTGCTGCTCTAACCAATGACTTTGTTCAGGTCCGAATAATGCTCGGAGGTCGTTGATGTCGATGGAAATGGTGTTAGCCGAAGCAGTGATAGACAGTGGGGACACGGCGTGGGTGCTGATCTCCGCTGGCCTGGTTCTCTTCATGGTTCCCGGACTCGCCTTCTTCTACGCCGGTCTGGTGCGTGGTAGCAGTGCGCTCGTCATGTTGCAGCAGAACCTCGTCCCACTCGGACTCGTCTCGATTACCTGGGTCGTGTTCGGATACAGCTTCGCGTTCAGTGGAGACTGGGGTTCCGGCTTCCTCGGTGACCTCAAATTGTTCGGCTTGCAGGACATACACACTGCCGCCGCCCCGGGCTTCCACCTGATCGAAGGTGCAGTCGCGGTACCGACTCTGGCGTTCGTGGTCTATCAGATGATGTTCGCGATCATCACGCCCGCGCTGATCACCGGTGCGACCGCAAACCGGCTCAAGCCCTTGGGCTGGGCCGTTCTGCTCGTGCTGTGGTCGATCATCGTCTACCCCCCGATTGCGCACTGGCTCTTCAATCCCGAAGGCTGGTTGGCGCTCCGCGGAGCTCAGGACTGGGCCGGCGGAATTGTCGTCCACGCATCCGCCGGCGCCGCCGCTCTGGCAATCTTGCTGGTGGTAGGTAAACGTCCGGGATGGCCCAACGCCGAGGCAGTCCCGCACTCGGTGCCTCTGGCGTTGATCGGCGCAGGCATCCTGTGGTTCGGCTGGTTCGGATTCAACGCAGGCGACGGATTGGCCGCCGATGGTGTGGCGGCACAAGCCTTGATGAACACTCACATCGCCGCAGCAGGCGGCATGGTCGTCTGGCTCGTCATCGAAAGGTATACCGAGGGCAAGGCCACGGCGATCGGTGGAATCACCGGCGCGGTAGCCGGTCTCGCGACCGTTACTCCATGCGCCGGCTTCGTCAGCACCTTCTCCGCGTTGGCGATCGGCGCGCTTGCCGGACTGGTCTGCCACTTCGCGCTCGCGCTCAAGTCGATCTTCAAGTTCGACGACGCGCTCGACGTCATCGCGGTCCACTTCATCGGCGGCATCCTCGGTTCCCTCCTTCTCGGTTTGTTCGGCGAAAAGGCGATCAATTCGATCGGCCGCGATGGACTCTTCTTCGGCGGCGGCGCAGGACTACTCGGCGAGCAGGCGCTGGCGTTGATCGTCGTCATAGCTTTCTCGTTCGTGGTGACCTGGCTGATCGCCACGGGCATCGAGAAGACCATCGGTCTCAAGCTGGCCCCGAAAGACCAGGTGGACATCGACCGTCGTCAGCAAGGCATGGACGCATACCGCTACAACGCCGCATTCGTCGACGCCGGTGGTGCGCCGCAGACCAGCGGGTTCGACTCGGGGGTTCTGGTCGAGGGGGCAAAACTTGTTCCGAACCTCGGCGCCCCGAAGCACGAACTCATCACCGCGGTATTGCAGACCATCGAGTCCGAGAAGCTTCGGGAGGCGCTGCTGGCTGCCGGAGCGGAATCGATAGTCGTATCGGAAGCGCATGTCTCCGCGAGCGGCTCGGCCTCGCTCAAGTTTCGCGGGCAACGCAACGACGTCGTGTTCACGGAGCGGTTGCGTGTCGAGGTGCTGGTCGCGTCGGAACATGCCCAGGCGGTTCTGGACGCGATCAACGAGTACTCGGGCGGCAGGAGGAGCGGTTTCGTCCAGCAGGCGGCCGAACCTCTCACCGAAGCGACGGAACAGGGGAGCTGACATGTATTCGACGACAGGGAGTTACCGCATGATCGACAAGGAGCGTTCGGAATGCATCTGACACCGCGAGAACTCGACAAGCTGACAATTCTCATGTTGGCGGATGTCGCACTGAGGCGAAAGGCAAAGGGGCTCAAACTCAATCATCCGGAGTCCGTCGCAGTCATCACTGCAGCCGCTCTGGAGGGAGCTCGGGAGGGCAAGACCCTCGAGGAGGTCATGGCCGACGCATCGCACGCCTTGACGGTCGACGATGTGATGGAAGGTGTCGCGGAGATGATTCCGCGCGTGCAGGTCGAGGCGGTGTTCCTCGACGGTAGCCGGCTCGTCACCGTGCACTCTCCGATCCAGTAGCCCGACCGAGATGTCAGGAGCACTCCAAGATGGCAAGCAAATCGACGAAGAAGGATTCCGGCGGCGAGAAGAAGGTACCGGTCGGCGGATACGTGTTGCGGGACGAGCCGATCGAACTCAACGAGGGCCGTCCACGTTTGAAGTTGCGAGTCCGAAACACCGGTGATCGTCCCATCCAGGTGGGTTCGCACTACCACTTCATGGAAGTCAATCGCGCGTTGTCCTTCGATCGTGAACAGTCCTTCGGCTGGCGCCTCGATATTCCAGCGGGCACGGCGGTCAGGTTCGAGCCGGGCGACGAGAAGGAAGTGACGTTGGTGCCGTTCGGCGGCAAGCAACGGGTTCAAGGCTTCAACGGACTTGTCGACGGTTGGGCGCCGACCCACGCCGACTACCGCCCTCGGCTTCCCGGAGCCGTCCAGCGTGCCGAAGAACTCGGCTTTCTGTCCGAACCTCAAACCGACTGATTCTCGTTCACGGCGGACGAAGGAGAGCAACACCCATGACAAGCATTTCGAGACAAGAGTATTCAGGTCTGTTCGGGGTCACCACGGGTGACCAGATCAGACTGGGCAATACCGACCTGTACATCGAGGTCGAGGAAGATCTTCGAACCATCGGAGACGAGTCGATCTACGGCGGCGGCAAGACGCTGCGCGACGGCATGGGCCAGGATCCGGAGTCGTGCAGCATCGACGGTGCCCTCGACCTCGTGATCACCAACGTGGTCATCGTCGATGCAACCATCGGCGTCGTCAAGGCAGACGTGGGAATCAAGGACGGGAAGATCGTCGGCTGGGGCAAGGCGGGAAACTCCAGCACGATGGAAGGCGTCACCCCGGGGCTGACCACCGGTCCGGCGACCGACGCGATCTCCGGTGAGCAGATGATTCTCACCGCCGCCGGCATCGATCCACACGTGCACCTCGTGTCACCGCAGCAGGCGTATCACGCGCTCAGTGGGGGAGTGACCACGCTGATCGGTGGCGGCATCGGCCCGACCGACGGAACCAACGGCACCACCATCACTTCCGGCATCTGGAACATGGAGATGATGCTCAAGGCCAACGAGGGTTTGCCGGTCAACGTCTGCATGCTGGGCAAGGGCAACTCGTCCGGGCATCAGTCCCTGGTCGAACAGATCAAGGCCGGTGCGGCCGGTCTGAAGGTCCACGAGGACTGGGGCGCAACCCCGGCCACGATTCGTGAGTCTCTGCGGGTGGCAGACGAAATGGATGTTCAGGTCGCCATTCACACGGATACGCTCAACGAGGCCGGCTACGTCGAGGACACCATCGCGGCCTTCGAAGGACGCACGATTCACACCTATCACAGCGAGGGCGCGGGTGGCGGACACGCACCCGACATTCTGCGGGTGACGGGAGAGGACAACGTACTTCCGGCGTCGACCAACCCGACGTTGCCGTACGGCATCAACACTCAGGCC
The DNA here is from genome assembly GCF_003852455.1 of Rhodococcus sp. KBW08. Lineage (NCBI taxonomy): Bacteria > Bacillati > Actinomycetota > Actinomycetes > Mycobacteriales > Nocardiaceae > Rhodococcus > Rhodococcus sp. KBW08. The sequence continues at coordinate 24,070 of NZ_QAJJ01000004.1, forward strand.
GAACTCTTCGACATGATCATGGTCTGTCACAACCTCAATCCCAAAGTGCCCTCGGATGTTTCTTTTGCCGAGTCCCGCGTTCGCGCCGAGACGATCGGTGCCGAGAACGTACTGCAGGACATGGGCGTCATCTCGATGTTCTCGAGTGACTCACAGGCGATGGGCCGCGTCGGAGAAAACTGGCTACGCGCGATCCAAACAGCGGACTGCATGAAGCGGTCCCGCGGCAAGCTGCCCGAGGATTCGCCGACACACGACAACTTCCGCGTGTTGCGCTACGTCGCGAAGGTCACGATCAATCCAGCGTTGACGTTCGGTCTTTCGCATGTGGTCGGGTCGATCGGTGTCGGGAAGATGGCGGATCTTGTTCTCTGGGAGCCCGCATTCTTCGGCGCGAAGCCGAAGACGATCATCAAGAACGGTCTGATCAGCTGGCACGCCATGGGAGATCCGAATGCGTCGCTCCCGACACCACAACCGGTGATCTACCGGCCGATGTTCGGTGGATTCGGTAAGGCGTTGCCGCAGAGTTCGGTCTCGTTCGTCTCGCGAGCGGCACTCGACGACGGCATCAAGGACAGGCTCGGTCTCGAACGTCAGGTTGTTGCTGTCGAGGGAACCAGAACAGTCACCAAGCGTGATCTGGTTCGCAACTCGGCCACTCCGGAAATCAAGGTGGACCCGGAGACCTTCGCGGTGACTGCGGACGGCGTCCACGCATACGTCGAACCTGCCGAATCCATTCGCTTGAACCAACTTTACTTCTTCAGTTAGGGGTCTCCTGTGTCGGGAACAATCACACACACGCACGGCGCCGATGCGACGCCACACACGCACGGCGAGATGACCGCGCCGAGCGGAAAGCCGACGCGAATCGACGCGCTGCTCGGGAAGGAGACCGACGAGGAGTGGGTCGGTCGACTCGACAATGCGGTAGTCGACGTCTTGTCGCTCGATCAGTGGGAAGCGCAGAAGAGTCGGCTACGACGCACCACGATCGGTGGCCGTGAATTGGCCGTCTCGCTCGATCGGGGTATTCAGTTGCAGGACGGCGACATTCTGCTGTGGGACGAGCCGGCGAACACCGTCGTCGTGGCCAGGATCAACCTCAAGGACGTGTTGGAGATCGACCTGAGCGCACTGGTCGACGTCACGCCCGAGAAGATGATTCAGACGTGCCTGGAGTTGGGACATGCCGTGGGTAACCAGCACTGGCCTGCCGTGGTGAAGGGAATGAAGGTCTACGTTCCGTTGACGGTCGACAAGGCGGTCATGGGCTCGGTGATGCGGACACATGCTTTCGAGGGCATCGAGTACACCTTCATCCCGGGTGCCGAGGTCATTCCCTACATCGCTCCACACGAGGCACGCCGTTTGTTCGGTGCGGCCGCTCGTGAGGGCGAGGGGCATACCCATGACCCTCTCGTCTGAGGGATCCGGGCTCAGCATCAACCGCGCGATGCGGATGATGCAGTTTTCCGATTCCATGTTCCCGGTCGGTTCCTTCTCGTTCTCCAACGGTTTGGAATCGGCCGTGGCGCAGGGAATTGTCACCGACGGTCCGTCGCTGCGGGAGTTCGTACTCTCGGCGGCGCATCAGGGGGCGACGTGCGACGGTATCGCCGTACTCGCAGCGCACCGGGGCGCGACAGCCGGTGACTTCTCGGCGATCCTCGCCGCCGATCATGCAGTGATCGAACGCAAGCTCAACGAAGAAGCACGCACGATGAGTACCCGGATGGGTAAGAAGTTGGCCGAACTCGGCGGGCGCTTGGCCGGTGAGACCCTGTTCAACAAGTGGTTGGCCGCGATCGCATCGGGGGAGACGCCGGGTACCTACCCCGTCGGCCTCGGAATTGCTTTCGCGGAGATGGGTTCTCCGGAGGAGGACGCTTTCACGGTCAATCAGTACGGTGTCGCGATGACGTTGCTCGGCGCTGCCCTTCGCATCGTCCGAGTAGATCACCTTGCGACACAGGAGATTCTGTTCGAGGTCAATCAGAGCGCCGGCCGTGAGTACGCGGCAGTGCGTGACTACGGACTCGACGACATGTCCAATTTCGCCCCGATGATCGACATTCTGGCTGCGGTTCACGTCAAGGCGCACGTCCGAATGTTCATGAACTAGAAGGAGAAAGATGAAGAAGACAACGCGCATCGGAATCGGCGGACCCGTGGGTTCGGGTAAGACCGCACTCATCGAGGCGATCACACCGGAGTTCATCAAGCGGGGCACCAGCGTTCTGATCATCACCAACGACGTGGTCACCACCGAAGATGCCAAGCATGTGCGCAAGGCTCTCAAAGGTGTTCTCGTGGAGGAACGTATCGTCGGCGTGGAGACGGGAGCCTGCCCACACACCGCCGTCCGCGAAGACCCGAGTATGAATCTCGCGGCCGTCGAGGACATGGAGAAGACGTTCCCGGACACCGACGTGGTCTTCATCGAAAGTGGTGGCGACAACCTCACACTGACGTTCAGCCCTGCTTTGGTCGACTTCTTCATCTACGTCATCGACGTAGCCGCAGGCGACAAGATTCCGCGCAAGAACGGTCCGGGAATCTCGCAGTCCGACATCCTGGTCATCAACAAGACCGATCTCGCACCGTACGTCAACGCAGATCTCGGAGTCATGGATCGCGACTCCAAGGGAATGCGGGGAGACAAGCCGTTCGTCTTCACCAATTGCATGACAGGGGAAGGCATCAAGGACGTGGTGGACCTGATCGTGCACGGAGTCCTCTTCGACGAAGAGGAAGTGGGAGCGAGCGCACCGTGAGCGCACCGCCCGTCCCGGGAGCATCGCGAGCGCTCCCGGGGCCGATCCCGAGCATCCCGGAACTCGACCAGTACCAGGATCAACCGAAGCAGGCCCCAGCCGGCAAGGTCGGGAAGACCGGCGTTCTCGAGATGCGATTTGTCGACCGTGGCGACAAGACGATTCTGCGGGACATGTACCGCAAGACACCGCTGCTGGTTCAGCAGGCGCTGTACTGGGACGAAGCGTTGCCGACCATGCCGTGCGTCTACATGATTTCCACGTCCGGCAGTGTGTTGCAAGGCGATCGACTGTTCCTCACCATCGAGATGGAGCCGGGTTCCCTCGCGCACGTGACCACTCAGTCGGCCACGAAGGTCCACCGGATGGATGCCAATCACGCGTCGCAACTCCAGAAAGTGGTGCTCGCGGAGAATTCGTATCTCGAACTGATGCCGGGGGTGACGATTCCGCACCGCAACGCGAGGTACTACGCGCGCACCGACATCACGGTGGATCCGACTGCAACGCTTTTGTTCTCGGAGATCGTCATGCCAGGTCGTAAGTACCACGACGGCGGAGAGATGTTCGTCTACGACCTGTACTCCACAATGATCAAGGCGGAGCGTCCGGACGGGGAGAACCTCTTCACCGAGAAGCTGGTGATCGAACCGGCACGTTTTCCCGTGCGATACGGCGGAATCATGGGCGATCACGACGTGTTCGGCAATGTCATCTTGTTGACACCGAAGGAGCATGCCGACGCGATTCTCGAAGAGGTAGTTCCGGGCCGTGACGGCAAGGTCGTTTCCGGAGCGAGTCGGCTACCGAACGACGCCGGTCTCATCTTCAAAGTCCTCGGTCCGGAGAGCGAACCCGTCAAGGCAAAGGTTCGTGATTTCTGGGCTCTGGTGCGAAAGGCAGTTCTGGACACCACCATTCCGCCCGTCCCGCTCTGGGGATGACGCGGATCGCCGGAGAAGGATCGAGGGACGTGCGATGACCACCATCACCAAACCGTGGGACGACGTCGCGGACAAGAACGTCGTGCTCAGATTCATCGACACGAATCTCAAAGGCTCCGGGCAAGTGATGTTTCAGGGCAATGCGCTGACCGGCCTGCTGTTTCTGGTCGGCATCTTCTGGGGCGCGACAGCCGCGGACACGATCACCGTCGCGATCGGTGCCGTGGTGGGTCTGGTGGTATCCACCGTCACCGGCATGATGCTGCATTCTGACGACGATTCGATGCGTATCGGCCTGTACGGATACAACGGAATTCTTGTGGGAGCTGCCTTTCCGACATTCCTTGCCGGTGGCGTGATGCTGTGGATCTACCTCGTGGTGGGAGCTGCTGCGTCGACCATCGCGTTCCTGGCGGTTGCCAATGTCTTCAAGACGTGGGGCGTACCGGCACTGACATTTCCGTTCAACCTCGTCAACTGGTTCTTTCTCCTCGCGGCATTCCAGTTCTTGCGGATCGAAACGTCGGACCTCAGCGCGGGCCAGTTTCCGCAACACATCGGGGACGCGTCGGTTCATGCCGACATCACGTTCAGCTTCCTGTGGGACACGCTGTTCCGCAACGTCTCCCAGATCTTTCTGATCAACAACACCGTCACCGGCATCATCTTCGTGATCGCGCTGCTGGTCGCGTCACGCTGGGCGGCGTTGTTCGCGCTCATCGGTTCCGCGATAGCGATGGGTGCGGTGCTGGCGCTGGGTGCCAACACCGTAGACGTCGGCAACGGTCTTTACGGGCTCAGTTCGGTGCTGACGGCAATCGCTCTGGGGTCGGTGTTCTACAACCCGTCGTGGCGTGTGTTCGTCTACACCGTCTTCGGCGTGCTGGTGACTGTTGTCATCCACGGCACGCTGGTATCGGCCTTCGCCCCGATTGGCCTGCCCGCCGGGACGGGCCCGTTCGTCTTCGCTACATGGCTGTTCCTGCTGCCGAAGAAGAAATTCGTTCCCATCCAGCACGACACCATCGAGGGCGGAGCGGCCGAGGGCAAGGATTCGATCGCGAAGGCGAACGGATAGGGCTCGAACGGGCAGAAGTTCCTAGATCGTTCCGCTATGGCACCCTCGCGAACCGGTATCACTCGAGTATTGTCTGGCCTTCGGTAGTCGGGCATGGTCGAAGCATGACCGTGCAGGTAGTTGTGATGGGTGTGGCCGGTGCTGGAAAGAGCACCGTGGCAGTAGGTCTCGCCACGTCTCTCGGAGCAGACTTCGTCGACGGTGACGATCTGCATCCCGAGTCCAATGTCGCCAAGATGCGTTCGGGGACACCGTTGACCGACGAAGATCGTGCGCCGTGGCTCGACGCGATCGCGGCCTGGTTGTCCGAGCGTGCCGATGCGGGACGCACGGGCGTCGTTGCCTGTTCGGCTCTGCGGAAGGACTATCGGGACCGGTTGCGCCCGGACGGTCTCGACGTGCAGTTCGTCCACCTGGCCGGCGATGTCGAGACGATCTCCGCTCGTATGCGTTCCCGCGCCGGGCACTTCATGCCGGAGAGTCTGCTCCTCTCCCAGTTCGACGCTCTCGAACCGCTCGCAGACGACGAGCGCGGCGTCACGCTGAATGTCGTCTCCAAACCGAGCACACTGGTGGGCGAGGCAGTCGACTACATCCATACATCTCAGAGGAGCGTCACAGCGTGAGTAGCACCGCAAGCCCCGGCCCGTTCGATATTTCCGGGAAGGTCGCGCTGGTGACGGGTTCGAGCCGAGGCATCGGCTCGGCCCTCGCTACTGGTCTCGCCGAGGCGGGTGCGGTAGTGGTGCTCAACAGCCGAAATGTCGAGGTGCTCGAAGCCGAGCGTCGACGCATCGCCGACGCGACCGGTGCAACGGTGCACGCATTCGCTTTCGACGTCACCGATTCGGCTGCCGTCCGGGATGCGGCGACACGCATCGAGGCGGAGGTCGGCCCGGTCGAGATCGTTGTCAACAACACCGGCGTGCAACACCGTGCCCCGCTTCTCGAGTTCGGCGACGACGACTTCCGGCGTGTCATGGACACCAACCTGACCAGTGCGTTCTACGTCGGACGTGAATTCGCCCGAGCCATGGTCGAGCGCGGACGCGGGAAGATCGTCAACATCTGCTCGGTGCAGAGCGAACTCGGCCGAGCAGGTATCGCACCGTATGCGGCCAGTAAGGGTGGGCTGAAGATGCTCACCCGCGGAATGTGCGCCGACTGGGCACCCTTCGGTTTGCAGATCAACGCGATCGCACCGGGATACTTCGACACCGAATTGACCTCTGCGCTGGTCAACGATCCGGAGTTCACCGCGTGGCTCGCCAAGCGGACGCCCGCCGGACGCTGGGGCCGTACCGAGGAGCTGATCGGGTCGCTACTGTTCTTGGCATCCCCGGCTTCGGATTTCGTCAACGGTCAGATCCTCTACGTCGACGGCGGAATGACAGCCGTCGTCTGATTGTCCGCTGTTAGATCGTCCGCTACTCGAACAGAAAGCACCCACATGACAGACGCCAGCGCCCCTCGCATCCACCTCGGTCCCGTCGAGGATCCTCACGTCGCCGACGGAATACGCCGAGCCGGTGGAGCTCTCGTTCCACTGGCAGAAGCCGAGGGCGTCGTGTGGGTACAGGGGCCGGAGACGTTCCCGTCGTCGCTACCCGATTCGGTTCGCTGGGTGCAGTTGCCGTTCGCCGGGATCGAGCCCTGGTTCGACGCCGGTGTGATCGACGACAAGCGGGTCTGGACGTCTGCTGCCGGAGCGTACGCGGGCAATGTCGCCGAACATACGATGATGCTTCTCCTCGCCGGAGTTCGCTCTCTCCCCGAACAATTGGCGGCGCAGTCGTGGCGCAAGGAAGAGTTCGACCCGCGGGTGGGCACCTTGCAGGGCTCGACGGTGGCGATCATCGGTTGCGGCGGCATCGGCCGTGCGTTGATCCCGTACCTCGCCGCGTCCAAGGTCAAGGTCATCGCGATCACCCGCTCCGGGACCCCTGTCGAGGGTGCTTCCGAAACGCTCTCGGCCGACCGCACCGGCGAAATCTGGTCCAAGGCTGATCACTTCGTGATCGCGGCGCCGTCGACATCCGCGACGCGGCATCTGGTCGGCAAGGCTGAACTGGACCAGATGTCGGAGTCGAGCTGGATCGTGAACATCGCGCGTGGGACCCTCGTCGACACGGACGCATTGGTCGACGCCCTCGAAGCCGGTTCGATCGGCGGGGCGGCACTGGACGTCACCGATCCCGAGCCGTTGCCGGACGGGCATCGGTTGTGGAAGCTGCCCAACGCGATCATCACTCCACACGTCGCCAACCCGGCTACGACGCTCACCCGCGTCCTGGCAGATCACGTCGCAGCCAACGTCGCTCGGTTCGCCGCAGGTGAGGACCTCGCCGCCGTGATCGATCCGTCGGCGGGCTACTGACCGCTCGCGTTGGTTCCCTTCACATAGTCGGCCACGACGGTGCGCAGAACATCGCGCACCGCCTCGGCAGGTTTGGACAGGGGCTGATTGGCCGGGGTGCCCAGGGAGACATGCACTTCGATGCCCGGCTCGATGCGTCGTAGCTCGAGGGCTTCGACGTCCATGACCCTGCGGGCCACCGACCACGGCAGGACCGTCGCGCCCAATCCGGTGCGTACGGCCTCGGACAACGTCATCACCGATTCCACTTCGGCCACGACGTTCGGTTGCTGCTCTGCCCGGTCGAAAGCCTGCTCCACCACCTTGCGAATGGTGTGCATCCGACCCGGAAGCAGCAGCGGCAGTTCGGCGATCTCGGGCAGGGAAATGTCGGATCCCGATTCGCCTGCCAGTCCGGTACCGAACGGCGCGACCACCACCAGTTCCTCGGTAAGCAAGCGTTCGAATGTCACACCCTTGATCGGGCCCGCGTCGTACAACAACGCCAGATCCATGCGACCGGTCATCATCGCTTCGCTGAGCACACCACCGAAGTTCTCGTTGATGTGCAACAAGATATTCGGGTGCTGCTCGCGTACACGGGCCAAGAGCGGCAACGCAATTGCCGTGGCGGTGCTGTACGGGGCGAGGCCGACGGAGACGCCACCCGCCAGCGCCCGTCCGACCACGGACACCTCGGCCTGAGCGCTCTCCACCTGACGCAGAATCACCTGAGCATGCCGATAGAGTGCATGCCCCGCATCGGTCGGCTCGACACCCTGTTTGCTGCGGATCAGGAGTTGCTGACCGAACTGCGTTTCCAGCGACGTCATCTGTTGGCTCAGGGCGGGTTGTGCGATGTGCAGGATGTCGGCGGCTCGGGTGATGCTGCCGGCATCGACAATTCGTACGAACGAGTAGAGCCTTCTCGTGTCCATGCTGTGCAAACTACCAGCTCAACGGACATATCGAATTCCGATCACCCCAACGCGAAACGGTATTAACAACCCTTTGGCGTTCCTGAGTAGCGTCCCAGAAACACCGAAGTCGATACACAGAACTTCGACAGTCGGACCAGCCACGGGCAACGGCGCCCGTACGAACAAGTAAACGAACCGGAAGGACCGAAATGGCAACCAGCATCGATCTTGTCGCCGATCTCGGCGAAGGATTCGGCACGTGGACCATGGGCGCCGACGATGCTCTGCTCGACACGCTGACTTCGGCCAACATCGCTTGTGGATTCCATGCAGGCGATCCACGAACCATGGATGCAACCGTTCGAGGGTGCGTATCCCGCGGTATCGGAATCGGCGCTCATCCGAGTTTTCCGGACCTCGCCGGATTCGGCCGTCGCGCGATGGATCTCAGCGAGAACGAGGTCCGAACCGACGTGCTGTTCCAACTCGGCGCCCTTCACGCCTTTGCGGTCGCGAACGGAACGTCGTTGTCGCACATCGCTCCCCACGGCAAGCTCGGGAATCTTGTTGCCGTACGCCAGGATTACGCGCGCGCCGTCGTCGATGCGGTCGCGGCCTTCGATCCGTCGTTGATCGTGCTCGCCCAGGACGGGGCGTTGGCCGACGAGGCGACTGCCCGCGGATTGAGCGTCGGCATCGTCGGAATCGCGGATCGCGCATACAACTCCGACGGAACTCTCGTGCCCCGCAGCGAGCCGGGAGCGGTGATTCACGACGTCGACGTTCTGGTCGAGCGGACCGTTCGGATGGTGGTCGAGGAAGTCGTAGAAGCTGTGGACGGCACGTTGATCCCGGTTGTCGCCGATACGGTCCTGGTACACGGTGACAACCCCGGTGCCGTCGCGAACGCGAAGGCGATTCGCGCCGCGCTCGAGGCCGCCGGTGTCACCATTGCGCCGCTGACCCGGGTCGTGGCGTCACGGCGGGCCCGTGATGTCGGGTGTTCCGCGTGAAGACCTACGTCGCCGACTGCGGTGACGCCGCCGTTCGTGTCAGTATCAGCGGCGGGACCGCCGAGCAGAACTGGAACACCGTTCGATCGATCGCTGCACGTTTCGATCTCGGTGCCGACGGCATCGTCAGCGTCATCCCGACATACGACGCCCTGCTGGTCGAGTTCGACAACCTCCTCACCGACCACGACGCCGTCCGCGGCCTGGTTCGCGAAGCAACGACTATCCCCCGACCGCTGGAAGGTGAACCTAGGACGTTCGAGATCCCCGTCGTCTACGGGGGCGAACACGGCCCGGACCTGGGTGAGACAGCGCGGTTCCTCGGCGTCACCGAAGCCGAAGTGGTGCGCCTTCACTCCGCAGCCCCGTTGGTCATGCGTTGCTACGGCTCTCCCGGCGGCGCCCCGATGCTCGACGGCCCGGCGTTCGGTCTCCCCATTCCGCGTCGATCGAGCCCGCGACCGCACGTCGCGGCCGGTTCCGTTGCGGTGGCCGGACGTCAGGCAGTCGTTTCGGCCAGGCCTGCGCCCGGCGGTTGGGCAGTGATCGGCCGTACCCCACTCACCTTGGTCGATCCGACGTCGGATCAGATCTCGGAATACCGCCCCGGTGACCTGTTCGTCTTCCGCGCGATCGACGCCGATCGCTGGGACGAATTCGACGGACGCTCGCTCCTGCCCGTAGGGAGCGAACCCCATGGCTGAGACAGTCACCGTCCTGACTCCCGGAATCAGCTCCGTCCAGGACCTGGGGCGTGGATCGGCGTCGCAGTTCGGTCAGGCGACGGGCGGCGCAGCCGACCAGATCAGCGCGGAGATCGCCAACGCGTTGGTGGGTAGTAGGCGCGAGGCCCCGCTACTGGAGCTGACGGCCCTCGACTTTTCCGCGTCGGCGTCCACGGATCTGCTGATCGCCGTCACGGGCGCACCGGCAACGGTGACCGTCGACGGACATCGGCAACCGCAGTGGGAACCGATCGTCTGGCGCGCCGGTCAGCGGCTTGCCGTCACCGGAATCCACGACGGTTTGCGCGTCTACGTCGCCGTCCACGGAGAGCTGACGGCCGACTATCTCCTGGGGAGCTGCGCTCCCGACCAGGTCCTCGGATTCGGCCGTCACTTGACCGCGGGGGAGACGCTGGTCGTCGACACCGACTGCCCGCCGATCGACCACCCGGTTTTCCGACTACCGCTGTTCCGGCTGCTGCCGGACCGACCGTCCTTCGGCAACGTGTGGACGCTCGACGTGACCGACGGCCCCGACATCGACGACTTCGGTGAGAGTGCAGCCGCGCTGTTCGGCACCGAATTCGTAGTAGGCGATCAGAGCAATCACATCGGGCTGCGGCTGGCACCGGTCGATCAACAGCCGCTCCCACAGCGCACCAGCACCGGCGAGGTCCTCTCGCGCGGCGTCCCCATCGGCGCCGTCGAAGTACCCGCAGGCAACGAACTTCTGGTCTTGCATCGAGGTAGAGGCGTCACCGCCGGCTATCCGGTGCTGGCCGTCGTCACCACCGTTTCACTTTCACAGCTGGGACAGGCCCGACCCGGGCACCGCGTCCGATTCCGGAACTGCAACGTCGCAACGGCGGTTGCAGAGCACCGCGAACAGCAGCACCGCATCGCCTTGCTGAGGCGGCGTGTGGAGAACGTATTCACCACCCTCCGGATACCTCTTCACACCTCGGAAGCCCGAGTACCGAGCCACGTCGGCACCACACGCCCCGCGAGCGCTCCGCGCCGCGCGTCTATTTTGGAGACAGCATGACCAACACCATCGAAGCGGTAGACGGCCAGGTAGCCGACCCGCGCAAGGTTCGAAAAGTCGTCGCAGCGGGCTGCGTCGGCATCTTCGTCGAGCTCTACGACAACGGTGTCTTCGCGTTCATGGCGACGGCACTGGCCATTGTGTTCTTCGACGTGTCGAAGTCGAGCGACGCGCTGATGCTGGTGTTCGCCGGCTACGCGGTCTCGTTCTTCGTTCGGCCCCTCGGCGCGGTGGTCTGCGGCATCCTCGGCGACCGGATCGGTCGACAGAAGATGTTGGTGTTCGTCATCATGCTGATCAGCGTGGCGACCGCCGGTATCGGCTTGCTGCCCACCTACGCGGCCATCGGTATCGCGGCACCGGCACTGCTGATCTTCCTGCGGATCGTGCAGGGATTCTCCGTCGGTGGTGAAGCGGCCGGCGCCATGACGTTCCTCGCCGAACACGCCCCGGAAGGCAAGCGCGGCTTGATCACGAGCTACGCGCAGATCGCGTCGTTCCTGGCCCTGCTGACCGGAACGATGATCGCGTTCGCCATGTCGCCGTGGCTCAACGCCGAAGCGATCAACGGCGGCGGACTCGCATCGTGGGCGTGGCGCATCCCGTTCCTCATGGCCATTCCGATGGGAATCATCGGCTGGTACATCCGTCGCGCGATCTCCGATACCCCGAACTTCGAGCGGCTCAAGGAATCCGGCGGTTTGTCGCGCAATCCGCTCAAGGAAGCGTTCTCCACTCCCGAGCACCGCCGCGCCATGATCCTCGCCCTGTTCATCCCCCTGATGAACGGTTCCGGCTACTACGTTCTGTTCTCGTACATGCCCACGTTCCTCAAAGGCGATCAGATCGGATTCTCCACCGGGACGGCGCTTCTCGTCACCGCATCCAGCCTGGTCGCGATCTGCTTCGCGATCCCGTTCATGGGTGCTCTCTCCGACCGGATCGGTCGCAAGAAGGTCATCGCCGGTGCTGCTGCAGCAATGGCGATCGGAGCGATCCCCTGCTACGCCATGATCGTGACCGGCAACGTCGGACTCGCCGTGCTCGGTGCCTGCCTCATGGCAGTGATCTTCGCCGGGCACACAGCCGTCATCCATATTCTGATCGTCGAACTGTTCCCCACGCGGGTTCGCTACTCCGCCTACGGCTTGGGCTACAACATCTCGTCCGCACTCTTCGGAGGTACCGCGCCGTTGTTGATGACCTGGTTGATCCCCGAATTCGGTATCTACGTTCCCGCCTTCTACGCGGTCATCACCGCAATCGGCACGCTGATCGCGGTCAGCACCATCACCGATCGCGCCCACGTTCCGCTTCGCGACACTCTGTGACTTCTCGCGTGAGTCACTCCTGATCCGGCCCGGTAGTCGCCTGCAGTCCGCGGCGGCTGCCGGGTCATACCAATTTCTTCCTGTAGGAGCACACAAATGCCTTTCTCCGATTACCGCACAGCACTCGTCACCGGCGCCAACACCGGAATGGGTGCCGCCGTCACCGAGATGTTCACCAAGCGTGGACTCACCGTCTACGGAGTCGCCCGCAATGCCGACAAGCTCGCTGAGGTTGCCGATCGAACCGGAATGATCCCGCTGCCCGTGGACATCACCGACACTGCCGCGCTCGCCGAAGCTGTTGGCGGACTGGAGATCGACATCCTCGTCAACAACGCCGGGGTGTCCGCGACCGGGAACATTCTCGACGCCGAAGAGGCGTCGGTGGACGCGATGGTGGACGTGAATCTTCGTGCCGTCCTGCACCTCTGCCGCATTCTGCTACCGGGAATGGTGGAGCGCGATCTCGGCCACGTCGTCAACATCAGTTCCATCGCCGGCCTGTACAACTTCTACGGCCACACTGCGTACCATGCGACCAAGGCTGCGGTGCACCAGATTTCGCGCCAGCTGCGAAACGACTGCATCGGCAAGCGGATTCGAGTGACCGAGATCTGCCCCGGCCGGGTCGAGACCGAGATCTTCGGCCGAAACCTCGGCGGCACGCCCGAGGCCATGCAAGAAGCATGGGAGACCTTCTACGAGGGCTACGAATCCATCACCACCAAGGACATCGCGGATACCATCGAGTTCGCGATCGACGCTCCCGGCCACGTCAACCTGGGTCTCATCGAGGTGCTCCCCACCTTCCAGGTGCCCGGTGGCCTCGACTTCATCCGTCGCAACGACTGAGAGAGCGCATCATGAGTTTTGTACTACCGGAAACGACGCTCGGAGTGGTGGCCCATGCGGCCGGTGACCTGCGGGTCGAGCACGTCGCGTTGACTGCGCCGACCGCTGAGCAGGCAGTGGTCGAGATCGCCTACGGCGGTGTGTGTGGATCAGATCTGCACTACTGGACGCACGGTGCGGCGGGGGAGTCGATTCTGAAGGCACCGATGCTGCTCGGTCACGAGGTGGTCGGCACGGTCGTGACGACCGCGGCCGACGGAACGGGGCCGGTAGTCGGAACTTCCGTAGCCGTACACCCCGCAACGCCCGGTGGGACCACCCCACGGTTTCCGAGCGATCGGCCCAACCTCTCACCCTGCTGCACATACCTGGGAAGTGCAGCGCAGTACCCGCACACCGAGGGGGCATTCGTGAAATACGCAGTGCTCCCGACACGCATGCTCCGGACACTGCCCGAGGGGCTGGACCTGCGGACAGCGTCGGTAGCGGAACCGGCAAGCGTTGCCTGGCACGCTGTCTCGCGAGCGGGAGACGTACGCGGAAAGAAAGCGCTGGTCGTCGGGTGCGGACCCATCGGGGCGCTGGTCGTGGCCGTGCTCAAACGAGCAGGCGCGCAGTCGATCACCGCGGTCGACATGCACGACGTTCCACTGCAGATCGCGTCGACGCTCGGTGCGGATCGAGTTCTGAAGGCCACCGACGTCGACGCCGTCGCTTCAGCCGATGCCGACGTGGTCGTCGAGTGCACCGGCAATCATCGCGGGCTCGAATCCGCTATCCGCGGGGCGACGCGCGGTGGACGGGTGGTCATGCTCGGGCTTCTTCCGTCCGGACCTCAACCGGTACACATCTCGCTGGCGATCACGCGAGAGTTGGAGTTGGTGGGTTCATTCCGCTTCAACGACGAAATCGACGAGGTGCTTATCGCCCTTGCCGACGGTTCGCTTGCTGTCGATGCTGTCCTCACACACGAATATCCGGTCGAGGAAGCTGTGGAAGCCTTCGCGGTGGCCAAGGATGCTTCGGTGTCGGGGAAGGTGCTGTTACGGTTCTGAGGCCTTCGACCCTGTGCGCCTTTATTAACCGCGGGCGGTTAATAAAGGCGCACAGCAGGTTATTCGACCACCAAGCCCTTGGCTTCCAGCAGGGCAGTCAGATTGCTTACCTCGAGCGGAGTTTCGCCCCGCTTGTAACGTTCGATGTACCCGGCTTCGGCTTCGTCACGGGCGCGTGAGAGTTCGATGGCCTCGGCAACCTCCTCGCGGCGGACCACGACAACACCGTCGCAGTCGCCCTTGACGACGTCGCCGGGGTAGACGACCTGATCGCCGAAAACCAGGGGATGGTTGATCGGCCCGAGTGATTCCTTGACAGTTCCCTCGATGTACACGTGCTTGGAGAAGACGGGGAATCCGAGTTCGCGGATTTCCCGGGTGTCGCGCACTCCGCCGTCGGTGACCAGCGCGGTAATGCCGCGTGCGACACAGGCATTGGCCAGAACATCGCCGAACTGGCCGGCGGCTTGATCGCCTGAAGAGACGATCAGAACGTCGCCCGGCTGAGCGTAGCTGATCGCAACCTGCAGCATGAGGTTGTCGCGAGGATGGCATTTGACAGTGAAAGCGGAGCCGCAGAACTTCATGTCGCGGTCGATCGGCTTGATCGCCGGATGCAGCGAACCCTTGCGACCCTGCGCCTCGTGAATCGTGGCCGCGGAGAACGTCCCCAGTTCGGCTATCAGGTCCTTGTCAGCGCGGTCGATCTTGGTCTTGACGTGAATCATCTTGTACTCCAGAAGGTATGGAAGATCAGGAAAGGCGTTCGACTGCAGCGGCGATCTGTGCCGCGGCCTTTTCGAGGACAGCCTTGGAGGCGGCGAAGGAGATGCGGAAGTACGGCGAAGCGCCGTATGCCGAACCCTGAATAGTGGCAACCGACGCCTCGTCGAGGAGATAGAGGACCAGATCCTGGTCGGACTCGATCACGGTGCCGCCCGGGGTCTGCTTGCCGATCAAGGCGGCGCAGTTGACGAACAGGTAGAACGCACCCTGCGGCACGACGGGCTCGAGCCCCGGGACAGCACCGAGGAGGCGAGTCGAGAGGTCGCGTCGAAGTCGGTAGCTCCGTACGGATTCGGTGAGGAAACTCTGGTCGCCGGTGAGGGCTTCCACGGCTGCCGCCTGGCTGATCGAGGACGGGCAGGAAGAACTCTGACCCTGCAGTTTGTTGATGGCGCCGATCAATCCGGAATTTCCGAGTCCGTATCCGAGTCGCCACCCCGTCATGGCATGAGACTTGGAGACACCGTTGGTGACCAGCACTTGATCACGAAGGTGCGGGGCGACCTCGAGCAGACTCGTGATAGGAGCGTCGCCGAAGTTGATCTCGTCGTAGATCTCGTCGACCAACACACTGACATGGGGATTGGCCTCGATCACCTCGGCGATGGCCTGCAACTGCTCGCGCGTGTACACCGATCCGGTGGGGTTGCCCGGGGCATTGAGGATGACCCACTTGGTGTTCGGAGTGATCGCGTCGGCGAGAGCATGGGGAGTGAGAAGGAAGTTGTCGGACTCCTCGCACTGAACGATCACCGGAGTTCCGTCGTGAGCGAGGACCATATCCGGGTACGAAACCCAGTAAGGAGCGGGAACGATGACCTCGACGCCGGCTTCGACCGTCGCCATGAGAGCGAGGAAGATGACCTGCTTCGCTCCGCCGCCGACGGTGATCTGGTTGTCCGCGTACTGGATTCCGGTCCGCGAAGCCGCGCGTGTTGCGATTGCCTCGCGTAGTGCCGGGATGCCGTTGACTGCCGTGTACTTGGTTTGGCCGGTGTTGATCGCCGTGATCGCCGCCGACTTGATGTTGTCGGGTGTGTCGAAATCGGGCTCACCGACCGTCAGGTCGAGTATTTCGCGACCCTGGGCCTTCAGCTCGCGCACTCGTTGTGCGGCAGCCACACTCGGCGACTCCCTGATTCTGTCGACGCGCGCAGCCGGAACGAATGTCGCCATGATGGTCTGCTCCTGGGTCCGGGGTGAGCGTGGATTCCCGTCGTCGACGAGCCACAATTCTCACTCGGTGATCCGTTCGACCATAGGGTCCTACCAGGGCATCTGACCAAGACCGAACCGTTGTGGCCCGATAAGCAAACGTGATGGAGCGGTGACGGAATCAGACCGACAGAACGCGCAGGTCCTCGAGACCGTCCACGACGGGAACTCGCCACGACGCAAGCTCTTCCGGTCCCTGCTCGTCCCACAGTTCGAACAGTTCCGAATCGGTCGATGCGATGGTGCGCTCGACCATCTCGATCAGCCAGGTGAGCCGCTCGCTGGTCAGGGTCGAGGTGAAGGAATCGAGATCGAGGTCTTGGGTGGCAGGGTCGCGTTTGCGATCGGCGCGCACGATCAACACCAATTCGAGCAAGGCGACGGCGATTTGGCCGCCGTCCACCTCGAGGTAGTCGTCCTCGAATGCCCACTCCACCGATTCGAAGGTGAAGTCACCGTGTCCGATGGACGCGATCAAATCCCCTGCACCGTCGTTCTCGAACGGTCCCGATCCCCACGCGCCCACTGTCTACTCTTTTCCGATTGCCGTGTCAGCGCGCTTCGAGCGCGATCTTCGCTCCGAATCCTAGAAGAACTGTTCCGGTTATGCGCTCGAGTGCCTGTCGTACTCGGGGCTTCTCGAAGGTGCTACGCGCCCGCGAGAGAAGGACCACGTAGCCACTGAGCCACACGATGGTGATGGCTGCATGGATGAGCACCAGCAGCGCAAGCGATGGTCCCGTCGGCCATCCGGCCGGAACCAACTGAGGCAGCAGTCCGGTGTAGAAGACGGCGATCTTGGGGTTGAGCAGGTTGGTGGTAAAGCCCGTCTTCCATGTCCCGGCCTTCGGCGCGCGCGGGGCGTCGGCATTGTGTTGCATCCGTGAGGTCCGGCTCTCCCACAGTGCTCGCACACCGAGATAGATCAAGTAGGCAGCACCGGCGAGCTTGACCACGGTGTACGCCTCGGCCGACGCGGCCAGGATCGCCGAAAGCCCGAGGACAGTCAGCAGACCCCACACCAGAAGGCCCGAGACGATGCCGGCCGCTACCCGGAAACCGGCGGATCTGCCCGCGCCGAGAGCTGCCTGCGTCACGACGGCCATGTCCGGCCCCGGGACCAGAGTCAGTAGGGCGAGCACGGCTGTGGCGGCGAGCAGAGCGGTCAGCATGCAACAAGTATGAAGTCGGGGTGGGGAGCGAAGTCGGGCGGTGGTGTCGTGCCTGTGAACAAAGAGTGGCGCCGCGGTGTGAACTGCATGGACACGCCCGGAAACCGGCGTCTCGTGAGCACAGTTCGACAAAGTTATGCACACTGTGGGGAAACGGAACGATGCAGGTAGAAGGAATACCTCTGTTGTAATTCATCCTTTTGTCCACAGGTTATGCACAACTGGGAAGTGGATGTGAATGAAGTTATCCACACCTGTGTGTGCATCGGTGGAGAACTGTCCAACTCCATTGGATACCCGCGAGTAATAAATCCCAACCAGTGGGTTGACCCCGGGACGTTCGTCCTGTCCAATCGAGGGTCAGCGGTAGTCGTGCGATGCTCAGGGGGCGCTTGACGGATGCGGAGATTTGGGTTTGTCGGGATTGTGTTGGTCGTGCTCGCGCTTGTCGTGGGCGCAGTTGCGTATGCCGATCCGGCGCCTGAAAACCCACCCGGAGATCTGGCCGGTCAGACCGGTGCTCACATCAATCGCATCGAGCAATTGTCGCCCACTCGCAGTGCCGTGTTCGTCGAGTCGCCGGCCATGCGACGCGAGGTGCAAGTGCAAGTTCTGCATCCAGCGACCAGTGCAGGTTCGCGTCCGTCCTTCTACCTACTCGACGGAGTAAGTGCCGGTTCGGAATCCGGGTACTCCGAGAGCACCTGGACCCAGAAGACCGACATCGAAACATTTTTCGCCGACAAAAACGTCAACGTCGTTCTCCCCGTTGGCGGTACCGGCAGTTTCTACACCAACTGGAAGAACGACGATCCGAACCTCGGTGTGAACAAGTGGGAATCGTTTCTCGCTGAAGAGCTTCCGGCGTTGATCGATTCTGCGTTCTCCGGAAACGGGACGAATGTGGTCGGTGGGGTGTCCATGGGTGCGCTCGGCGCGGCCAACCTCATCACGCATCACCCGAAGCTCTACACCGGATTAGCCTCGTACAGCGGCTGTCTCGACAACTCCGAGTCGTCTTCGCAGGATTCCGTGCGGCTGACCGTGGCCAGTAAGGCAGGCGACGCCACCAACATGTGGGGCCCGGCATCGGACCCCGACTGGCAAAAGCATGACCCGTCCACCAACGCGGAAACGCTGCGTGGGAAGACGATCTACGTTTCTTCCGGCACGGGCGCGCCCGGAGAGTACGACAACGTCTTCACGCCGAGTGGACTGCAGACTGCCATCGAAGGCGGACCGCTCGAGGCGCTTGCCAACACGTGTACACAACTGTTCGAAGCGAGGTTGGGGGAGTTGTCGATTCCCGCAGTGTTCGCGTATCGAAACGACGGCACCCATTCATGGCCGTACTGGCAAGACGCGCTTCACGATTCCTGGCCGACAGTGAAGACCGCCCTGGGAATGTGAACTGGACTGCGAGCTGAGAACTACTCGGCCAGTGCCAGTTCGAGCAACTGGAGGGCGCCGTCACGGGTCTGCGCAGCCGCGATGAACCCCGCCTTGTGGCAGAACACCGAACCGTCGACGCCCGTCTCGGCAGCAAGGTCCGAGCCGTTCAGGCCGCGCCACGGCTCCGGCAACAGCTTTCGTGAACCGAACTTGGAGTCCGCAGGCTTGACCGTCTGAATCGACCAGCCGCCGTTGGTGTTCGGGAAGATGGTGAACAGAAGTTCCGGCTGGGCCGACGCGGCGCGGCCGTGGGGAACGAAGCGTTCCAGCACGACGAAGCGCGGATCCGACGCTTTCTCGTAGGTCTCGGTGAACTCGCGCTCGGCTGCCGCGTCGCCGGCGTACTTGGCGCGCAGGCGAATCAAGACCTGAGTTGCGAGAACCACGGCCAGCTCGAACTGGGTGTCGAACTCCTCGTCGGTGGACGAGATCGGGTTGAACAGGTCCAGTACCGAAGACAGATCAAAAGGCTTGGTGCCGTAATCGTTGAGGGTGTAGATCTCCTGGCCGTTGTCGACGGCGTCGATGCCCTCGACCAGACGACTGTCGATTCGGCGAAAAACGGAGGCGTCGCCTTCACAGAACTGCAGGCCGTATTCCTGCCAGAGCAGACCGAAGGCGGAGTACAGGATGCCGTTGCTGCGCTCGCCGGCATCGCGCTGATGATGGTCGAAGCGACCCTCGGCCGGGTTGTAGCGACCGCCGACGTCGAGCACGATGTCCGCACTGTCGAGGACGGACTCGTCACGGCTGCGAACGACGGTGGCGTCGGGGTACAGCTGCTTGAGCAGCGATACGCCGAAGACGTCGTCTGCATGGAACTTGCCGTTATGGGTCGCGATGATCACCCGTCGAGACTAGGCAATCGAGCGCGGGGATGCCTATTCAGCCGACGGTGCGGATGCGATCGGTGGCAGGTGGCGAGACCGGGGACCCGGCTGCGAACAGGGCAGTCAAGGCGTCGAGGTCGTTACCCGCACCGGTCATCTGAGTGGAGTTCTTCAGTGCGGTGAAGCCGTCCCCGCCCTCGGCGAGGAACTTGTTCACCACGACGCTGTAGACGCCGTCGGGGGCGATGTCCTGCCCGTTCAAGCGCATTTCCGAGATTCGCGAGCCCGGCGCTGCTCGCCGGTCCATGGCGTAGGTGAAGCCCGCGGACGGGGAGAGGATGCGCTCGGTAGCGGTGCCGTCGAGGTCGATCTGGAATTGCTGTTCGAGAGCGTCCTTCAACACCGCTCCTGTGACGGAGAGCACCTCGAGGCTGTTGCCGAAGGGTTGAACACCGTAGGCCTGGCGGTAGGTGACCTGGCCGGAAGTGCCGAAGTCCAAATCCTCGCGCATGCCGCCCGGGTTCGTCAACGCGAGTTGAGCGCCTCGTGTCGATCCGGCGGCGAGTTGAGCGTCGGCGACCAGGTTGCCGAGTGTCGATTCACCGCTGGGGACGCGGTCCCGTGTCAGATCGGCGGTGATGGTCCCCACCGGTCGCTGAGCGCTTTCCGACGCCTCCGACCAGGCTCGGTCCGCGAGAGCCTGAATATCGGGATCCGGCGAAATATCGTGTGTCACTATCTGATTGAAAGCGGACGTCTGATCGCGAACGACCTCGCGGGTGTTGCGATCGATGGTGACGTCTGCGACGGACACGATCCGGCCGTGCGAAGCACCCTGCATGACGACTCTGGGATTGCCTGCGGGATCAGGGAATTCGCAGTTGTACTGCTGGTGGCTGTCGGCGGTGAAGATGACGTCGACCTTCGGTGAGGCGCGCAACGCAATGTCGCGGGCCGGCCCGGACTCGACGTTGCAGTCGTTGGGTCCACCTTCGACGGCCGGTTCGTCCCCACGGTGCAGGAGGACGGTGATGGCTTTGACGCCGAAGAAGTCGAGGACGTCGGCGGTGCGGTTGATCGCTTCGACCTCGTCGCCGAACTGCAGATCGGCGATCCCGCCGGGCGTGACGATCTGCGACGTGTTGGCGGGGGAAATCGCGATGACTCCGAGCGGAATGCCGTCGACCATGTTCACGGTGAAGGGCAGCGTGGCCGGAGTGCCGTTGGTGTACGTCATGTTCGCGGCCATCAGAGGGAAGTTGGCGCCGTCGAAGGACGGGCTGAACGTGCACGCATCGACGGCGGAGCAGCCGCCGGACTGCATGCGACGGAACTCGGCGAGTCCCTTGTCCAGCTCATGATTGCCGATCGCGGAAGCGTCGATCTTCATCCGGTTCAGCAGTTCGACCGTCGGCTCGTCGTTGAACATCGCCGATTCCAATGCCGACGATCCCCAGTTGTCACCGACCGAGTACAGCAGCGAGTTGGTGGCCTGACTGCGAAGCTGTGTCACGTAGGCCGCGAGGTACGCCGCGCCACCGGCCGGGGTCAGTGAGCCGTCGGCCTGCCTGATCTCGCTGCGAACACCTTCCGGCGGGCGGAGACTGCCGTGCAGATCGTTGAACGCCAACAGGCGTACCGACACCGTGTCCTGGGACTGGGCGGTGGCGACACCGCTCAGGGAGGTCGCGGTGGTGGCGAGAAGGGTTGTCGCGAGCACGGCACACGTTCGTGTCATGCGTCGCGTCATGCGTCGTGCTCCCTCACTCGGACCGGCTTCGAACCTCCCTGAGTGTGCCCGTCTGCCGAAACGAATTCCAGTCCTCGGCGTAACAGTTATGTATCGAGTGTCACGCGGTCACGCCGATGCCGGCTGCCCGCTTCGCGACGTCGGTGTTCGCGAAAGCGAGGAACGCATCGTTCTCGTGCGGATCGCCGATCGTCATCCGGACGCCCTCGGTGCCGTACTGACGGATCAGAATGCCCGCTTCGGTACTCGCCTCGGCGAAACCGGGGGAGAGCTCTCCGAGAGGGAGGTAGACGAAGTTCGCCGACGACTCGGGGACGGTGTAGCCGGCTTCGATCAGCGCGGTTCGAACTCGCGTCCGCTCGGCGATGACGCCCTCGGTGCGGGCAAGCAGTTCGTCTGCTGCAGCCAGAGAAGCGATTGCGGCGGCCTGCGCGACAGCGCTCACGGTGAAGGGGGTGTGCACCTTGCCGAGGGCCACGATGATTTCCGGATCCGCGACCGCGTAACCCACGCGGATTCCTGCGAGGCCGTACGCCTTCGAGAAGGTGCGCAGAACAACCACGTTGGGGCGGCTGCGGAACAGTTCGATGCCGTCGGCGTCCGAGCGTGAGTATTCGAAGTACGCCTCGTCGAGCGCTACGACGACGTGTGCCGGGACAGCGTCGAGGAAGCTTTCGAGCTCCGCCTTCGACAGCGCATTGCCGGTCGGGTTGTTGGGGTTGCAGACGAAGATCAACCGCGTGCGATCGGTGATCGCGGCCAGCATCGCGTCGAGGTCGTGGCCGAAGTCCTCGGTCAGCGGAACCTTGACCGAGACGGCGTGGCCGACCTGGGTGACCACGGGGTACGCCTCGAACGATCGCCACGCGTAGATGACCTCGTCCCCCTGATCGCACGTGATCTGCACGAGTTCCTGGCACAGCGTCACGGAGCCGCAACCAGCGGCGACGTTGGCCGGCTCGACCTTCAGGAACGCAGCCAGCGCCTCGATGAGTGCGACAGCGGCATTGTCCGGGTAACGGTTGGCATTGGCGACTGCGTCGGCGACGGCGTCACGCACACCGGGCAACGGCCCCACGGTCGTTTCGTTGCTCGCCAGTTTGATCGCACCCGGGAAATTGCGTCCGGGAACGTAGGCGGGGATAGAGGCGAGGTCGGGGCGAATGTGTGCGGTCACGAGTCGATTATGCGCGCACTGATGTGGTGCGTTGCGGCCGTCTGCGTGTCAGAGTTAGAAGATGTCGGAAATCTTCCGGGCCACGGCGTATCTGCGCGGAGCCGAAGGGGAGGTCGCCACGGCTGTTCCACTGACGGTGGTGGAGCCGGACGGCCCGACGCGAGGCGGAATCGTCGTCTTGCACGAAGCCCGGCAGTTCAGCCCGGCTCTGCTCAATCTGATGTGCTCACTGGCCGGCGAAGGGTGGGTGAGCGTCGCACCTCACCTGTTCCATCGCGAACCCGAACACATGCAGGGCGAGGTGTTCGGTGACAACCTCTTCGCCGACTTCGACGCGACCCTCGATTGGCTCGTCGGCCGTGAAGTTCTCGCAGACACCATCGGGGTGCTCGGATTCGACGACGCCGGAACCGCTGCGATGCTCGTGGCCACCAGCCGTCCCGTCGGCGCCGCGGTGAGTGTCGCCGCCCGGGGAATCGTCGAAGCGCTGTCGGTGGATGCTCAGGCGCTCGTCGACGCGGCCACTTCCTTGCAGGCACCGTGGTTGGCGCTGTACGGCGAGGACGATCCCAGCACGCCTCGCGAACACGTGACTCTGCTCCGGGAAGCGACCGCGAAGGCCGACGTCGCGACGCTGGTAGTCAGTTACGCCGGACTGGCTCACCGGGCCGACGAGCCGCCACAGCTGTCCGAGGACGCCGACCTCGACGACCCGGATTCGGCCTCGATCATCGAAGCTCAGACCCGGATCTTCGACTGGTTCGACAGTCACCTGCGGTAAGTCGGCAAAACAAGGCGCTGACCACACGTTTTGCCTTTGGTGGCGAAGGGTGTGTAATCTTTCGATCCGGCGGTCCGAAAGGATCGGAACCCCCAGGGAGGCGTGCCAGAGCGGCCGAATGGGACTCACTGCTAATGAGTTGTCCCTTTTACGAGGGACCGGAGGTTCAAATCCTCTCGCCTCCGCCAAGCCGGTGATTTTGACCGGCGGGTTAGAAATGATAGAAATTACGACGGCAGGATACGCAAGACCTGCTGGACAACAGAACATGCGCCCGTAGCTCAACGGATAGAGCACTTGACTACGGATCAAGAGGTTAGGGGTTCGAATCCCTTCGGGCGCACAAGAAAGAAGGTCACAGACTCCCGGTCTGTGGCCTTCTTTTGTTGTAGCACATTCGTAGTTTCTGAATGTGTGTGACGTCACCTCGGCGAATTTCGGGCGGTGATCCTCGCGATCGTAGGAACCGACAACCGATCCCCGCGACCTATGCTTTCTCCGGAGCAGCCGCGCGAACCGAGGAGAACCCGTTGGAGACCGTCGACAGTCGGACGCTCCCGGTCTACTCGGCCGGGGCGGTCGAGGTGCCCTTTGTCATCGCGGGCATGGACGAGCTCGTTTCCCGCGAGACCCGGTGGGAGGCGCACTCGCACCCGACCCACGAGTTGTTGTGGAACGAGCGGGGAGCGTCGAGCGCCACGGTGGGGTCACGAACCTGGACGATCACACCGACGGTCGGTCTGTGGATGCCTGCCGGTGTCCTGCACTCGGCGATCGCACCCGCCGGTACCTGGTATCGGGCCGCTCAGCTCGACATCGCGTCAGTTCCTTCTCTGTCCGACGTGCCGGTGGCGATCGAGGTCACTCCGCTGCTGCGGAATCTCCTCGAGCGACTGGCAGATGATTCACTCGGAACCTCCTCCCGCTCGCTCACGGAGCAGATGGTGATCGACGTGCTGGCACCGTCGCCGAACGAGTTGCTGGTTCTGGTGCCGGACTCGGCGCTTCTGAAACCCATCGTCGACGCGATCGGTGACGATCCGAGTGACATGCGCACGCTGTCCGACTGGGCAAGGCTGCTCGGCGTCAGCCCGCGAACCATCACCCGGGTATTTCGGTCGGAGACCGGGATGAGTTTCGGACAGTGGGTCTCGGCGGTGCGGGCCCAACGGGCCGTGACCCTTCTTGCGCACGGCTTGGATCTGCAAGAGGTTGCCGAGCGGGTGGGATACCACTCGACCAGTGCGTTCGGGGCTGCTTTTCGACGCACCACAGGGGCTACGCCAGGGATGTTCCGGGCCAGCTGATGGCCATCTCAGCCTGACTCGATCGCTACACAGGGTGTCCCAAACACGCGATTGCGCCACAATGCTCTCCCGTATACGGTTTAGGCAAACCTCACCTAAGTGCCTTTTCGAGCCGGGTTGAGGGCCGTACCCCTACTCGAGAGAGTTCTGTTTTCATGCGTTCAAAACGCTTCTTGGCGGTGGCCGCAGCAGCGGTCGCAGTTGCACTCGGTATGACAGCCTGCAGTTCCGACTCCTCGGACACCGCCGACGGCGGCAGCACCGGAAGCGGATCCAGTTCCTTCCCGGTCACGATCGAGCACGCTTTCGGAACGACGACGATCGACGCCAAGCCGGAGCGAGTCGCCACCGTCGCCTGGGCCAATCATGAAGTGCCCCTTGCTCTCGGCGTGGTTCCCGTTGGAATGGCGGCGGCGACGTTCGGCGACGACAACGGCAACGGCATGCTGCCGTGGGTCGAGGAAAAGCTCGACGAACTCGGCGCGAAGCCGCCGGTGCTCTTCGACGAGACCGACGGCATCGACTTCGAAGCCGTCTCCGATACGAACCCTGACGTCATTCTTGCCGCGTATTCCGGTCTGACGCAGGAGGATTACGACACTCTCAGTGAGATCGCCCCGGTCGTGGCATATCCGGAGGGCCCGTGGGCAACCTCGTGGCGTGACGTCATCAAGTTCAACAGCATGGGCCTCGGCATGGAAACCGAAGGGCAGGAACTGATCTCCACCATCGAAAAGGAGATCGCCGACGAGGTTGCCTCGCATCCGCAGCTTGCCGGCAAGGCAACCATGTTCCTGACGCACGTCGACACCGCTGATCTGAGTCAGGTCAGCTTCTACACCGCGAACGACACACGCGCCGCGTTCTTCGAAGACCTCGGACTCTCGACGCCGAAGAGCGTTGCCGACGCCTCGACGGGTGGTGAGTTCTCGAAGAAGGTCAGTGCCGAGCGTGTGGACGTCTTCGACGACGTCGAACTGATCGTCACCTACGGTGACCAGGCGCTTGTCGACGCACTCAAGGCTGACCCGCTGCTCTCGCAGATGCCTGCCGTCGCCAACAACTCGATCGTGTTCCTCAATGGAACCGGGCCGATGGGAACGGCGGCCAACCCGACTCCACTCGCAATTTCGTGGGTACTCGGCGACTACGTCGATCTGCTCGCCGGGGCTGCTGGAAAGTCGGAGTGACTGTAACCTCGCAGGATTCGACGTCGGGCGCCAGCGATACGCGACGCCCGACGTTCGGCAATTCGTTGTGGCTGATCGCCCTTCTCGTTGTCCTCGCGGTGCTCATGTGTACATCAATCGTCGTCGGCTCGCGTGAAGTCGACTGGTCCGACATCGTCGCCGCGCTGGGCGGTTCCACCGACAACATCGGCCAGGGTGCGATCACGAAGCGCATTCCTCGGACGGTGCTCGCGATAATCGTGGGAGCTGCGCTCGGGCTAGCCGGCGCAGTGATGCAGGGGATAACCCGAAACCCGTTGGCAGATCCCGGAATCCTGGGCGTCAACATGGGCGCTTCACTCGCGGTGGTGATCGGAATGGCGTGGTTCGGGCTGTGGACTCGGACCAGTATGATCTGGGTGGCGATACTCGGCGCAGCCGCCGCGGCATTGTTCGTCTACGTAGTCGGCTCACTCGGGCGAGGTGGAGCCACGCCACTCAAGTTGGCTCTCGCCGGGGCCGCAACATCGGCTGCGTTTGCTTCGTTCATCACTGCGATCATGCTGCCGCGAAACGATATTGCCGGCAACATTCGTTCGTGGCAGATCGGCGGCGTCGGTGGTGCGAGCTTCGAGGTGGTCCGGCAGGGTCTGCCTTTCCTCATTGTCGGCTTCGTGATCTGTCTGCTGTCAGCGCGCAGTCTCAACTCCCTTGCGCTCGGCGACGAGGTTGCATCAGGGCTCGGTGAACGTGTTGCGGTGGTCCGGGCAGTGTCAGCGCTCGGTGCAGTGCTGCTCTGCGGTGCAGCCACTGCGATTGCCGGACCGATCGGCTTCGTCGGTTTGGTTGTCCCGCACCTGTGCCGATTGTTGATCGGCATCGACAACCGTTGGCTACTACCGTTTTCTGCGCTGACAGGGGCCGGCCTTCTCGTCGCCGCCGACATTCTCGGACGAATTGTCGCGCGGCCGAGCGAAATCGACGTCGGCATCATCACCGCGCTCATCGGAGCGCCCTTTTTCATCTACATCGTCCGCCGTCAGAAAATGCGTGAGCTGTGACCACCACATTCGTTACTCCCGAAGTCGAGGTCGACGCAGTCGGAGCAAGCCGTATCCGGCGAGGTAGACGACGCCGCATCGTGATTGCAGTGCTGGCGGTCCTCGTTATCGTCTCGTTCGCGGTCACTCTGATGGTGGGAAAAACCTTCTACCCGCCGTCAGCTGTGCTTCGTGTCGTTCTGGGGGAGAACGTACCCGGCGCCTCGTTCACCGTCGGTCGCCTCCGTCTGCCTCGCGCTGTCCTCGCTGTGGTCGCCGGAATCTGTTTCGGCTTGGGCGGCATCACGTTCCAGACGATGTTGCGTAACCCGCTCGCGAGCCCCGACATCATCGGAATCAGCTCCGGGGCAAGCGCTGCAGCAGCTTTCGCGATCATCTCGCTTTCACTCGGCGGCTCGCAGGTCTCGATCTTCGCCATCGCGGTCGGTCTGGGCGTCGCAGTGTTGATCTACGTTCTCTCCTTCCGGGACGGTGTAGCAGGCACTCGGCTGATTCTGATCGGTATCGGCATCGCCGCGATGCTCGACAGCGTCACCGCCTACCTGCTCAGTACTGCCGCCGCGTGGGATCTGCAGGAGACGATGCGTTGGCTCACCGGCAGTCTCAACGTCGCCAACTGGGGTTCGACGGTTCCCGTGCTCCTGGCGTTGATCGTCCTCGGACCGGTGCTGCTGAGTCAATCGCGCAATCTTTCGACCATCCAGCTCGGTGACGACGCAGCGCAAGCACTCGGCGTGAGAGTGGAACGCACGCGCATTCTGGCGATCGTTGCGGCCGTCGGACTCATCGCCTTTGCCACTGCCGCTGCGGGTCCCATCGCCTTCGTCGCATTTCTCTCCGGCCCCATCGCCGCCCGCGTCGTTGGTCCAGGAGCATCGCTGTTGATCCCGTCGGCGCTGGTCGGAGCGCTGCTGGTGCTCGTTGCCGATTTCTGCGGGCAGTACGCCTTCGGCACCCGCTACCCCGTTGGTGTGGTGACCGGCGCGCTGGGAGCGCCGTATCTCGTCTACCTCATCATTCGCTCCAACCGAACGGGAGGTTCGCTGTGACCGAATCCCATACTCTGACTGTCGAAAACCTCGAACTCGGTTACGGAGGGCGGACCGTAGTCGAATCGCTCGACCTCGCTGTGCCGCCGGGAAAGATCACGACCATCGTGGGCGCCAACGCGTGCGGCAAGTCGACGCTGCTGCGGTCGATGTCGCGGCTACTCAGTCCCCGAAGCGGTCATGTTCTGTTGGACGGCAAGGATGTTCATCGCCTGCCCGCGAAGAAGCTCGCTCGCACGCTCGGTCTGCTGCCGCAGTCACCGATCGCACCGGACGGGATAGTCGTCGCCGATCTCGTCGGGCGAGGTCGTCATCCACATCAGCGGGTGCTGTCGAGGTGGAGTCGCGAGGATGACGCAGCTGTCGCCGAAGCGCTTGCGGCAACGGACACAACCGGATTGGCCGAACGATCGGTGGACGAGCTTTCCGGTGGTCAGCGCCAACGTGTGTGGATTGCGATGGCGCTCGCCCAGCAAACCGATCTGCTTTTACTCGACGAACCGACCACCTTCCTGGACGTGAGCCACCAGGTGGAGGTCTTGGACCTGCTCACCGACCTGAACCGGACCCGGGGTACAACGATTGTCATGGTTCTGCACGATCTCAACCTCGCTGCCCGCTACGCCGATCACCTCGTCGCCATGGCAGAACGCCGGGTCTATGCTGCGGGTGATCCTGCCGAGGTGCTCACCAGCGACAACGTCCGCACCGTGTTCGGTCTCGAGAGCCGAATCATCCTCGACCCCGTCTCGGGTAAGCCGTTGGTGTTGCCGCTGGGGCGCCACCACGTCCTCAACGACGTGCTGACGTGACGGCGTCGAGTGTCCCGAGCGGGCGGATCGAATCCGTGGAACAACTCAATGCGCTTCTCGGACAGCCCCATCCGACGATCATGGAGAAGCACACCGCCTACACGACTCCGTTGATCCGTGAATTCATCGACCAGGCACGGTTTTTTGTGCTCGCGACGTCCGATGCAGCCGGAAATTGCGATTGCTCGCCGCGTGGAGACTTGGTCAGTCAGGTTCTGTTTCCCGACGAGAAGACGCTGGTGCTTCCGGATCGTCCGGGCAACCGGCGCGCTGACTCGTACCGGAACATGATCGAGAATCCCCACGTGGGGATCCTCTTTCTCGCGCCCGGCCACGACGAGATCGTGCGCGTCAACGGCACGGCGACCCTCTCGACAGATGCTGATCTGTTGGAGTCGATGGCGATGAACGGCAAGCCGGCGCAGCTTGCGGTGATCGTGAAGATCGACGAGGCGTATCTCCATTGCGCGCGAGCGATTCTGCGGGCAAAGCTCTGGGATCCGGCGACGTGGCCTACTCCCGAGGACGTGCCGAGTCTGCGCGACATGATGGCCGAGCAGCACACCCTCCAGGTCGAGGATCTCGAACCGGCTCGGCAGGAGGCGTACCGCAAGTACCTGTACTGAACGCGGATTTGTCACCTATGTCCGATAATGATCCGTGCCTTCAATTGCCTCATCGCTGTTCTGGATTGCGCTGATCGCGGCCCTCGCGCCGATAGTCGCGGGCTTGATCCCACGTCGGCTCGTTCCCGAAGTGGTGTTGCTGCTTGTCGCGGGCGCAGTGGTCGGGCCGTTCGCCCTCAACATCGCAGCTGACAGCGAAGCGATCGGGATCTTGCGCGAACTCGGCCTCGGCATGCTGTTTCTCCTCGCCGGTTACGAGATCGACCGACAGGAACTCAGTGGCCGGGGTGGCCGTCGTGCGCTCTACACGTGGCTGTTCTGCCTGGCGCTGGCGTTCACGGTGGTCGCGCTGCTGGGCATGAGGAACGTGATTTCCGCCGAAGCCGCTGTTGCCATCGCGATGACGTCGACCGCTCTGGGCACGCTGCTGCCGATCCTCAAGGACAACAAACTCCTCGACACACGCTTGGGCAAGACCGTCCTCAACCACGGGGCCGTCGGCGAACTCGGGCCGGTCGTCGCGATGGCGGTGCTGCTGAGCGCCCGTGGTGCCGTCCTGTCGCTGATCGTCCTTGCCGTCTTCGCCTTGATCGCTGTCATCGTGGCGGTGCTGCCCGGCAAGCTGATTCACGAAGGCTCGTGGACACATCGACTGGTGCGGGCAGGGGCGGACACCACTGCGCAGACGACGGTCCGCCTCACCGTTCTGTTGTTGGTCAGCCTCGGAGTGTTGTCGGCCGTGTTCTCACTCGACGTCATTCTCGGTGCGTTTGCCGCCGGCTTCATCCTGCGGCGACTGATGCCAGAGGGCGACGAGCGCCTCGAGATCAAGCTCGACGGGATCGCCTTCGGGTTCCTCATCCCGATCTTCTTCATCACGTCGGGGATGGCGATCGACGTCTCGGCGGTCGCAGCCAGCCCCGGCATACTGATCGCGTTTCTGATCCTGATCGTTGTCGTCCGCGGCGTGCCGGTGTTCTTCGTGACCAAGTTCGAGAAGGTCGAGCCGCCCTTCACCACGCGCGAAAGTGCGCAGGTCGCGTTGTACGGAGCGACCGGCCTACCGATGATCGTGGCGGTCACGGGCGCTGCCGTCGACGCGCATCAGATGTCTTCGGACAACGCGTCGATTCTTGTCGCGGCGGGTGCGATCACGGTTCTGCTGCTGCCGATGATTGCCACGCTGTTGACGAAAAAAGAGAAAGTGGCTTGATTCAGAGATCCAACTGCTCGTCGAGCCAGTCGAACATCCGCTGATCCGCCTTGCTTGCTTCGATTGTCACGGGCCAGAGAAAAAGAGATCGTCCACGTCGATACCGGTCTCCAACGCCGATATCTCGTGGGTTCCCGTCCTGTTTTCCCACCGCAAGGGAACCCCGGTTTCCGCATCGAAGGCAACCGTGGAGTCACGGCCGGCCCAATCCGGTGGCATCTCGAATTCCCAGGCAGGGCGCCCGTCGACCGCTATTTCCTGCCCTGTCGTGTCGGGTGGGAGTAGGTCGGCAAAAGGTGTGTACGGCCAGGTCCTGTGGATCTGGAAGAGTTGTTCGATATAGATGTCGAGACTGTATCCGGTGCTTCGTCGGTCGAGTACACCGTCGGTGCGGAACCACGTCTGCTTTTGCCGGTTCTGCAGAAACAGCACTCCCTGCTCGTCTACGAGACGGATGCAGGTGCGGGGTTTGAACCAGAATTCGAGACGCGCGGAGGGAACACCGCCCGAGGGGCGCCCGCGGAACATCATCCCGTGTAGCGGTAGCCGCTCCGCTGCTTTGTAGCGGCGGGCTACCTCGCTCCACGCGGCGGGCGATCTCTGCGGGGAAGGCTCGGGTGGCACTGCCGGGGGCGACTGCCTTCTCGTGGGGACAACGACCACCGTAAAGTGACCTGTCTCGAACAGCGAGGCGGGGACTGCGACGCCGGTGATCTGCTCGGCGAGAGCAAAGGCACCCTCCAGTGCATGCTCGCCTGGATAGCCTTGGGCGTCATCGTCGATTCCGATTCCGCCGACATCAAGAATCAGATCCACTATCCGATCGTCCCCGACCACCGGGCTGGATCCGAAGAGTTCGAATTCAGCCACACGTGTCCCGTTCGACCACCAGATGAACTGACTGTCGGCATTGACGCCGAGATAGTGCGAAGCCACCTCGCGATCGGATAGAAGTGGCCGCATCGATTCTTCGGTGACGGCGAAGGAACCGCCGTCGATCTGCATCAACAGTGTGCTGTCGTCACTCACCGCTGCGAGGGCAACTACCGGCCCAGCCCAGGCTGTCTCGGGCTGTTCAGTGAGATCCGACATCACCTCTCCGAGTTCGGCAATCCCGATCGCCTCGGATTGTGTGTTCTCGTCGGCGCCGAGGGCGCTCAACACCTGTGTGGGAGTGGAGTCAGGGATGAGTGCGGCGCAGTATCCGAGAGACAGGCTCGTGTTGAAATACTGCTGAATCCATCCATAGTCGTGATAGGTAGGCACACTCACAAGCTTCCACAGATCGATACCTGACCACTGCCGAATGCCAACGAACGCATGGCAAAACACGCTTCAGTCGATCATTGGTTCGCGGACCTGAATCAGAGATCCAACTGCTCGTCGAGCCAGTCGAACATCCGCTGATCCGTCAGACGCCTCGCCATGGGCTGACAGTGGAAGTTCGCACCCTCGGCCGCGGTGAAGGGAACCACCGTCGTCGGTCCGCCGGAGAGGGCGGCAAGCCGCTTGGATTGTCCAGGCCAGAACTGCTCGCCTTCCGGATCGGTGATGAGCAGGGGAGTGGAGATCGAACCGGCGACGTGTTCGAGGTGATACTTCCGAACGGCGGTGAGAGTGTCGTAGTAGCCACCGGCGAGGTACGGACGCGCACGGAAACGCCAGATCCGGGCGGTGTCCTTCGAGAACTTCATTCCAAGCCCAATCGCCATGTCGCGATCGAACGCCTCCGACTTCTCCTCGTCGAGTAGCTTCTGCATGTTCTTGGGGATATGGGCGAGCCACGACGCGGCCACGTCCACAACTCCCGGATCGGCGATCGCCGCCGCGATCCGATGCTCGAATGCCAAAGACTGCGGCACCCAGTAACCGCCCTGGCTGATCCCGTACATCGCCAGCTTCGACGCATCGACGTCCGGCCGGTCCACGAGATAGTCGACGACAGGCGTGATGACGGCTTCCCAGTCGTGACGGAACGGGATGTTGCGCTCGAAGAGCATCGACTGCTGGCCGGGACCGTCGAACATCAACACGTTGTAGCCCCGCTCGAGTGCCCCGGCACCGCCGCTGCCCCACAGCCCGCTGATCGGGCCGTCGCTACCGTTCACCATGATCAACGTCGGCCGTCGCACGTCGCCGGGTGGCCGGAAGAAGTACCCGGGCAGGTAGGTGTCCTCGTAAGGGATTCGGACGCGTTCGACGGGTTGGGCGGTGGTGTCGACGAAGCGGTGCCACGCCTGTCGGTGACGTTTGAAGGTGGGGACCAGCACGGAGTCGTCACTGAGACCATCGACGGCGTTGATCGCCACACCGAAGTACGACGCCGCCCGCAGGTACGCGTTGGACGCGCTTTGCGAATGTCCGGCCTCGGCGGACTGTTCGGCCTGCCCGAATACCCGTGTGCCGAGGTCGAACCAGGCCTCGTACCAGCCCTCGAGGTCCTTCTCGCCGACATGTGCGATGGCCGAGAGCACTTCGCCGGTGTCTGCCGCGCCGTAGGTGGCTTGTCCGAGGACGACTCGAAGCTCGAAGTCGAAGGATTCGTTTCGATAGAAACCAGCGGTGAACGCCTGGTGTGGGTGGGCGAAGAACGACGACGCGAGAGACATGGGCACACCTTCGCTAGTTCGGGGCAGCCATTTTCAGTTGTACCTCCAGGATCGCCCGAATCGCTTGCCGGAAAACCTTGTCAGCGTGGTGACGCTGTACCCCACGTGGACAACGGCTTCGACATCGCAAATGCCAGGGTGCACAACCACAACGACATTCCCAACACCTGCGCACGTTGCGCGATACCCAGTCCGAGGTTACCGCCGCCGGAGACTTCGATGCTGTTGGTCGTCAACATCCACACCGTCGCAAGGGAAGTCAGGATCAAAATGGTCAGGCCGGTCGTCCGCAGCGACCGATGCTCGCGATACCTGAACGCTCCCACGGTGAATGCGATCATCGCGGTGAAGATCGCGAAGACAGCCACGCTGCTCGTCAACGCGTGAACATGGTGGAGTTGCGGAAGCAGACCGTCGGGTGCGCTCGACGGGCAGCCCTCACCCGAGCATTCGAGGGGGAACGAGGCGTCGGCGATGGTCGCGATGCCGAACACCGCCAGCGCAATCCAGCCGGTGACGTAGAGCCTCCGCCGGGGCGTGATCAGCAGGCCCAGCGCTCCGGAGATCAACATCAAGATCGCGGACAGTACGTCGGCATTGCCGAAGACATCGCGGTATTTCTGGTTCTCGGCATCGAGTTCGCTGAGGAACGATGTCACCGGATCGAGGCCGGTGTCCAGGAAGAATTCGAGAATCCACGACGAGTAGACGATTCCGCCCAGAGCCAGCGCAGCCACCAAACCCCACCGCGCAACGTTGCGTTCCTTCACGAAATCGAGCTTACGGACCGAGCAGGGCTTTCTGGACGCGTTCGGCTGCTACCAGCGGATCTTCGTGCTCCCAGATGCGGATGACGGTCCAACCCTGCTCTGCCAGACGTGCATCGGTGTCGCGGTCTCGAACCACGTTGGCGGCCAACTTGTCCGTCCACCACTGCGCGTTGTTCTTGGGAAACGTCGCGTGCTGCGGGCAACTGTGCCAGAAGCATCCGTCCACGAACACCGCGACTTTGCGGCGCGGAAACACCAGATCAGCACGTCGGCGAACACCTTTGACAGGCGCTCGGTCCACGAAGTACCGGAGTCCGCGCCGATGAAGCTCGCGTCGAAGTGCGATCTCGGGTTTGGTGTCGCGCCGACGCTGAGCGCTCATCCGAGCACTGGTGGCAGGATCCGTCGCAGGCACCGTGGTTCCCTCAGCCGTCGGAATCGTCGCTGTCTTCGGGATCGGACCAGGTGGGCGCAAACCTGTTGCGACGCTCTACTTCACCGTGCACGACGGTCACGAAGTCGGTGAACGAGAGCGTCTGACTCTCGGTGGGGCGTCCGTTGCGCGGCGGCGGTTCGTCGACGTCGAAGAACCGGACTGCGCCATCGGGTTCGTAGAGACCGATGTAGACCTTCTCGAAGAGGTCGTAGCGGGTGTCCTCGGCGCCGAGATCCACCCAGGCTTTTCCTGGAACGCCGACCACCGCGCGCTTGCCCCGGCCCGAACGCTTCGAGAGCGTCGTGACGTGGTGTGCAAAAGAGGATTTGCCGGTGTCGCTGGTCTTGGTCGGGTCGCCGTCGTCGCATGTGGCGTACGGCTCGAACATGACGGCGACCAACACGCTGTACGGCTGACGCTGATGCAGAACCATTGCCTCGCCACGCAATTCGTGGTCGTTGCGGACGATGTTCTTGGTCCAGCGTCCCAGCTTGCCGCTGCGGGGACTGTAGTCCTGGAAGTTGTACGTCTTGATGGAGACGCAGAGGATCAGGCCGAGAGTGGGGTCGAGTGCCTTGACGTCCAGGCGCTTTCGGCCCTTGGCGACATCGACGGTCGCCTCCTGGCCTTCGCCGGACGCTGTCGGGGTGATGTTGGGATACAGCGGACGCAGAGCGTCGGCCACCGTCTGTGCCAGTTGATTGGACAGTCGCTGGGCGTAGTTCTTCTTCTCGCCGCGATCGGCGTCGGCCGGGGGCTTGTCCCCCGCGAGTTGCAGTGCGCTCCAAAGTGGTTCGTGTTCCGGCTCGGAAAACAGTGTTTCAGGTTCGGGGAACAGCGATTCCGTCATGCTGCGGCCTCGGGGTAGCCGCCCATCCGCTCGAGGTGGCTTTCGACGTCCTCGATGAAACCGGGAATGAACCGAAGATTGCCCATGCGTGCACGCTTGAGGAAGCCGGCCGTGGCCCGCGCCGACAGCAACCGCGTGTCTTCGAGGAAACCGCTCAGATCCTCGTAGTCGTACTGGACCGGCCAGGTCGAAGTATGGACGCGGAAGGCCTGGCGGTTACGACCCCAAGCCGCGCTCGGCCATGCGTCGCCTGGTTCGAGCGGAGTCTCGCCGGCGGCGTCGTATGCGATGGGATCGTTCAACCGGCCACCGACCCACGACGCCATCCGCACGCTCACGGCATTGCCGACGAGCTTCCACCGGTGGCTGTGGCGAAGGCCGGGAACTTCGACGGACGGCAGCGTCCAGTCCGGATCGAAACCCTGCAGGCGCTCGGCGTCGACGAGACCGGGAGTGACGATCTCACCGGACGGCAACCGGACCGCCGGTTGGCTGGGAATGCCGACGGACGAGCCGCCCTTGAGCGTCGGCACGGCGTTGACGGCCCATCCGAGACCACGAGTGCCTTCGGTCCAGTAGAAGCCGCAGGGGTAGTCAGCGGGATCGCCGCCCAAGCGCTCGCCGGCGTCCTGGCCGAACAGGATTTCGCGAGGATCGTCCGTGCGCGAGGCGAGCATGATGACGCGCTGGCGACGCTGGGGGAGTCCGAAGGCACGGGCGTCGACCACCCGGTATGCCCAGGTGTATCCGAGGTCTTCGAGGGCGTCGGTGATGTGCCGCATGGCAGCGCCCTTGCCGAGTTGCAGCATGAACGGAACGTTCTCGATCAAGAGCCAGCGCGGGCCCTTCTTGCGCTTGACCAGACGGAACACCTCGTCCACCAGGCCTGAGCGCGCGCCGGTGATGCCTGCCGTTTTGCCGGCTTGAGAGAGGTCCTGGCAGGGGAAACCGGCGGCCACCAATTCGATGTCACTGGGCAGCGCGCGCAGTTTGGTGACGTCACCGTGCAGCGGCACGTCGGCGAAACGCGAACGGAGAACTGCCTGGGCGCCCGGATCGATTTCACACAGCAGTTCGGTGTTCCACCCGTGTTCCGATAGCCCCAACTCGAGCCCACCGATACCGGCAAACAAACCCACCATGCTCCGCGACGACGTCACAGCACCCTTCCTCACGAACCGACCTAGAAGCACGGTACTCGAGAACTCCGACACCGTTTGCCAACTATTCGGTCCGCGGCGTGCTCCTTGCGGGAGAACCGTTGTGAAACGGCTTACACCGGACTCCGAGGAAGCCGATCGAGTCCCGAAAAGGTCCCTGATCGGAGCAATAACCCGAACCAGCGGTGCTCCACGCCCGTCCGTCCATTACCGTGGTCGGGTGAGCATCCAACCTTCCGGTGACGCGTCCTGGCCCGCGGTATTGACCTGGCAGGCCCACAACGCTCCTCGAATGGAGTCTGTTCGTGTGCAGCTGAACGGAAATCGCATCAAGGCTTCGGGCCGGATCATCGGTGGAGCCTGCAGCGAGCACCCGGCATTCAGCGCGTCATACGACCTGGTCACCGACGAGGCCGGCATCACCCGCCGGTTGTCCGTGCGGACCGCCCTGGCTGCCGGTGAGCGTCAGATGTCGATCAGCCGGGACGAAGAAGGCACCTGGATGGTCGAGAACGGCGCGAGTCATCAGCGCTCGGCGTTCGATGGCGCACTCGACGTCGACGTGATCCTCAGCCCGTTCTTCAACACGCTGCCCATCCGCCGCGTCGGGTTGCAGAACGACATCGAAGACGTCGAAGTTCCGGTCGTCTACGTCAACCTTCTGGACCTGCGCGTCGAGGGTGCGACCATCACGTACAGCAGCGGTACCGACGGAATCAGTGTGTTGTCCCCGGTCTCCAGTTCGACGCTGTCCGTCGACACCGAGGGCTTCGTCCTCGACTACCCCGGACTGGCCACCCGCATCTAGGTTTCGGATCGGCGGATGACGCCGCCGCGTCGACCGGCGTCCCGCATCCGCTGGGGCCAGTCGGGTTCTCCGACCTGGATGTCTTCGATGTCCCAGCGCTCGTGCGACTCGTACGCGCTACGCGCGGCGAACCCCGCGTCCACCAATCGGGCCGTCGAGCCGTTGTCCAGCAGATCGGTACGTGCACCCTGCAAAAGGTCGAGCGCTTCGTCCAGCGCGATCAGCAGGGCGTCGCGGTTGCCCTCGCACATCGCCCGCACCAGGCCGGGTGCGCTTCCGGCTACGCGAGTGCCGTCGCGAAATGATCCGGCAGCCAGCCCGAGTGCCAGTTCGCCGCCGGCAGCTCCCGTGATCGCGAGTGTTTCCGCCAGCAGGTGAGGCAGGTGCGAGATACGTGCGACTGCTCGATCGTGCTCGAGGGATTCGGCCGGCACGACCACCGAGCCGCAATCGAGCGCGAGGTCGGCGACCTGCGACCACACCTGCGCGTCGACGCCGTCGTCGGTGGCCACTACCCACACCGCGTCGACGAACAGATCGGCATCCCCGACCGCCCAACCCGAAGCAGACGTCCCGGTCATCGGATGACCGCCCACGAACTTGGCGCTCAGACCAGCCCGTTCGACGGCGGCCTTCACCTCACCCTTGACACTGACGACATCGGTGATCGGGTTGTTCGGCGCGTGCGCGGCGATGGCCTCCAACGTGGCGTCGACGGCCGGCATGGGCACGGCGATCACGATGACGGCACCGCTCTCGTTCGCCCTGCGCAGTGTGGCAACCAGGTCGGTGTCGGCGTCGAAACCGTCGGCTCGGGCCGCGTCTGCGGACTCGCTGGAACGGTTGTACCCCCACGCCTGACGGCCGGATCGGACGGCCGCTCGAAGGAGCGAACCGCCGATCAATCCGAGGCCGAGAACGCAGACTGGTGGGGCGGAATCGATCGCAGACACGAGTTCAGGTTGGCACATCGATGCTCGGACTTCACTCACTGGCACCAGGCGGGCTACCGTTGCGCCATGGGTGCACAGCGCGCGGGTAACAAGAGCGCCTCTTCGAACCAGTCGGAGGAGCTTGAAGGCTTCGGTGTCGCGGTGGTCCGTGAAGAGGGGCGTTGGACGGTCAAGGCACTGACGCCCGACGCGTTGACCTCGCTCTCGGCCGCCGAAACGCAGCTGCGTGAGCTGCGAAGTTCGGGTGCCGTGTTCGGCCTTCTCGACGTCGACGACGAGTTCTTCATCGTGCTTCGTCCGGCGCCGTCGGGCACGCAGTTGCTGATTTCCGACGCCACCGCCGCCATCGACTACGACATCGCCGCAGACGTCCTCGACGCCTTGCACATCGAGATCCCCGACATCGACCCGGACGACCTCGACGATGTCGAACCCTGGGAAGAGGGCGATCTGTCCGTGCTGGCCGATCTGGGCCTGCCGGAACCCGTGCTCGCTGTCATCGCGGCCGAGACCGATCTCTATCCCGACGAGCAGTTGGGGATGATCGCGCAGCGACTCGGGTTCGCGTCCGAGTTCGGCGCAGCGCTCGACAAGCTCCCGCGCTAGATGACTCTCGCTGACGATCAGCGCATGATCCGTGCGGCCATCGTGGCCGCACGCTCCGCCTCCGACGCGGACGTTCCGGTCGGTGCCGTGCTGTTCGACGCGGACGGCGTCGAAGTGGCTCGTGCCGCGAACGCCCGGGAAGCGTCGTCCGATCCGACCGCGCACGCCGAAATCCTCGCGTTGCGTGCTGCCGCGAAAATCTACGGCGACGGCTGGCGTCTGGAAGGCGCGACGCTGGCCGTGACCCTCGAGCCATGCACGATGTGTGCGGGCGCTCTGGTCCTCGCCCGGGTTTCGCGGGTCGTTTTCGGGGCGTGGGAGCCGAAAACCGGAGCCGTCGGATCATTATGGGACGTAGTTCGAGATAAAAGATTGACCTATCGGCCGCAGGTGCGCGGCGGGGTCCTGGAGGACGAATGCGCTGGGCTTTTGGAAGATTTCTTCCGCGAGCAGCGAGCCTGAAATCGGTATTCCCCAGCGAGAGTGATCGCACACTCGGGTAGCCGGATCCGGCAATCGAGGGCATGGTGGAGGCAGATGCCGTCAGGGCATCGGCGGATCGTCGGAAGGCGATTCGTTCGCGTTCACAGAGGAGTACTCATGGGAATCGCAGACAAGGCTCAGAACAAGGCCGAAGACCTCGGGGGCAAGGCCAAGGAAGCTGCTGGCAGCGCTACCGGTGACCGGGACCTCGAAAACGAAGGCAAGGGCGACCAGGTGAAATCGGCCGTCAAGGATGCAGGCGAGAAGGTCAAGGACGCCGCCTCCAGCATCAAGGACAAGCTCACGTAATACCGCTCCACCTGGCGATTTCAGCCACGGGCACTCCATCCGGTAAAGTCACCAACGGTGGCGTGTCCGAGCGGCCTAAGGAGCACGCCTCGAAAGCGTGTGACGGGTAACCCCCGTCCGAGGGTTCAAATCCCTCCGCCACCGCCAAAGCTCCCCACCTGTTCACGCAGGTGGGGAGCTTTTTTGTGCCTGGACCTGGACTGGATCAAGAAACAATTGAGCAGAAATCTGCCATTCGGACGAAAGTGGCCCCCGGCCTCGGCGGAGGTCGGGGGCCACAACTGAGTCTTACAGGGGAGTGGTCGCCCCAGTCGCGGTGTAAAACCCGTTCATCGACCAACCCACTCGCTCCACGATTGGATCGTTGTCGTTCTCCTGGGACCTGTTTCTGATGGGCGACCGACTTGTCCCTGCGTGATGTTTGCGATCACCAGTAAGAATTCACGTACTACTGATCGTCAGCGAGTTCTCTCAGGCTCTTGCGAGACACTTTGCCGGCGGCCGATCGCGGAAACTCATCGACGAAGATGTATTCGCGCGGTCGTTTGAACCCGGCGATCTGCTCACGTACGTGCTGGTCCAGCGCAACGCGAAGGCCGTCGTCGTCGCTGAATCCTGGCGCCAACTGGACGACTGCCACCACTTTCTGGCCCCACTCCGGATCGGACACCCCGATGACACCGACATCTGCGACGCCGGGATGTCCGAGCAGTGCACCCTCGACCTCCGCCGGGTAGACGTTCACACCGCCGGTGAGAATAAGATCCGCGCGGCGATCCAGGACGTACAGGTAGCCGTCGTCGTCGATGCGTCCGACGTCTCCCGACGTGGCGAAGTCACCCCAATGCGCGGCAGCGGATTTCTCCGGGTCACCCAAGTACTCGAACGGGCCGGACTTGAAATAGATGGTGCCCTCTTCGCCTGGAGCCGCCTGTTCTCCGTCCAGCGCTCGAAGCACGACTGCGTCGGGATTCGGCCGTCCGACAGTTCCAGGATGTTCGAGCCACTCTGCCGAGGAGCACGTGCACACTTGCCCCTCCGTGGAGCCGAGATATTCCCACAGAATCGGTCCGACCCAATCGATCATGGCGTACTTGGTCGCTGGGGGACACGGAGCACCGGCATGGAGGATGGCCTGCAAACTCGAGACGTCGGCGCTGTCCCGAAGGTCGGCCGGCAGATCGAGAAGCCGTTGGAAATGGGTTGGAACCATGTGCGAGGACGTGATGGCGCTTTCGCCGATTGTTCGAAGCACAGCCTCGGCATTGAAACCCGGCAAGATGTACAGCGTATGCCCGGCATGCAACAGGAAAAGTGAATTACCGCCTGGCGCAGCGTGATACACGGGAGAGCACACCAGATGACGCCCAGGCTTTCCCGGCGGGATTCCCACCTTCGACAGATGCTGAACGCCCGATTCGAGCGAACTTTCGGGCGTTGCATCCGACAGCGGGCGACGTACACCCTTCGGTCGTCCCGTAGTGCCGGACGTGTACATCATGAGCGAACCGAGCGACCGTGCGGCAGGAGTGTCGTCCGAGACGTCGGTGAAGGACTCGTAACTGGACCAGTTGGCCGGGGCGCTGCCGATAACCGCGCGGTGCTGCACGGCGTCCTCCACGCGGCCGACGACCTTGTCTGCGAGTTCTGCGTGCACGACGAGAACGGCCGCCTGGGAATCGCGAACGATGTACTCGACTTCAGGCCCGGCCAGATGCGTGTTGATCGGAACGAAATACAGACCACTCTGCGTGCAGGCCAGGGCAATTTCGTAGTACTCCGCGCCGTTCAACAGCAAGCCCGCGACAACGTCGCCCTTGCGTAAACCCAGACTGGCGAACTTGTTGCTGAGCTGGTTGACCTTGCTGATGAGCTCGCCGAAAGTTTTTGTCTTGCCGTCTATTACGATCGCGGGCCGGGTCGGATCGTGCTGGCCCAGAAGCCAGGCACCGAGCGTCGAGGGATTAGGTGGTTGTTGGTGATCCCCGCGTTCGCTGTTGACCACGGTAGACATGAGTGTCCTCTTTCTGAAGAGATTTCGGGGACTGGGTCGGCTGGCCGCCTCGCTGTATCCCGCTGTCGAGGGATCGTCGCTGACGATCGGAAGGGGAGACCGCTACTGACGCGAAGGTCCGGCGATCACCTGTAGCTCGGTGAAACCGTGTAGGCCCCACGGGCCGTTTTCCACTCCGATACCGCTGTGCTTGTGTCCGCCGAACGGGAGGTGGGGCAGGACACCTCCGCCGTGCATGTTGATCGAGACCTGTCCGGCTTCGAATTGTGGTGCGAGCTGCGCGGCGTGGTCGGCATCCCCCGACCACACCGATGCGGTGAGGCCGTACTCACTTCGGTTGGCGCGGACGATGGCGTCAGCTTCGTCTCGGAACGAGATGATGGGAAGCACGGGGCCGAATTGCTCTTCGTCGACGATCCGCATTCCGTCGTTGACCTGGTCGAGAATGGTCGGCTGATGAAAGTAACCGTCCCTGTCGATGGGTTTACCGCCGGCGGTCGCTCGCGCCCCGTTGCCCACGGCGTCCGCAATCAATTCCTTGACTCGATCGAACTGTGGCTTGTTGTTGATGGGCCCGAGATCTGTTCCTTCGACGGTGCCCTCGTCGACCTTGACGGATCTGGCGATTTCACTGAGAGCCTCGACCAGTTGGGGCTGGATACTTTCGTGTGCGTACACGCGCTTGACGGCGAGGCAGATCTGTCCGTTGTTGGTGAACGCGCTTCGGAAGAGGCTGGGTGCGATCTTCTCCACGTCCACGTCGCCGAGAATGACGGCGGGATCGTTTCCGCCGAGTTCCAGAGTGACGCGCTTGAGGTCGTCGGCAGCCCCGAGCGCGACCTTTCGCCCGACCGCGGTTGACCCGGTAAAGCTGACTTTCCGCGGAATGGGGTGTGAAACCATTGTTGCGCCAAGAGGATCAGGCCCGGTAACCACGTTCAGTACACCG
Organism: Rhodococcus sp. KBW08; assembly: GCF_003852455.1. Taxonomy (NCBI): domain Bacteria; kingdom Bacillati; phylum Actinomycetota; class Actinomycetes; order Mycobacteriales; family Nocardiaceae; genus Rhodococcus; species Rhodococcus sp. KBW08. Next base: position 66,516 of record NZ_QAJJ01000004.1, read on the forward strand.
TCGGGGAAGGTGCCACGGAGAATTCGGGCGAGCGCAAGTGTTGCCAGCGGTGTGTACGGCGAGGGTTTGACGACGATCGTGTTGCCCGCCCGCAGTGCCGGCGCAATCTTCCACATAGCGAGCGTGATCGGGAAATTCCACGGGGTGATGGCACTGACAACGCCCAACGGTCGACGGGTGACTTCCTCGAAGGCCTCGGCGTCGTTTCGGATGATTTCCCTCGGGATCTCCAGATCGGCGTAGTAGCGCAGCCACGTCGCCGCAATATGGAATTCCAGCGTAGAGTCGGCGAGCGACTTGCCCTGCTCGAAGGTCAGGATCGGGGCGAGCTCGCTGATCCGACTTTCGATGACGTCTGCTGCCAGGCGCAATGCGTCACGACGGAACTGCTCGTCGATCCGCCATGACAGGTATGCATTCTGAGCCGCGGCGAACACCCCGTCGAGTTGATCCGGTGTGACGGACGGAGCCTGTGCGAATACCTCGCCTGTTGCGGGGTTGATCACGCCGAAGGTGCCGGCGGTGAGAAGATCGCGTCCATTCGACGTTGCTGCCGTCGATAAAGTTAGCGAATCCGTTGAGGTCATTCTCGATCCCATTTCGTGGTCAGTGTTGTGCCGGCGTCAGCACCGGCTTGATGGTCTTGCCCGAGAGCGAATCCTCCACGGCCTGGTTGATCTGTTCGAGCGGGTAGGTCTGGACGAGCTTGTCGAAGGGGAACCAACCGCGCTGCCACAGATCCAGGAGCTGGGGAAGGAAAATCTGTGGGGTCGAACTTCCTTCCAGTGCGAACGTCACGGTCCGGCCCGTCAGCAACGTCGGGTCTATTTCGAATTTCGCCTGGCTTCCGCCCACCAACACGGCTTTGCCCGGGATGTCGAGGATGCTGACGGCCGTCGTGATGACCGAGGCCACAGCGGTTGTCTCGAAGGAGAAGTCGAAACCGCGTCCGCCGTTCTTGATCGCTTCGACGAGGTCAGGTGTGTCGCCGCGAACGGTACGAGTGGCGCCGACTTCCAACGCTGTTTCGAGCCTGGCATCGACCAGGTCGACGACGACGATGTCGCGGGCACCTGCAGCCTTGGCAGCCATTACGGCCGCGAGGCCGACACCCCCCGCCCCGAACACCGCAATGCTTTGTCCAGCAGCCAGTTTCATCTCGTTCATAACCGAACCGGCGCCGGTCTGCAGGCCGCAGCCGAGTGGGCCGAGAAGCTCGAGTGGGAGCGATTTGTCCACCACGACCAGATTGCGCTCGGTTGCGATGGCGTGCGTGGCGAAGGAGGACTGCCCGAACCATCGGTTCGCCAGCGGGAGGCCGTTCCGATCGATCGCGCTCGTGCTGAGGTCCGCGCGGCGGCCTGTCGTATTGCGAGCAAAGAACTCGTCGCAGTAGGACGGTATTCCGGCTCGGCAGTTACGGCAGCGGCCACAGGAATCGAAGCTGATCAGTACATGGTCGCCAACCTCGATACCTCTGACCGAGCTACCGACTTCCTCGACGATGCCAGAACCTTCGTGGCCGAGAATCAGCGGCCCCATCTGCGCAATGTATTCGGGATTGCGCATCAGAAGGTCGGTGTGGCACATCCCCGCACCGATTACCTTCACGAGAAGTTCGTCCGATGCCAGCGGTCCGAGCGTCACCTCCTCGAGTTCGAACTTGCCGTCGCCGTCGCGCAGAACGGCGGCAATTGCGTTGGTGGTCATGATTTCTTCTCCGTGGGGTCGAGGAGCTCGAGCGCATCTGCATACGTGCCCTTGTTGGCGATGATGCGGCGCAGCTTCATGATCTTGCGTTGTTCATTCAAGGTGGCGGCGCCGACCAGACGGTCACCCGAGCGGTACAGTGCCACGAATTTGTCAGCCTCTGGATCGCCAGAGGCGAAGACAACTTCGTCGGCGACTGCGGTGCCTACGAACTGGATACGGCTCTCGTACCAGTCGCTCCAGAAGTAGGGGACGGTCTCGTAAGGCTTGGCGTCCTCTGGCGCGACAGCATTGACAGCTGCCTGGTTCGCTTGATCAGCAGCATTCGTCCAGTTCTCCAGACGGACCGAGAGTCCACCGAATGCGGGGTTGGGCCAGTGGACCACATCGCCTGCTGCATAGACGTCTTCGAGCGAGGTTCGAAGAAACTCGTTTGCTATCACCCCGCCGTCTACTGGATGGAGCTCGATGCCGGAATTCGCCAGCCACCCGGTTGCGGGTGTCGCTCCCACACCGACGACGACCAGTTCAGCGGGCAGTGAAGTGCCGGTACTGAGCCGGACGGACTCGACGTGTGTGGTGCCGATCAGCTCTTCGACCTGGACGTCACACAAGAGCGGAATTCCGTTGCGTTCGTGCAGCTTTGCGAGTGCCTGACCGACGGTCGCACCGACTGCGCGGACGAGTGGAATTGGAGCAGCTTCGACGATCGTCACGTCTGCGCCTCGGTCTCGGGCGGACGACGCGAGCTCGGACCCGATGAATCCAGCGCCAACTATCACGAGCTTCGTTCCAGGGCGAAGTCTTTCGCGGAGCGCGAGCGCATCATCGATCGTGCGAAGCGCGATAACGCCGTCCAAATCCGGAGTGTTGGGCAACGAGCGTGGTGACGCGCCTGTCGCAATGATCAGCTTCTCGTAGGGAATCCAATCGCTGTCTCCGACTCGCACACGGTGTGATGTCGGATCGAGTTGTGTCGCCGGCGCCCCGAGTAGAAGTTTCACATCGAGGGCGGCGAGTTCCTCGGTGGTCGTGTGAAAGTCGACCTCAGCGCCGTCCTTCAGGAATTGCTTGCTCAGGGGCGGTCGGTCGTAGGGAAGATGGAATTCGTCGCCGACCAGAGTGATCGGTCCTTCGTACCCCGCCTGCCGGGCAGACTCCGCGGCCCGCAGACCGGCCAGAGACGCTCCGACGACAACGAGTCCCGCACCGTGATCGATATCTGTTGCGCTCACGATCAGGTCTCGTCGAGGGTGAGCGCTTTGGCGGGGCACGATCGAACAGCCTCCCGGACAAGGTTTTTGTCGTCGTCATCGACCAACTCCTTGTGCAGAATCAGCGATCCGTCGTCGGCTACCTCGAAATAGTCCTCGGATACGGATTCGCAGATTCCGATTCCTGTGCACCGACCGCGATCGACAATGATCTTCATAGCGTCGTTCCTGTTCTCTACTGTCTTTACTGGGGTTTGTTACACGCGGACCGGGAGGCGCTTGATCCCGTTGATGAACTCGCTGTAGAGGTACACCGGCTCCCCGACCTCCATGCGCGGTAGTTTGGTCAGAATCTGTGAGTACAGCGCTCGCAGTTGAGCTTTGGCGACCATATGGCCGAGGCAGTAGTGGATTCCGCCACCGCCGAAGGCAACATGGTTGTTGTTGGGGCTGCGCTGTAGGTCGAACCGGTGCGGATCGTCGAAGGTGTCCTCGTCACGGTTTCCCGAGCAGTAGAACAAGACGACCTTGTCGCCTCTGTTGACCAGGGTTCCGCTCAACTCGATGTCCGAGGTGGCCGTGCGTGCAAATTCCTGGACGGGAGAGGTGTGGCGAATGAACTCCTCGATCGACTGGGCGATACGTCCGTCGAAGTCCTCCGTCAGCCATCGCTTCTGGTCCGGATTCCGATCCAGTGACATGGCAGTGTGGCTGGTGGTCTGTTTCGTTGTGTCGTTACCGGCAACACTGAGTAGGAGCATCATCGAACCGATTTCGAGCTCGGAGAGCGGTTTGCCGTCGAATTCAGTGTTGGCCAGTGCAGTGGCGATGTCGTCGGCCGGATTTTTGCGACGGAAATTGACCAGATCGTTGCCGATCTCCGACAACGCCGCGACCTGTTGCATCGTGAACTCGATCGGGGTCAACCCCTCGGGGAGCATATCGGGGTCGGCGGCACCGACCAGGTTGTCGCCGGCCGTTGCGAAGTCCTGAACCAGGCTCTCCGGGACGCCGACAAGATCGGCGATCGTGAGCATCGGCAACTTCGAGGCGACTTCGGAGACGAAGTCGAATTCGCCTGCGCCGACTACCCGGCCGACGATTTGCTCGGCGCGTTCTTCGATCTTGTCACGCAGACGCTTGACGGCCTTGGGTGTGAAACCAGAGCTGATGATTTGGCGATACCTGGTGTGATCGGGCGGATCCATCATCACGAAGTTCGGGGCGCCGGAGAGTTCCGGATCGTTCGGCGCGAACCCCACTCCCCGCCACTTGAGCTGATCCGAGCTGAATAGTTCGTGGTTCTGGCTGACGAACGCGATGTCCGCGCTTTTCACGATGGCCCAGAATCCGGTCTCACCGTGGTCGGGTTTGAAATGGGGGCGGTCCATCGGCTTGTGCCAACTCACCGTCGCATTCTCGCGCAGCCACGCGAATGTCTTGTCCCGCTCGACAAATGGTTTGCTCCAGAACTCGACGCTGGTGAGGTCGATGTGCGGTGCTGTCAGTGGGTGCTCGGTGGATGGAAGTGAGGTGGTCATGCAGGTACCTTTCTGTCGCTCCCCCCTGGGATGGGCTGTTCGGTCGAGGATCTACTCCTCGTTGGGTGTTGCGTTCGGCGAGAAGAAGATTCCCGCTCACGGACGCCGGTTCGAGAGCACCAAACTGCCTGCGGCACCGAAGTAGAACCCGACTCCCTGGACAAAACTGATTTCGACTCCGGGAACTTGCTCGCACGCCTCACCGCGTAGTTGGCGCACCGCCTCCTGTATGGCGAACATCCCGTACATGCCGGTATGGGTGTACGACATGCCGCCGCCGTTGGTGTTCATCGGAAGCCGGCCGCCTTTGGATGTATTTCCCTCGGCGACAAAGTCTCCCGATTCGCCGCGGCCGACAAAACCGAGATCCTCGAGCATGAAGAGCGGGACGTGCGCGAAGGCGTCGTATGCCATCAGATGGTCGACGTCGTCGTGGGTGATCCCAGCGGTGGCGAACGCTTCGGCGCCGGCGAGTCGGAATGCTTTGAAGGATGCAGGATCCTGCATCTGAGAAACCATCGGGGCTTCTGCGGATTCACCGGACCCGAGTAGGTACACGTGTCGGTCGGATCCCGGCATGTCTGCTGCTCGTTCGGCACTGGTCAGGATCACGGCGCCACCGCCGTCGGTCAGGACACAACACATGTCCCGGGTAAACGGGTACGCCACGCGAGGACCGGCCAGCACTTCGTCTACTGTCGTGGGTTTGCGACGGAAAGCTCGCGGATTGTCCAGAGCCCAGTTGCGCTGAGCAACCACGAGTCCAGCCATGTGTTCGATGGTCATTCCGCGCTCGTGCAGAAAGCGCAGTGCCGGAACAGTGAAGGTCGAGTACGGCATGTTCGCGCCGTACACGGTCTCGAATTGACCGCTCATGGAATTCAAGGTCAGCGGGTACGGCGGGGCGCCGATTCTCGACCGGCCGGATTCTCCGTGGGTCACGAGAACAACGTCGGCGGCACCCGAAGCAATGGCGGCCGCGGCGTGACGCACGTGCAGCATGAAACTGCATCCGCCGACGCCGGTTCCGTCCAGCCAGCGTGGGGTTATACCCAGGTGGTGAGAGACCTCGAGGGAAAGCAGTCCGGTGGTGGCGACGCCATCGATGTCCGCGGGTGTGAGGCCGGCGTCGGCCATTGCATTGCGGGCAGCGTTGGCATGTAGATCCAGGACGGACGTGTCGGGCAGTACGCCGATTTCCGTGGTCTCTGCCGCGCCGACGATCGCGATGTCTCCGTTGTGCATCGATGTCATCGAGCAGACTCCTGTACCGGCGTGAACACGGGGAGCTTCATGTCCCCTCGTGCGATGAACGTGACTTCGAGTTGTTGGTCGAGCTCGAGGTACTCGGGGTCGGCCTCCACTCCGACCACATTGCTCATCAGGTGCGGGCCCTCCTCGAGTTCGACCAGTGCGACGACGATGGGTGTCGCGGGGTCGAAGGGTGGAGTCGGTCGATAGTTGATCACGTAGGACAACAGTCGGCCTCGGCCACTGACGGGTGTCCACTCCACGTTGTCGGAGTTGCAGTTCGGGCAGAAAGGTCGCGGATAAAAGTAGTGCTGTGTGCACTCCAGGCAATGTTGAATGGTGAGTTCCTCCCGCTGCGCGCCCTCCCAATAGGGGGCGGTGGCAGGGGTCGGCACCGGTACAGGCCCTGTCAAGGGACAGTCCTCTCGTCGTGTGAATCTGTGATGGATCATCAAGTCTCTCAACGGAATACGCCCGTCAAGTCGGGTGAATGAAACACGTTCCGCGAGTGCGCTTCTGCGGAATACCATCCGTTCCGCTTCTTCGAAGCGGATTCAGTTCAGGACCCTTTGCTTAAACGGAACGCGTTTCGTAACGATCAGAGTGATCCAGTTCATCGTGTATGTCAAGGTCTGTCGAGAAATTTCGTTAGTTCGGCTGACTGCTTCGAATCGAAGGGCTTGCCAATCACATACGTAACGTGTTCTCTTTAGGTGGAGTGGGTTGTCGGACAACGTTTTCGGATACCGTTTCGCGATACGCGACACTTACCGTCCGGTAACCCCGCTCCACTCCTGTACATGCCTATTCGGATGAAATCGAGGTTCTACATGCCGATCGACAGCTCACTCGTCGGACTCACCGGCAAGCCTGTCTGGAAGAGTTGGACGTCGAAAGACGCGTTGCTGTACGCCCTGGGTGTCGGCGCGGGTCAGCCTGACCCGCTCGACGAGCTGGAGTTCACCACCGAGAACAGTGAGGACATCCAGCAGAAGGTTCTTCCGACGTTTGCGAACGTGGCGTTCTACGGCGACGGCGACGGCGAAGACGACGGCTTCGCGCTGCCCGACGATGTGGACTACAGCAAGCTGCTGCATGCATATCAAGCGTTCAGTTTGTCCGGCCCGCTCCCGACAGACGGCCGCGTTGAAACCACCCGCAGAATCACCGGCGTGTACGACAAGGGTTCAGGGGCCTTGCTCACGACGGAAACCGTCGCCCGCGACGCTGTCGGTCAGATCGTGGGAACCATCGAGTCCGGGTCGTTCTTCCGCGGTTATGGAGGTTTCGGCGGCGAGCGCGGGCCTTCAACTTCATGGGAACTGCCGGCCTACAAGCCGGATCACGTTGTCACGTACACAACTCGAGCGGACCAGGCGCTGCTGTACCGACTGAGCGGTGACCGGAATCCCCTCCACTCGGACCCGACATTCAGCGCACGCGGCGGGTTTTCCACTCCCATCCTGCACGGTATGTGCACCTACGGTTACGTCGGTCGGGCTCTCCTGCACGCTGTGGCCGATTCGGATCCGACGCGCTTCACCGGGATGTCGGGACGGTTCACCAAGCCACTGTTGCCCGGACAGACAATCACTACCTCGATCTGGGTTGCCGGTGGAGCTGTTCGATTCCGCACGGTCGACGACATCGGCGACGTGGTCATCGACCACGGCACCGCCGAAATTCACTGACGGCACCGCCGAAATCCACTGACATTCAACCCGTTACATACTCGCCACGATGGTGTTCGTGGCATGAACAAAGGAAAGATTCATGGGTTCACTCGAAGGTCGCGTAGCGATCGTGACCGGAGGCGGCCGAGGCATCGGTGCGTCGATCAGCAGAATGTTCGCTGCCGAAGGTGCAAAGCTGGTCATCAACGATCTCGGTTCGTCGCCGGACGGTCAGGGCGGGGATCAGGGCCCGGCGCGTGACGTCGCGGCCGAGATCGTGGCCAATGGCGGTCAGGCCGTTGCCGACGGCGGCGACATCGCAGACGTCGCGACCGGTCAACGCCTTGTCGATCTTGCGCTGGAGCACTACGGCAAGCTGGATGTTCTCGTCAACGTGGCAGGCATTCTCCGAGACAAGATGATTTTCAATCTTCCGGAAGAAGACTGGGACGCAGTCATTCGAGTGCATCTGCGTGGCCACTTCAGCACCATCAAGCCGGCCGCGGCGTACTGGCGTGCGCAGAAAAATCCCGAAGGCCACTACCGCATCATCAACTTCACCTCCGATTCCGCGTTGCAGGGTTCGCCCGGGCAGCCGAACTACGCCGCTGCCAAGATGGGAATCGTCGGCTTGACTGCATCCACGGCCAATGCGCTCGGGCGATACGGCGTGACGGCAAATGCGATCGCTCCGGGTGCCGTCACCCGTCTGACTCAAACTGTGCCTGACGAGAAGCGGATGGGAGACGGCATCGACGAATCCGTCTCGCCGGACAACATCGCGCCCATCGTCACCTACCTTGCCGGTACGAGTTCCGATTGGTTGTCGGGCCGCACAATCGGCGCGATGGGCTACGAGGTGAAACTGTGGAATAACCCGGAAGTAGTTTCCACGGTCGCCTCGGATGGACCGTGGAATCTCGACGACCTGACCGCCAAGGTCGAGAAGGAATTCCGTCCGTTGGCTGACGGTCTTCACCCGTCCATCTTCATGGCTCAGCTTCCGTCCTGATTCGTAAATACCTGATGAAGGGTGGGACTGATCCGAGTGCCTGAGTTGGTGCTGGTGCAGGGGCGTTATCGTGGAGGCAGATGACGCGTCGGCGTCAGTCTCGGAACATGATGGGGGACAGACTGGATGTCCGCAGTGAAGGTGAACGGCCGCACCGCTGAGGCAAAGGCGTTCCGTGTCGAGCGAGTCGTGAAAGCCACCCGCGAGTTGGCGTCCGCGGGCGGTTACGAAGCTGTGCAGATGCGGGAGGTCGCTCGAGTTGCCCAGACTGCCCTGTCGACCCTTTACAAGTACTACGCGTCCAAGGACGATCTCATCACGGTAGCCGTTCGGTCGGAACTGGACTCCCTGGCTGAGGACTTTCTCCGCCGTCCGTCGAGACAGCGGACGGCGGAGGGGCGCGCAGGAGAAGTCTTCGTCCGGGCGTTCCAGGGGATGGTCCGAGATCCTGGGTTCGCACACGCTGCGATGTGCGCGCACCAAACGCTACGCGAGTACACCCCCGACCGGGATGAGCTCGATGTAAGGAACAACGAGATGACGCGTTGGGCCACCCCCTTCGGCTATATTGCCGTCACTCAAGCGTGGGGGGCGGATCACCGATGCACTCCGATGCAGTCCCGCACACTCGGCATGTTGGAGACCTTGTGGAGTGCCAGCGTTGTCGGGTGGCTGAACGGGGACACGTCGGTCGACGAGGTGAAACGGCGCCTTCGACTGGCGGCGAAGCTCTTGCTCGGCGCGAATTCTGTCGGCTCGAAAGTCAATGCGGAAGAAGAAGACTGAGGCGATCGTGCTCGAACCCGACGGTCTTCACGAGCGTCGCCGCGTTATCCACTCCGCAGCCGCAGCGTCGATGTCCTGCTGCAACTTCTCGAAGAAGGACGGCGTCGGGGTAGGTACCAAGTCTGCGGCCGTTGTCAGTGATCGGCCGAGGGCGATTCGCCGCTCGAGCAATTCCTCGTCCGTCAGGAGCGTCAGATCCGGCATCGCGGTCCCCCTTGTCCGGTGCGATTTCTGTCGGGGCAGACCGTGCGCATCGGGATCGATGCATGATTCGATGCGCACGGCCGAGGCATTCCAGGCTGGGGGCCGGAATGCAAAATCTACTTTACCAAATGATTACCAATTGCTATGGATAGCATGTCGCGCTCGGTTACCGCGGAGTGCTTTCACAGCGTTCTCCCAGGTGTTAAGTCCTGACAATCGTTGAAGCTGCAACTATCGTCGAAAGCATGAAAAAGATCTGGTGGATAGGCGGAGCAGTAGTTGTGGTCGTACTAGCCCTGCTTGTGGGGCCGTGGGCGTACGGGAAATTCATCGCCGAAGACGATGCGCCGGCGGCCGTGGTGTCCACACAGGGGGCCGAGGCGGCGTCCGGATCGATCGACGGGCAGTGGACCGTCGTCCCCGGGCAAGGGGACAACCAGACCGCAGCCGGGTACACCGTCCACGAGATTCTCAACGGATCGAGTGTGACCGTCGTCGGAACCACCGGCGAGGTGAGCGGAAGCGCGGTCGTCGAGGGTGAGAAGCTCACGGCCGGTGAAGTGACTGTGCAGGTGGCGAGTATCAAGACCGACTCGGACCGGCGCGACGGCCAGTTCACGGGCAACGTGATGGACACCAGTACCTACCCGACGGCGACGTTCACGATCGACTCCCCGGTGGATCTGTCGGCCGTGCCGACCGATGGAACAACGGCAACGGTCACGGTGTCAGGAACCTTGACTCTCAAAGGGCAGTCCAAGCCGGTATCGGTCGACATGACCGTGCTGCATTCGGGCGATTCGTTGATCGCCTCGGGCTCGATCCCGGTCACCTGGACCGATTTCGGCGTCGAACCCCCGTCTCTCGGCTTTGTCACCGTCGACGGCAGCGGGTCGGTGGACTTCCTGGTCTCGCTCGCCTCGAGCTGAATTACGTCCACCCGATTCGCACGGCTTCGGGACGGGCAGGGAAGATTAAGGACATGACCTTCCCTTCTTGTTGTCCGTCCCGAAGGCAGCGCGCGAATCGTGCCCGGACGGAATGAACGAGTGATCCCCAGGTGGAGGCCCTTCCGGGCTGGTGAAGACCCCGACCCACGTTTCACTCTCGCCAACGAACGGACATATCTGGCCTGGATTCGCACCGCGACGGCCTTTGTCGCGTCAGGCGTCGGACTCGAGGCCTTCGGCGGCGACATCCTCAACCCGACGGTTCGCGCCGGCCTGGCCGCATTGCTGCTCGTCGGCGGCGCTCTGATCGCCATCACTTCTTTCATCCACTGGATCAGTGCCGAGCGCGCGCTGCGTGCCGAGCGCTCGTTGCCGGTGCCGCTGATGGCGCCGGTGGTCGGCATCGTGCTGGTGATCTGCGCGACCGTCCTGGTGGTCGAGGTCGTGAACTGATTGACCGCGCTGGAACCTTCGGAAGGACTGACGCCGCCGGACCGGGGCCTGCAGTCCGAGCGCACATCCCTCTCGTGGGTGCGGACGAGTCTGTCGATACTCGGCTTGTCGGCGGCCTGCTTGAGATGGCTGCCGCCGTTCGGGTCGGTGGCCTTGATCGGTCCGTCCGTCGCGGCGGTGCTCGTTGTTGTAGTGACGGTCTACGAACGTCGGGCGCGACCCAGGCGGTTGGCCCAGTTTTCAGTCGAAAAGGCAACGCCTGCTCTGGGTATGGGCGCAGCTCTCGCGCTGGGCCTTCTGCTGCTCAGTGCGACGGGGCTGTGGATTCTGTTGAAGTGACGTCGGCTTTCGGTGCCCAGCCGGGCGGGCCGAACACGTAGCCGGCTCGCTGCCGCCACGAGGTCGACGCCTTCCAGTCGCGAGCGATGGCAGCGTACTCCCGCGTTTGGAGCTTCCAGATGTTGTACGTTCCGACCGGCGTCGTGAGTCCGTAGGTGGGCCTGTGGGTTTCGGCCGCGAACGTGCCGAACATCCGGTCCCAGACGATGAGGATCCCGGCGTAGTTGCGGTCGAGGTACTCGGCGTCGGAACCGTGATGGACTCGGTGATGCGAAGGCGTGTTGAAGACGAATTCGACAGGACGCCAGAGTTTTCCGACTCGTTCGGTATGGACGAAGAATTGGTAGACGAGGCTGACGGAGAAGCCGACGAACACCATCCACGGCGGGATGCCGAGGAACGGCAGCGGCAGCCACATGATGATCTCGCCGCTGTTGTTCCACTTCTGTCGCAGCGCGGTACTGAAATTGAAGTACTCACTCGAATGATGAGCTTGATGTGTCGCCCAGATGACTCGAACCCGGTGTGCGATGCGGTGATACGCGTAGTAGAGGACGTCGATTCCGAGAAGCAGGATCACCCAGGTGTACCAGGCTGTCGGCGACAGATGCCACGGTGCGAGATACACCCAGATTGCCGAATAGCCGATCAGCGCCAGTACTTTCCAAAATGTGCTCGTGGCGATGGACACCAAGCCGAGGAGGACGCTGGTCCGGGCGTCGGCGCTACGGTATCCGCCCTGCGCCGGCCGCGCACGTCCGTCGGCGTCGTTCGGATGATCTTCGAGTGCTCGGGCGGCGAACCACTCGATGCCGAGGAAGATGACAAACGCAGGGATTGCGAGAGTGACCGGGTCATGGAGTGGTTCGAGAAGTGACCGCCATGACTCGAGAAGCGTTTCCCACATGCGATTTGTCCTGTTCTTTTGCTTCGTTCGTTACATCATGCACCAATATGTAACGTCAAGGAACCCTTTTGGGACAAGAATCTGGCGGGTTTGTTGCGACTTTTCATAGAACAATGGTAGGAATTGCCGGTGCATATCACCGCGAAGGTGGACTACGCCGTGCGGACTCTGGTCGAGCTTGCGGCAGTCGGTCCAGACCCGGCCAAAGCCGAGTTTCTCGCCAAATCCCAGGTCATACCTCACAAGTTCTTGGAAGCGGTGCTCTCGGACTTACGGCGCGGCGGCCTGGTCAACAGTCGTCGAGGCCCGGACGGTGGATACTGGCTCGCCCGATCCGCAGACGAGATCACGATTGCTGACGTCATCCGCGCCGTCGAAGGACCGCTTGCGTCGATACGGGGTCAGCGCCCCGAGGACGTCGACTACGGGGGGCCGGCAACGCCACTCAAAGAGGTGTGGATCGCAGTGCGCGTCAACCTTCGCGCCGTGCTCGAAAACGTCACGCTCACCGACGTCGCGGGTGGCGAGTTACCCGAGTTCGTTCACGAACTGACTGCAGACCCCGGGGCGTGGAATCGTCGCTGAAACGGCGCGGTTTCACGCTGTTCGTCGTGGCGTTCACACTGTCCGTCGGGGGCGTGAAACAGTTGTCGGCGCAGTGTTCGCGGCGTTGCCGCCCGCAGATTTCGCGTCGTACATCAGATGATCGGCCGCGATTATTGCCCGGGAGAACTCGTTGTAGTCGAACTCCTCTTGATGTGGGACGAACGGTAGCGTCGCTGCTCCGACGCTGACCGTGGCCAGTGGGCGGTCGGAGGCGTTCACCACTGCTTTGGGCAGTGTTGCGATTCGCTTGCGCAATCCGTACGGGGTGCCGATCATCACGACGGTGAATTCCTCGCCGCCTGTGCGTGCGGCGTAACCGAAACCGTTCACATGCTCCTGCAGGCGCGTTCCGGTCCGGCTGATGACGGCGTCTCCGACTTCGTGGCCGAACGTGTCGTTCACCGCCTTGAACTTGTCGATGTCCACGACGGCAACAGCGATGTCGGCACGATTTGCCGACGCGACCGACCAGATGTGTTCCGACATGTCCCACAGACCCCGTCGGTTCAGCAGGCCGGTGAGCGCGTCCACTTTGGATCCCGTTGCACGCGAGAGTAACTGGCGCCAGGTGAACTGAATCGTCGCCGGAATGAAGATCACGGCGCACAGTACGACGTCGGTACGCGCAAGCACGCTGGTCACCGAGTACTCGCCGTTCGTCAGGCCGAGCACGGTCAGGGCGATGACAAACGTCGTGGCAAAGGCGAGGTGGAAGGCCAGCCAGCGATAGTCGAGGAAATAGGTGAAGTAGGCGCCGGTGGCGACGAAGAGCACCGCGCCGAACAGTGCGGCGTTATGGCTGGTGAACGTGATGAGTATCGAGGCGGTTCCGAGATCTGCCCACAGTCCGTAGAACTCGAGTGTGCGTGCCCCTCTGATTCGGCCCACGAACCAGAGAAAGGTGGGAATCAAGTTGATCGTCGCGATGCCGATGACCCACGCTCGTGCAAACGGTCCGTCGGGGCCCTCGGTGCTGAAGAGAAACAGGTAGGCCACGAGCGAGAAATTGAGTGAGCAGAATCCGATGGTGAGATGAACGAGACGTAGGACCGTGCCTCTTCCGGTCTTCGATCCCCACAGCATGACCGAGGACGAAACCGGCCAGGTGTGCAGGAGCGGATCCATCAGATTCCTTCGCCGAACTCGTTTGGTTAATGAAGAGCAAAGTATGTCAGCCTCTGTTGCTTTACGCGTCAACTCGGGTTGGAGTTTCATGCGGGGCGTCACCGGCAACAACTACTGACGTGTTCGTTGGGTCGTAGGGCGAGCAAAGGTGTGAGCCAGGCCTCGAGAATTCGAGCGGTGTGTTCGAACGCACAATTTTGCAGACCTCTGCAAAGTTGCAGAGGTCTGCAAGTTCGGTACGGTGGTGGAGTGATAACCGAGCCAAGCCTTCGCGACCGCAAGAAGGCAGCAACCCGTACCGCACTCAGTGACGCGGCGGCACGACTGGCTCGCGCTCTCGGGATCGAATGCGTCACCGCTGATGCGATCGCCTCCGAAGCGGGGGTGTCGACGAGGACATTCCACAACTACTTCTCCAGCAAGGAGGAGGCGGTTCTGGCGAGTTTCGAGGAAACAGTGGCTCTGTGGATCGAGGCGCTTGCAGCCCGGCCCGCGGATGAGCCCATCCTCGACGTGCTCGAGGATCTCGTGGTCGAAATCGTGAGCGATTCCGGCTCGAGCGTGAAGGAAAAAGTAAACATCTGGATGTTGTCGGATTCGAGTCCTGCTCTCTATCGGGATGCGGCCGACATGCATCAGCGGATCAACCGTGCAGTCACTCGGGCATTGGCCGAACGCACCGGCACGGACGCCGAACGGGACCTGTATCCGACCCTCCTCCTAGGGGTGGTGGCCGGGGCTTGTAAGTCGGTGATCGACATCTGGTCTGGTGGAAAGTCGGAGGCTTCCAGTCCGGAAGAGTTGGTCCACGACGCTTTTCGGCAAATTCGTGCGGGATTGCCTGCGCCGCCACCTCGCCCCTGAGACCCACTCGTAATACCTGTCCACGTACACGCACCGAAACAGCAAGGAGCCCGTCGTGGCCACCTATCTCTATCGGATCGGCAAGTTCGCCTATCGGCGAAAAGGCGCGGTCCTCAGCGTTTGGCTGATAATCCTGGTCCTGATGGGCGTCGGGGCAGCCACCCTGTCCGGCCCCACCAAGGATTCGTTCTCCATTCCGGGTACGCCGGCGCAGCAGGCGCAGGACCTGATGGCTGAGCGTTTTCCCGATGCTCCCAATCCGATGGATTCGCTGAGCGCCCGATACGTCGTACAGGCACCGGCAGGCACGACACTGGCGGACCCGGCGAACGTCAAGGCCATGGACGACATGCTCGCGAGTATTCGCGGCATCGACAAGGTCGCCGACTCCGCCAAGGTGGACCCGGCAACTGCCACTCCGGAGCAGGCCGCGAAGGCGTTGGTCAATCCGGTTGCCGGCAACGACTCCATGGTTGCGATGTTCAAGGAGAAGGCCGCTGCAGCGGGAACTTCCGAGGCGCAGGCTGTTGACGACGCGCGGGCGTTGTCGCCGCTCAGTGCCGACGGCACAGTCGGGTATGTCGAGGTTCCGTTCAGCGGTGACTTCGCCGATCTCGATCAGGCGTTGCGTGATTCGATCAACTCCGCAGCCGATGTCGGACGGTCCGAAGGGCTCAACGTCCAGGTCAGTGGTTCGGCCGCCCAGGAAGCAGAAATGCCCGGTGGTGTCACCGAGCTGATCGGTATCGCCGTCGCCGCTGTCGTTCTGGCCATCACGTTCGGTTCGCTTGTGGCCGCAGGGCTTCCGCTTCTCACGGCGATCATCGGTATCGCGATCGGCAGCCTCGGAATCACAGTCGCCACCGGATTCATGGATCTGAGTTCCATGACTCCGACGCTGGCGATCATGATCGGTCTGGCAGTGGCGATCGACTACTCGCTGTTCATCATGTCCAGATTCAGGCATGAGCTCACGCTCACCGACAATCGTGCCGAAGCGGCGGGCCGCGCTGTCGGAACTGCCGGTTCCGCAGTGGTATTCGCTGGATTGACGGTCATCATCGCGCTGGTCGCGTTGCGCGTCGTCGGCATCCCGTTCCTTTCGGATATGGGTGCGGCCGCAGCCTTCACGGTTCTGATCGCGGTTCTGATCGCCTTGACCTTGCTGCCCGCGATTCTGGGTATGTTCGGGCGCAAGGCTTTTGCCGGCAAGATTCCCTTCCTCAGCAAGCGTGCAGAGGAGTCCGAGGACGAGGATTCGGGCAAGCCGAAGTTGGCCCTGCGCTTCATCAGCGCCGTCGTGCGTCGTCCGCTCGTACCGCTCATCGGTGGTGTAGTCCTTCTGGGCGCATTGGCCCTGCCCGCAACGGGATTGAGCCTGGCATTGCCGTCGGAGGCCACCGGTGACCCGGCGACGAGTGCGCGTCAGGCATACGACCTGATCGACGAGGGCTTCGGTGACGGTCGAAACGGGCCGCTCATTGCGGTCGTCGACGCCAAGGGTGCCAGCGTCCCGGCAGGGGAGGCCTTCGCGGAGGTCGTCTCGACCATCTCGAGCTTCAGCGACGTCCAGAACGCACAGGTCGTCGGGGTCAACACGGCCGGCGACACCGCGCAGGTGCTGATCACTCCGAAGAGTGGTCCGACCGATCCGGCGACCATGGATCTGGTGTCCAGCCTTCGTGGAGCCGAAGGTGGACTCAACGATTCGATCGGCGTCAGCTACGGCATCACCGGCCAGACCGCACTCGAAGGTGACGTCTCGGACACGCTGAAGGATGCATTGGTGCCCTACCTCGCGGTAGTGGTGGGCCTCGCATTCATCTTGTTGCTCTTGGTGTTCCGCTCGATCCTGGTCCCGCTGACGGCGACGCTCGGCTTCCTGCTCAGCGTGCTCGCGACATTCGGTGCCACGGTGGCGATCTTCCAGCACGGTTGGCTGGGCATCATCTCGAACCCGCAACCGCTCGTGAGTTTCATGCCGATCTTCCTTATCGGTGTGGTGTTCGGACTGGCGATGGACTACCAGGTGTTCCTCGTGACGCGTATGCGTGAGGAGTACGTCCACGGCGCGACGGCGAAGGAGGCCGTGACCATCGGCTTCAACCACGGTGCCCGGGTGGTCAGTGCGGCCGCGGTCATCATGATCTCCGTGTTCGGTGCCTTCATCGCAGAACCGAACTCGTTCATCAAGTCGATCGGATTCGCGCTCGCGGCGGCGGTGTTCTTCGACGCCTTCATCGTGCGCATGGTCATCATCCCGTCCGTCATGGCGCTGCTCGGCGACAAGGCGTGGTGGCTGCCGAAGTGGCTGGACAAGATCCTGCCGAACGTCGACATCGAGGGTGAGAAGCTCAGCAAGGCCCTCCGTGACGAGAAGGAAGCGGAACTGCAGTCCGCATCTGCTTGATCTCTGCTGTGCGCCTTTATTAACCCCCCGCGGTTAATAAAGGCGCACAGCTGTTTTTGCGTATCGAAATATCCAGCGGCACATGTCGGCCAGGATTGGTAACCTTCGCTCACTATGCTGATCAGGCTGCTGCGCACTTATCTGACGCCGTACCGGGGTGAACTCACGGGCGTTGTCGTCCTGCAGTTTATTTCGACTATGGCGGCCCTTTACCTTCCGAGTCTCAATGCCGACATCATCGACAATGGTGTGACCAAAGGCGACACCGGCTACATCCTCTCCACCGGCGGGATGATGCTCATGGTCACGCTGACGCAGATCCTCTGCTCGGTGGGTGCCGTCTTCTTCGGTGCGCGAGTAGCCATGGGCGTCGGACGCGACCTGCGAGCGTCGGTGCTGCATCAGGTCGGGACGTTCTCGGCCAGGGAAGTCGGCCACTTCGGTGCGCCTTCGCTGATCACCCGAAACACCAACGACGTCCAGCAAGTTCAGATGATGGTCGTGATGAGTTGCACCATCCTCGTCATGGCGCCGATCATGTGCGTCGGCGGCATCATCATGGCTCTGCGCCAGGACCTGAATCTGTCCTGGATCCTCGGCGTCAGCGTCCCTCTCCTCGTGATCTCGATGGGTTTCCTGATCGCCCGGATGGTGCCCGGTTTCCGGGTCATGCAAGGCCGTCTCGACGCCGTCAACCGTGTTCTTCGCGAACAGATCACGGGCATCCGGGTTGTCCGAGCATTCGTGCGGGAACCGTACGAGGTCGAGCGTTTCGGCGACGCCAATCGCGAACTGACGGAGACGGCACTCGGCGTCGGCCGCCTCATGGCACTGATGTTCCCGCTCGTGATGCTGATCAGCAACGTCACCAGCGTCGCGGTCATCTGGTTCGGTGGCCATCAGATCAACGAGGGCTCGATGCAGATCGGCTCGCTCACCGCCATGCTCAGCTACATCATGCAGATCCTGATGGCCGTCATGATGGCCACCTTCATGGCGGTGATGCTGCCGCGTGCGTCGGTGTGCGCCGAACGTATCTCCGAGGTGCTCGACACGGATTCGTCGGTGATCCCGCCCGAGAATCCGATCCGGGAGCTGAAGGACCCGGGCGTCGTCGAACTTCGTGGCGCTCAGTTCCAGTTCCCCGGAGCCGAGGAACCCGTGTTGCGCGACATCACCTTTCGTGCCGAGCCCGGAAAGACGACCGCGATCATCGGCGGCACCGGATCGGGAAAGACCACTCTGCTCAACCTGATTCCACGATTGATCGATTCCACCTCCGGATCGGTATCGGTGGGAGGAGTCGACGTCCGCGACATCGACACGGAGTTGCTCTGCTCGGTGATCGGTCTGGTTCCGCAGAAGCCCTATCTGTTCTCCGGCACCGTCGCCACCAATCTTCGCTACGGAAACCCCGAAGCTACCGACGAATGGCTGTGGGAGTGCCTCGAAATCGCCCAAGCTGCCGACTTCGTCCGTGCCATGCCCGAAGGCCTGGACACACCGGTGGCACAAGGCGGTACGACGGTATCGGGTGGTCAGCGTCAGAGACTCGCCATCGCCCGAGCGTTGGTACGTAAGCCGCAGATCTATCTGTTCGACGATTCCTTCTCGGCACTCGACCTCACTACTGATGCGAGGCTGCGTGCGGCGCTGCGGCCGGTCACGCAAGACGCCTGCATCGTCGTTGTCGCGCAGCGTATCTCCACCATCGTCGAGGCCGATCAGATCATCGTGCTCGACGACGGCGCCATCGTGGGGATCGGCACGCACGACGAACTCGTGGTCAGTTGTCCCACTTACGGCGAAATCGTCGCCTCTCAGCTAGCCGTACAGGACGCATCATGAGCAATCGACCGACTTCCTCGCCTCCCATCGGCCCGCCCGGCGGCGGCGATCCCACCAAGAAGGCCATGAACTTCGGCCCTTCGCTCAAGCGTCTCCTCGGTCGCTTGAGTCCGGACAAGCCGATCGTCGTCCTGATCTTCGCTTTGGTGACGGCAAGCGTCGTACTTTCCTCGATCGCTCCGAAGATCTTGGGAAACGCCACCAACCTGATCTTCGACGGCATCGTCAGCAAACAACTCCAGCCGGGGACGACCAAGGAACAGGCTGTCGAAGGATTGCGCGCTTCGGGGCAGGGTCAGCTCGCCGACATGGTGTCCGGCATGGCCGTTGTGCCCGGAACCGGAATCGATTTCGACGCCGTCGGCAAGGTCTTGATGATCGTGCTGCTGTTGTTCGTCTGTGCGTCGCTGTTCAGTTGGCTGCAGGCGTATCTGCTCAACATCGTGGTGCAACGTACCGTTCGCCGTCTGCGCGAGGACGTCGAGCAGAAGATTCATCGACTTCCTTTGCGGTACTTCGATACCCACGCCCGCGGCGACGTTCTCTCGCGCGTGACCAATGACATCGACAACGTCGCGCAGAGCCTGCAGCAGACGCTCAGCCAGCTGGTCATGTCGGTGATGACCGTCCTCGGCATTCTGGTGATGATGCTGTGGATCTCGCCGTTGCTCGCCCTGATCGCGGTGGCAACCGTTCCGCTGTCGATCATGGTCACGGCGTTCATCGCGAAGCGTTCACAGAAGCACTTCGTGGCGCAGTGGAAGAGCACTGGCGGCATTAACGCACAGGTCGAAGAAGCGTTCAGCGGCCACGAGTTGGTCAAGGTGTTCGGCCGCCAGCAGGAGGTCGAGGAGCGCTTCCGCAAGCAGAACGAGGATCTGTACGAGTCGAGCTTCAAGGCACAGTTCATCTCCGGTCTGGTCATGCCGGCCGTGATGTTCCTCGGCAACCTCAACTACGTTGCCATCGCGGTGGTGGGCGGCATGCGCGTCGCATCCGGAACGATGACGCTCGGCGACGTGCAGGCGTTCATTCAGTACTCGCGGCAGTTCACCCAGCCGCTCACGCAGATCGCGTCGATGACCAACCTGCTGCAGTCCGGCGTCGCTTCGGCCGAGCGGGTCTTTGCGCTGCTCGATCAAGACGAGCAGTCGGAGGATCCGAGGGGCGCGAAGTCGCCCACGGTCGACAAGGGCCGCGTCAAGTTCGAGAACGTCACCTTCAGTTACAAACCGGAACAGCCGCTGATCGAGGACCTGTCCCTGACCGCCGAGCCGGGTCAGATGGTTGCGATCGTCGGACCCACCGGAGCAGGCAAGACCACCCTCGTCAATCTCATCCTGCGGTTCTACGAACTCAATTCCGGCCGAATCACTTTGGACGGCATCGATATAGCCGACATGACGCGAGACGATCTGCGCTCACGCATCGGCATGGTTCTGCAGGACGCGTGGCTGTTCGGTGGAACCATCCGTGAGAACATCGCGTACGGCAAGCCCGGTGCCACCGACGAGGAGATTCGTCGCGCGGCAGAGATGAGCTACGTCGACAAGTTCGTGCACTCCTTGCCCGAGGGCTACGACACGGTCATCGACGAGGAAGGCAGCAACGTCAGTGCCGGTGAGAAGCAGCTCATCACCATCGCCCGTGCCTTCATCTCGCAGCCGTCCATCCTGATCCTCGACGAGGCGACCAGTTCGGTGGACACCCGCACCGAACTGTTGGTCCAGAGCGCCACCGCGGTTCTGCGCAGTGACCGCACCAGTTTTGTCATCGCGCACCGTCTTTCGACAATTCGTGATGCGAACCTGATCGTGGTGATGGAGGAAGGCCGGATCGTGGAGCAGGGGAGTCATGAGGCGCTGCTCGAATCCCGCGGCGCGTACTTCCGTCTGTACAACAGTCAATTCGTGGGCGCGGAGATCTAGTTTCCTCGTTGCAGTCCCTGGATTGACCTTCAGGTGGAGAGAGACTTACCGAGTTTGTGGCACTCGGGCGGCGGAGCGAGGGAACTGTTGGGATCCGTGGGCCTGTTTGCGTAGCTTGCGGCTTCGGGTTCCGGCGCGCATCTCTTCGCAGAGCTGTTCGTAACCCTTGGTTACTTCGTCCCACCTGTAGGTGGCAGCCGCATGCGTCCGTGCCCGGAGACCGCGTTCTGCGGCGGCAGTTGGATCGGATTCAGTTTCCTCGAGTGCTGCGCTGAGTTGGGTCAGTCCGTTGAAGAAGACTCCGTTGTCTCCCAGCACCTCACGGTTGAAGTTGACGTCCCAGGCGATGACATTTGCACCGGCCCCCATCGCACGCAGTAATGACGGATTGGTACCGCCGACCGTGTGCCCGTGCAGGTAACTTGCCCCTCCCGCGTACAGCGTGTCGAGGAGGTCCTGATCCCAGACGCCGCCCAGTTGGCGTATGCGGGAATCCGACGCGGCGAGCTCGTTGACTCGTTTCTCGTGTTCACTTTCGTACGGAACGGAGCCGACAACGATCAAGGGCAACTGTGCGTCGCTTTGTAGATAACCCTCGATGATCCTGTCCACTTGATTCTCGGGCTCGAGGCGGGCAACGACCAGATGGTAGCCGTGCTCGGTCAGATCGAGCTCCGACAGACGACTCAGATCGGTGGCGTCACGGATTGGTGCTCCGTAAGGCAGGAACATGCTCGAGGTGTTGTATCGCTCGCGATAATAGTCCGCAATTCCCTCGGCGTCGGAGATCAATTCGTCTGCAAGCCAGACGGATACGCGCTCATTTACCAGGTAGTACCGGCGGCCGACAGGGCCCCACTTTCCGCGCTTCCATTCCAACCCGTCGACGTGCACGGCTACCGGGATGCGAGCTGCGCGGATTGCGGGCAGCAGTGGTGCATTAGCAGCGTTGAAAACGATCGCCGCATCGCACCGGTGACGAAGGAGATGCCCGACTGATAGTGCTGTGTGGCTCAAGGTCTCCAGGATGGGGTGTTTCAAAGCGGGTAGCGGTACCCTTTCCATCCCGCGGTAGCTCGGTGATCTGTTTTTGCCGCGGCAGTAGACCACTACTTCGTGGCCACCTTCGACCAGTCGTGAGCCGATCTCCTCGACAGCCGTTTCGAATCCGCCGTAGCGTGCGGGCACTCCCCGTGTCCCGATCATTGCGATTCGCATGAGCGAACCCCCCCTTGTTGTTTTGTGCTCGGGAATTGTCGGATGCGGCGTCCGATGCACGTGTCATGTCGTGCGCTGAATAGTCCGAGGATCCCGAGATTTGGAAAAGGCTATCAAAAATCGAAACCTTATCCAAGTAATAGACAACCTTCAGCAAATAATTTAGTGCAGTTAAAACGTACTATTCATAAGAATTGAGACAAATGGTTATTCATAGGCGAATCGTCTGATTAATCTTGAAAATGCTGAATCTCCCGGTACCACTTGGGCAACGCGGCGCACAGAAACAGGGCCGTGCCGATCAGGAGTAAGGCGTACGAAATGGCGAAGATCGACTGCCAGGCGAAGAGAACGAAGATCCCGCACAGGACGCCGTAGTCGGTGGGGATGACGAGAATTGATCGGAGGGTGGCACTGGCGCTGGTATCTGCCGGTGCAGGTGCGCGATCCGGGTGTGCGCGTCGCAACTGGTCGGTCAGGATCTGGACAAAGAAAAAGACGGATGCCACCAGTGTGAAACCGATGGGAATCAACAACAATCTGACATCTGTGACGTCGTAGTGGCGATACCAACCGATCAACACCGCGAGATGCAGTGCGGTGGTCTTGATGCTGTCGACCACATGATCGAGCCACTCACCAGCAGGCGTGCCACCCCCGCGCAGGCGTGCGAGTTGACCGTCTGCCGAATCGAATGCGTAACCGGCCAGCAGTCCAATGGCGATGAGGATGCCGACCCACCAATGTGGCTGTGCCAGTGCGATAGCCGCGATAGCGGCGGCACTGAAACCGGCGCTGATGAATGTTACTTTGTTAGGTGTCAGGCCGACTTGGTACGCGGCTGCTGCGATGACGCGTCCGATCTTTCTGTTGACGAACCGGGAATATGCGGGCGACCCCTTGGCTGGTGGCTTCTGCGCTCCTGCCAGTCGTCGCACGGTATCGGTGAACGACTCCTCCGGTAGTGAACTATTTTGGTGGACGGTCATTTTCGAATGCTCCTGATTGTCGCTGTAAAGGCCTCGGCGATGTCGGCGCGGTACCGTTCCGGCGAGAATCTGGTCAAGGCCTCGGTGCGCGCACCGATTGCCTGTTCGCGCGTGGTGCCCCAACTCTCGATCGTCGATTGGATTGCGTCCGCCAACGCAACAGCGTTTCCTGGCTCGACAAGGCGACCATTTCTGCCGTCTTCGATGATCTCGGTGAGGCCCTGAACTGCAGAGGCCACTACAGGTCTGGCAAAGAGCTGAGCTTCGACCGCAACATTGCCGAACGGTTCGGCTCTCGACGGCACCAGGGCAATATCTGCGGAATCCATTGTTTCCCATACCTGTTCGACCACGCCGAGGTGTCGGATGCGGTCGCTGACATCCGAGGCAGCAGCGATACGACTGAGATCGTCTTCGAACCACTCGTAGCCGGCAAAGACGCCGCCGACCAGATCGAGTGTCACATCCACCCCGCGTCGAACGAGGATTGCGAGTGCTTCGACCGCAACATCTGTGCCCTTGCGTGGGGCGATGCGCCCGACCAAAACGAGTCGAGTCTGCCCGGTCAGGCTCAGCCTGGGGGCAGTCGGCTCGGTACTCGGGCCGGCGACGCCGTTGTAGATCACGCGAATCCGGCGCCCCAGTGTCGGGATGTCACGCAGGATCAGTTCACGGCACGCATTGCTGTTCGCGATGACCCGCTGCGACAACAACAGTTGGGCGCTCAGACCCATCCGGATCGGCTTGGATGCAGTGCCTTCAGCTTCGTGCACATGGAAGATCACTGCGTAGCCGAGGAGCTTCGCGACCACGGCCAGCCAGGGGATGGTCACAGTGCTGACGTACACGACGTCGGGCGAGAAGCGTCGCAGCGTCCGCACGATGGACGGCGTCGAGCGGGCTGCCTCCACAGCAAGCGAGAGCAGGCCGGTCGGCGACATCTTCGACTTGCGCAGAACCGGTATCGGCATGATCACGGCGTCGGCGCCGGCTTCTTCCACAAGTGCTGCCAACGGTCCATGGGACCCCAGCATCACGGTCACGTCCCAGCCCGTAGTTGTCAGGGCAGTTACCGATTCCAGCACTATTCGGTCCGAGCCGTACAGCTCGGCACCCGGATGAGCTACGAGCGCGCGGTGGGCTGGCGCCCCGATGTAAGCCAAGTATTCCCCCCGGAATGTCCAACTCAGAGTCAACCGTCGGTGCCGTCTGCCGCGAAAGCGGGGCGCAGGCGGATGTAACCATATAGTTGCGGAAAGGCTAGTCTTCATCGTGGGGCAATGTCCACTTGGTCTCCGAAACTCGGAAGAAAGAGAAGAATGAGTGGAAAGTGTATGGAATCTCGCTCGTGCGAGATGGCTGCTGCTGATTGCGGGTGTATTGCTCGGGGCGATCGGTGGTGCGGTCTACTCGGGAACAATCACGGTTGATCACCGCTCGACTGCGGTCGTCTATTTCGCTGTCGACCGTGCCAAGACGGCGAGCGACTACACGGCGGGAAGCTCGTTCGCGCAGAGCGTCATGCCTTCGTTTGCTCAGATCGTGAAGTCACCGATCGTTCTCGATCCGGTGATCGAGGAACTTGACCTCCAGACAACGGCCCGGAATCTCGCCGGTCGGATCCAGGTAGACGTGCCGTCGAATACCACGGTGATGAACGTGACAGTCACAGACACGTCCAGTCTGCGCGCGGCGATGACGGCCAATGCGGTGATCCGACGCCTTGACGAAGCGGTCCGCACACTCTCGCCCCGCGGTGAAGAGGACAACCCCGCAATGAGAATGTCGTCGGTATCCCCCGCGGTTGCCTCAGAGAAGCAGTCGACCGTAAATCGGGCGACATTCGAATTGCTCGGCGCGCTGGGCGGTTTGCTTGTGGCAGTGGCGATCGTGGGAATCTGGGAATCGGTGACCAGACCTGTTCGGTCGGTGTCCGACGTCGAAAACGCGTCGTCGACTCCGGTACTTGCAGCCATCACATTCGACGGTAAACGGTCGGTGGCACCCGTCGAACCTCGTGGATCGGAGAGTGCTGCCGGGACCTTGGTGCTGCACACCAACATCGCAGCGGCGTGTGGGAAACGAGGGGGCGTGAAGTCAGTCGCCGTAGTTCCGGTGACTGCGAGCGACGACGCGCGGGCAGTCGCCGTCGACCTCGCGTTGGTCATGGCTCGGGCACGGGATCGAATTCTGTTGGTCGACGGTGATTTACGATCGGCCTCCGTAGCGGGCATGCTCGGCGCCGAATCGGCTCCTGGCCTCGCGGAGATCCTGGTGGGGTCAGCAGACTTCGGTCAGACGCTCCAGGTGAGGTCCGGGTTGGATTTTGTCGCCGCAGGCAGAGCTGAGGGAAATGCCGCGGAGTTGTTGGTGAGTACGCGACTGAAACCCTTTCTCAAGGTCGAGTCGACGCGCTACAAGATGCTCCTTGCGGTTGGTGGTGCAGCAACACCCGTAGCGGACGGTGCGACATTGGCCGCCGCTGCCGAGGTCACGGTTTTGGTGGCGCGGCGTGGGCAGACCACGCGTCGTGACCTCGCTGCGGCGGTCGACAGGCTGTCATCGGCGGGAGGAATTCTCGCCGGTGTTGTTCTTGTACAACGACGCTCGGGACTCGCACGAGTTCTGATGCGCAGTAGGAAACGACTTCAGGACGGTAGACGTTGATCGCCGTACGGCGGAGGAGTTCTTCGGCCGGCGTCTCGGTAGGCGCGGATATGCGCGCGGCCGAGTTGCGGCCATTTCCTGGCGGACAGGTCAGGGGATTCGGCAGGCGACGGGGCGGCGAGCGCGGTATCAAGTGTCGCCGTGGTGAGGGGGCCCTGATAGAGGTGGATCCAGCCGGGCCCGACCTCGTCGGCCAGTGCCCGGGTTATTTCGGTATCCGGAACGAGCACGGGGCGTTCGAGTGAAAGCGCGAGCAGCAATGCGCCCGAGTTGTGCATGTTTTGATACGGGAGGACAACCAATTGCGCTGCTGTGATTTCCAGCGACAAGGTGCTTTCCTCTACATAGTCGAGGGCAGCAGTGATTCGGCTGCTTTTGTGCGCTGCAGATTCTACGACGGCGCGGAGTTCGTCGGTGCTCGGCTTGCCGACGATACGCAGGCTTGCGCCGGTAGTGGTGACGTGGGCGAAGGACTCGAGCAGCGCCTCGGTTCCTTTGTACGGTCGGATCAATCCGAACGAAATGACCCGGCCGGCAATGGGTTCAGATTTCGGGTATCCCGCAAACCAGTCGGCGTAGTCGCCGTGAGGAATGAGTACCCGTTCGGTTCCTGTTGGTACAGGGGACAATTCGTTGAGCACGATCCAAGTTCGGGTCTGTCGATCGCACCACCGCAAGAGTGCGGTCTCCGTGCGGCTACCGGTTTCGTGTGCTCGAACATTGTGTGCCGTACGGACGATAGGTGTACCGGTGAGCCGCAGGCGCAGCATCAACAGGATGAATCGGACTTGGGCGGCCGCCCGCGCGAGGGCGCCGTCACGGCGGATCATTACTTCGGGCCAATGGATGTGCAAGATGTCGTAACTGCCGAAAAGAGCTGTTTGCCAACTGAAGTACCGGACACTTGCGCCGCAGGTTCGAATCGAGTCGGCCAGTTGTACGACGTAGGGGTTGGTCGTCTTGAATGGCCCGCGAGTGGACAGCAAGACTCTCAACGCGTCTTCGCCGGACTGGCCGTCGTTGCCGATTCGAGGTGTCATGCGACCGTATCCTAAACCTAGTGAATCCCTGGGCGCACTGGTGGCTCGCTGCGAACAAATCCGGGAGTGCTCGTGACCTCCAGGCATTTTCGGCCGGACGTCACGGTCACGCTGATCGTTCTCGTGTGGGCGATGTACACGACGCCACGGCTGGTGCAGTCGCTGACAGGAGTGAAACGGCGGGCGACGGTGGGTGACGCGTTGCCGATGAACCCGTTGGCAGTCAAGTTGGAAGTGCTGCTACTGCTGCTCGTATTTGCCCTGTGTGCGTTCGTCATTCTCCGTGGCACAGCGGCGTTGCCTACCGATCGGCGCATGCCGTTGGTTCTCATGCTTGCCCCATGGGTGTACGTGGTGGTCAGAGATCTGTACATCGATCATGTCCCGACGCGCGGAGGAATGCTCTATCCGGTACTGGTGGTCGCGATCTGGATCCTGCGGCCACAATTGAGGAAGCTCGCCGTGCTCGGGTACCTCGTAGTCCTGACGGCAGTGATGTGCATTGCGTTGGGGGTCTTCCTGCCGGAAAGTGGAATTTTCATTTCGAGTGCAGGTACCGCAGTGGCACCAACGAAAGAGATTTTGCCGCTCGGTATTTTGATCGGAATTTTCACCGACGGTAACAATCTCGGGCAGTACCTGGTTCTCGGTCTGCCGTCAGTGATGCTGATTCCACGTCGCGTGGTGCGTGCGGCGGGCATCGCCGTCGTCCTGTTTGCGATCGTGTGGACGTCCTCGCGATCGTCGTTGGCCGCGGCTGCCCTCGCATGCGGCATGTGGGTGCTGATGACGGTCACACCGTCTGTGCTGCGCAGACCAATGTCCTGGGGGCTGGTGGGGGCGACCGGGGCGGTGATGATTTGGTGGCCGCTGTCCACTCCGGCAGACGATGCGTTGACCAACCGCGGTGCAATCTGGCGTCACAGTCTCGATGCCTGGGGGAACACGCCCTGGTTCGGTTCCGGATCGAATTGGTATTCAGTTCTGCCGCAACACGTCGGGAGCCTCGGCGGCTTTGCGTTCCACGGGCACAACCAGTTCGTACACACACTCGCAACGGGCGGATTGATCTTCCTGTTCCTCGTGGCGGCGATGTTCGTGACGATCGCATGGGCGGCATCGCAATGGAGTGCGCGTGGCATTTTCCAACCGGCATCGCTGTTGGTGGCTCTATTCGCTTCATCCACATTGGAAGTTTCGTTCGGGTTCGTCGACCGAGCATTTCTTCTTGCTGTGACCGTACTTCCGTTGATGTTCGCCGTGTTTGCCACTCTCCCCGAGCATGGTTCGCGGCGTGGGCACACGAAGCCGCGGGTGGAGTCAACCGCCTAGTTGTGCACGCCACTGGTCAGAGCCGGTGCGTCGGCGACTCAATTGCCAATCCCACGAAACGGCGGCGATCACCGCGAGCATCAGCCCGGTCGCGGCGCCGGTCAGCAGGATCAAGCCGCGGCGCGGCGTAGACGCGAATTCAGGTACGGGTGCCCGCGTGACGGTGAGCCCCAGCATGTCTGGCTGTTCTATTTGAATCATCCGACCGGTGAGATCGGCCAGCTGCTCGGCGACGGCGTCGGCGATCTGTGCCGAGCCGTCGGCCGTGTTTGCCCGGACTGTGAATTGCATGGTGACGGTATCGGTCGGGATGGTGACTTCGATGTCGCGGGCCAGGGATTCGGCGGAGGTGTCGAGCCCTAGGCGCCCGATCACCGGTTCGAGGACGGCGGTGGACGTGGCGAGTGCGGCAAAGGAACGGGTGAGCGACAGCGCTTGGGGATAGCGATCACTTATCTGGCGCGGAGTGCCGACGACGCCGAGTTGCAGGGCTGCCTCAGATCTGGCGATGTAGGTGTGTGGCGTCAAGGCTATCGTGGAGAAGGCGACAGCCAGTGTCATCACCAATACCGTCATGAAAATGCGCCATCGGTTCTTGACGATAGTCAGGTAGTTCCACAGCGTCACAGTGCTCGCCGAATCTGTGGACGCGAGCCTGCGGTCGTCTCGTCCGCCAGAGCCGAGCGGTGAATTTCGGTCGACAGGTTCCTTCGGAGGACGAGGAGGACGGCCAACGGCTCTTCTCGCGAAGTCGAGCATAGTGGTCAAATCGCTTCGGACAGTGGGAAAGAGCGTTGCGGAGAGGGTAGCTCCGACCAGGGCGGAGAATATGCCGGCTGCCAAGGACGCGGATGGTGCGACAAACAGGTGAGATCCGACAAATGCGAGCAGTCCGGCCGGTGCGCCGAACAGGAGGATCGCGCGCAAGGAGTTTCGCAGCAACATCATGCTGTCGACACCGGCCACACGGTGCACGTGCCACAGAGTGACCAGCCAGTCCACGAGAAAGCCGATCGACGATGCTGCCGCGACTCCGACGGCGCCCCACGGGAGACCGGCAAGCGTGATCACGATGACCGCAGGTCGGAGAAACAGATACAGGCGCAACTGCGCGCCGGTCAGTCCATAAGACAGATAGACCCAGTAACAGATTTGGGCGACCGAGCGGAATACGCCACCGATTGCAAGGAGCGCGAAAATCGGGGCAACGGCAGGCCACTGTTCACCGAAGGCGACGGTGATCAGCGGCTCTGCGACGCCGGCGCTGACCGCGAGAACCGAAGCGGTGAAGTACCCGCCGATCAATTGTGCTCTGGCCAGGTACCGCCCGTAGATCACCGGGTTGTCCTGAACTTTGGACAGGATGGGGAGTGCGACGTTGGTGAGTGGGGCGTTGATCTGGTTGAGCGGAGTCATCAGCAGTTGGTATGCGCGGTTGTACAACCCGAGCGTGGTTGGCCCGTACATCGCGCCGATAGCAATGCTGTCGATGTTCTTGGTGGCATACCCGAGCAGTTGGGTTCCGAGTAGCCCGCCACCGAAACGGAAGAACCGTTTGATCGATACGCCTCGGCGTGGAAGCCCCGGGCGCCACCGACAGATCACGGCACTGAGAAACAGCGTGGCAACAGCAACCATGATCAACTGCGCGACAATCGCCCAGTATCCGGCGCCCGAAAGCGCAAGCACCACTGCTGTGCCGACTCCGATGGCATTTGCCAGAACATCGGTGGTGGACAGTGCTGTGAAGCGCAGACTGCGCATGAGATCAGCGCGGAACTGGGTGGCCGCACCGGTGACGATGAATACGCCGGCGACGGCAAAGACGATAGGTAGGAGTTCGGGCTTGTCGTAGATCCATACGATTAGTGGCGCCGCGGTCGAGACGACCACGCAACAGACGAAACCGATGCCGGTGTTAGCCCAGAACAGGTTTGTCCGTTCAGCGTCGCTCAACTGCTTGGCCTGCACGGCGGCGAGTGAGAGTCCGAAGTCGCGGATCAGATCTGCAGCGCCCGTAATGGCGACGACCATCGCGACAATGCCGAAGTCTTCCGGCCTCAGCAGTCGGGCCAACAGGATCAACGACGCGGTCTGAACGATGAATTTCACCGCTTGGAACGCAAGCGTGACGCCGCCGCCCCTTGCGGCCTTGTCCGCGAGGTTCATTGGTACTCAGGCGCCGATCGGACGGCGGTACTCGAGGTAGGTCCGGCCGAAGGCGCCCGCGACGATTCCCGCGCCCCGAGCGGCGATTCGGATACCGTGTGCGCGATTACGCGGGCTGCGACCCAACACGCCGAGCGTCGCGCGAGCTGTTCCGCCCGCCACTCGGGTCACCCCGGCCAGTAGCAGGCCTCCGCGTAACCGAACGGTCTGCACATTGCCCGAAATGAGTGCCAATTCCGTACGAGCCCATGAGTTTCCGATTCGATAGCGTCGACGTATTACCCAGTCGCGAGTGGCCCGTTCTGCTGGAACGACATCGGTCACCACTGCCTCGTCACACCACACCAGCGTGAAACCGGCTCCGGTGTACCGGCGCGTGAACAAGCTGTCGGATCCGCCGCTTGCGCTGAAACTTTCGTCGAACTGCAACGAAATCGAGCGGACCAGACGCAGATCGAGGAGCAGGTTGTTGGTTGCGGCCACACGCACTTCGGTGCCTGTGGGTAGGCGTCGGCGATCGAAGAAACCACCGTCGGCGATCCAGGGGTCGAGTGGTGCCGCAAATGCCGACACGACCGGGCCGACAACTCCGCCGGCACCGGTGCGTATGCGGGTTTCGAGCAGTGCTGTCAGCCAGTCGGATGTGGGACGTTCGTCGTCGTCGATGAACACGAGGAGATCGACGTCGACTGATTCGGCGAGAGCGCGGTTGCGGGCGGCAGCGATACCGGGAGTCGGTTCGTGTACGTAGGTGACGCCTGTGCCGAACCGGTTTGCGGTCTCACACGCACCACCAGCAGGATCGTTGTCGACGACAAGCACGGTTGGTGGTCGAATACCGTACCCGACGGATGCCTGACGGCAATGGTGCAGCAATTCGGGAAGCAACTCCATCAGGTCATCGGGGCGTCGGTATGTCAAAACGGCCACAACAGCCGATAGGTTGGACGCGTGATTTCCGGAAACAGAATCAATGGTCGAATTGTTACGTTCACTGCTGATCACCAGGAATATGATAGCGCTACATGTTTGCTGAAACGCGTCAATGGCGCAATGCTGGGGGAGAATGGAAGTTCTTCAATGTTGTGGAGTACTCGCCCTAAACGGTCCCTTCGTGCAATCGGTCTTGCTTTTGCCGCGCTGCTTGCGGCCGGTGGTTTGAACGTAGGTATGCCGGCGGAAGTCGAGGCTGCGGTGCCGACGACATTCGGATTACCTGCAGGAACACCGCTACGAGTGCACAACGGGGACCTGACGATTCGGACGCCGGGCACGGTGATCGAAAATCTGGATATCCGTGGTTTTGTCCGGATCGAGGCCAGTAACGTGACGATCCGCCGGTCCATCATTCGCGGACGTAATCCGGGGCAAATCAATGAATCACTGGTCGCGGCTTACGGAGACCATCGAAATTTCAGGATCGAGGACACGACACTGCGGCCGTCGACGCTGTCACCGTACGTCGACGGAATCAAGGGTCGAAACTTTTACGCCAGGCGGCTAGACATTTCGGGCGTCGTCGACTCGGTGGTGATTTTCGGGGACAACGTCGATTTCGGTTACAGCTGGTTACACGACAATTTGCACTATTCGCCATGGCCTAAGCAGTGGGACAACCAAACCCACGATGACAATGTGCAAATCGAGGGTGGCAGCAATATCTCCGTGCACAACAGTCGTTTGGAGGGTGCGTACAACGCCGCGGCGATGATCACGCAAAACTATGCGCGGGGTGTGAACATCCAGATCAACGACAACATTCTGTCCGGTGGTCAATGCACGATCAATGTCGATGAAAAGGGGAAGGGCGCGATCGGTCTGACGATCAAGAACAATAGGTTCGGCACGTCGGGAATCCGAGATTGTGCGATCCTCGCGCCCAAAACGTCCGTTGGTGACTGGCCGCGGAATGTGTGGCTTTCTACCGGCGCTCTCGTACGGGTTCGCAATCCCCGAAAAACGAAGTAGCCTAGGGGTTGCTGACGGCGGGTTCGTCGGTGAATTCAGCGCATAACGGGGGGGAAGATTCCGGGTGCGTTCCTTATTGCAACCAGGAGTACGAATGGTCGACATCGCCGGTATGCGCGCCGACGGATATCAGGATCACCGGAAGAAGTGGCGCGGTTTGGTCAACGCGTTCGTTTCGGTGGGGACAGTTCTAGCGGTGGTGGGATCGCTGGGCATCGGTACAGCAACTGCCGATACCGCGCCGACTGTCCCCACAATTCCGCGGACGGTGTCCGCGGATGCATTACCCACCGTTCAGGTGGACGGCGTGGTCTGGGCGCAGATCGTGGTAGGCAATACGGTGTACGTGACGGGCAAATTCGCCAACGCCAGGCCGGCTGGTGCCCCGCCGGGCACCGATCTCGTTCCGAGGTCGAACGCGCTGGCATACGACCTCGATACCGGCGAACTCAAGCCATGGGCTCCCGCACTCAACGGGCAGGGGCGCGCCCTCGAAGCGTCCGAAGACGGCAAAACCGTCTTCATCGGCGGTGATTTCACCAACGTCAGTGCTGTCAACCGGTACCGGTTGACAGCCGTCGACGCGGAAAGTGGCACGGTACTCAATACTTTCAAGGCGCCGCTCGACGCCGGTGTGCGCGCTCTCGAAGTTCGGGGCGAGACGCTGTACGTCGGCGGGATATTCAACAGTGTCGGCGGACAGGCGCGTCAGCGATTGGCGGCATTCAACGTCGTGACCGGTGAAGCTCTGCCGTGGGCGCCGAAGGCCAATGCCGAGGTGATGGCCATCACGGCGCCACCTGGTAGCAGCAAGGTCGTGGTCGGCGGTCGCTTCACGACGCTCAACGGTGTGAACAACGTCGGCGTCGGCTCTCTAGACGGCACAACTGCTGCGACTATCTCGTTTCCCACCAACACAATTGTGCGCAACTCTGGTGTCGACTCCGCGATCTACAGTCTGAGCAGCGACGCCGGCACCGTATACGGCACCGGTTACTCGTACGGGTCGGGAAACCTGGAGAGCGTTTTCGCCTCCGACGTTGCGACCGGAAATCTGCGGTGGGTCAGCGGCTGCCGAGGTGACACGTACTCCAACGTCACGATCGGCGACGTGATGTACGTAGCCGGACATCCGCACGACTGCAGTCAAATCGGAGGCCTTCCACAAACGGAACCGTGGAGTTATCAGTGGTCGTTGGCATTTCGTACGAATGCGTCCGGCCCGATCAACTCGAGTGGCAACTTCCTCGGCAAACCTGCGCCAGAGTTGTTGCACTGGTTGCCGACATTGGCTCCCGGAACGTTCACGGGCCAGAAGCAGGCGGGTTGGTCGATCGCCGGAAATGATCGCTACATCGTCCTCGGTGGCGAGTTTCCGAAGGTCAACGGTGTGCCGCAGGAGGGACTTGTTCGGTTCGCGATCACGGATCAGGCGCCGAACAAGGAGTCTCCGAACGGTTACAACGAGTTGTTGCCTGCGATGACCGGAGTCGGCCCTGGTGCGGTCCGCGCGACGTGGACGGCGGCTTGGGACCGCGACAACAGTCACTTGACCTACGAATTGCTTCGAGGTGCCCAACTTTCGACTGCGACGGTGGCGGCTACGACCGCCAACGATGCACAGTGGTGGAACCGGGGCCGGATGGGTGCCACGGATACCTCGGCGCCGCCGGGATCGACCCAGACGTACCGGGTTCGGGTCACGGATGCATTCGGCAACACCATGGTCGGGCCAACGGCGACAGCCACAGTGCCGGCCGGAATCGCGTCGCCGCCAAGTGCGTACCAGGAGTTGGTTGCCCGCGACGGCGCCGTCCATTACTGGCGACTGGGGGAGTCATCGGGGACGCTTGCATCCGATTGGGCCGGCGATTCGGATCTGACTCTCAAATCAGCCCAGCGAAATGTCGGTGGTGCGATAGTCGGTGACCAGAACACCTCGACGACATTCTCGGCCGGATCGAAGACCGGTGGGGCGACTCAGTTCGGGCCGCAGTCGTTCAGCGCCGAGGCATGGTTCAAGACGACCACCCGTTGGGGAGGGAAGATCGTCGGTTTCGGCAGCGTGAATACCAACAACAGCGCCTCCAGCGATCGTCATGTGTACATGAGCAATTCGGGTCAGCTGTTACTTGGTGCGAACGCGAACGGATTCCGGACGGTGGCTAGTCCACGGTCGTACAACGACGGCAAGTGGCATCACGTCGTCGGTGTACTGGGATCGACCGGGATGCGCCTGTATGTCGACGGTGAGCAGGTGGCAGAACGTGCCGACACCGTTCAAGCCGAGTACCGCACCGCGGGATATTGGCGGGTCGGCGGCGACAGTCTGGGAGGTTGGCCCTCGGCACCTCTCAGTTCCAACTTTTCAGGCGCGCTCGACGAGGTCGCGGTCTACAACTCGGCATTGAGTTCGGATGCGGTGCAGGCGCATTGGCAACGTGGCCAGGGCGTGGTAGCGAATCAGCCGCCGGTGGCGGCGTTCACGGAAACCGTGACGGATCTGGCAGTCGCTTTCGACGGCGGCACTTCGGCAGATCCGGACGGGACAATCGTTTCGTACGAGTGGAACTTCGGTGACGACGCGACAGGTGCCACTATTACAGGTGCCGACGCGAAGATCGACCATAGTTATGCTGTCGCCGGTACATACGGCGTGACCTTGACAGTCGTGGACAATGCCGGTGCGAAAAGCACTGCAACACATCCGGTTACCGTCAAGGACGCGGTTGTTCCGGCTGACGGCGAGGTAGCCAAAGACGATTTCGACAGGGAAACGGTCTCGGGTCTCGGCGAAGCAGAGGTCGGTGGCGTCTGGTCGGTGACCGGTGGTGGAGCCAAAGCTTCAGTCGAGTCGGGTTCGGCCAAAGTGACAGTACCCGCTGGCCGTTCGGCGACGATGTTGTTGCCCGCGGTAGCGTCCGGTGATGTAGACGTGTCGCATTCAATGTGGCTCGAAGCGATGCCGACCGGTGGCGGCGCGTATCTGTCGACCGTGCTGCGAGGTGGGGCTTCCGGCGATTACCGTTCGCGGGTAAGGATTCTCGCTGACGGTTCGGTACAGGTGTCGTTGACCAAAGTGGTGGCGGGTACCGAAACGGTACTCGGTTCGGTCGTGCCATTGCCTGGCCTGACGTACACGGCAGGTAAGCATCTGCGGGTCCGTGCCCAGGCGCTCGGTGCGTCACCGTCTACCCTGCAGGTAAAGGTGTGGGACGAGGAAATGCCCGAGCCGGTGCAGTGGACCAGATCCGTCACCGATTCCACTCCGGAACTGCAAGCTCTGGGTTCGACGGGGTTGGCGGTGTACATTTCGGGATCGTCCACCGAGTCGGTAGTGGCCCGGTTCGACAACTTCGAGGTCGCTCGACCGGAGTAGACGTGCATACAACACCGCGCGCCCCTGTACAGCCAGGAGGCGCGCGGTGTTGTACTTCGGGGAGTTTGTCAGCGATATGCGACGCTGATGTTGCGAAATGACGCCTGGGCGTTGTCACCGGAATAGTTGCGCGCCAATGTGAAGTAACCCCCGAACGCTGTGCGAGGCGCGCTGACCGTTGTCGGCTCCGGCTCCTGTCCTGAATCACACTCTGCAGTAACGGAATCTGGTTCCACGATGATCCGTAGCGTCAGCCATTGACCGACGACTGGTTTGTTCCCGGCCACGGACGACTGCAAAATGGAGAGTGCGTTGCCCTCCGGAATGCTGCGCAATTCCAGGTCACCGGTGGACCGCAGGACGACGAGCTGACCTTGGGTGGTTCCGGGCGAGACCGCGCCGAGTCGATAGGCGGAATCGTCGTCGCGTCCGATGACGACTGCCAGATGATCGGAGGCGAGCGGAGGCGCCGCGCCGAACTGCGCTTCGACGTTGATGACGTACGGGGCAGCGCGCACCGGGCACATCGATCCCATGGATATGGATTGGGGTGATGCGCCGCTTGCCAACAGAATCGAACCGTTCGGTCCCCATTCAGGTGCCGCAGGCGATGAATTGTTACCCGCCAGGTCGCCTGGTGCGATCCGCCCGGTGGAAAAGGTGTCGTGCGGACTAGGTTCGGAGGGCCTGGCCACATAACTCCACGAAGAGGACATGAACCCTCGGACCCCAGCCTCAGCAAGGTAGGGGAGTTGGGAGCGGCGGTTTACCGACCATGCGATTACCGGTTTGCCTGTCGCCACGGCGCCCTGGATCGAAGTTTGTTGCCGCGCGTTCTCCCTGCGGACGCCTGCGAAGATTCCGATTGCGTCTGATCCGTCTGCGGCCTCGTCGATTTCGGCACCGGTTGCATGTGAGCTGAAATAGGTGCATATGGTCAGCCCTGCTTTGCGCGAAGCGGACTCGCCTTCTCTGGCAGTGAACGGTTGTGTGAAGACGGTGGTGCCGCCCAGCTGTTTCGCGGTGACAGCGCCGATCACGTCGATGGTGGCTTCCGGGTCCTTGGATTCGACAAACAGAACAGCCCGCTTGCCGAGTCTTTCGAGCACCTCTGAGAATGTGGGAATCGGGTGCATCCCCCAGTCCGGACCTACCCAGCGGGTGAGATCGACGGGATGATTGCTCAGTTCGTCGTGAGTGACGTCCGCAATTGCGATGTTCTGACCGCTTGTTCTGCTCAACGTCGGGTCCTCATGGCAGACGAGGATTCCGTCTCTGGTGCGGTGGACGGCGACGCTGATTGCCTCGGCGCCGCGGTCGGCGATTCGCGAATATGCGGCCAGCGTGTGCTCTGGTGCCTCGTCGCTTGCCCCCCGTTGAGCGATGAAATACTTTCCGCGGGACAGGAATTGGTGGGCCGGCGATTGGGCCGAGATGCTGGAAATACTGCAGGCACTCATCGCCGATCCGCCCGCAAGGCCCAATCCGAGAAGTGTCGCAGCGCGGAACACGCTGCGCCTGGACAGCTCGGTATGCGCGACCACCTCGGCCGCCATCAGCGAGCGACGGCGATGACGTTCTGGGAATCGCTGTGGCCCACTTCGAATACGGCGGTGTCGATCCCGTCCTCCGGTATCTGGAACACGTAGACACCCTGTTGGTGGTCGCCAGGAGGAAGCAGTCCGCTGACCAGCGTAGCTGTGGCGTTCGCGCCGGGTGCCGCCGGCAGTCGGTCGCCGTAGTAGGCGTTGACGGTCAGACTGTCCAGCGAAATGTCCGTGGTGGACTTGTTCACGAAGTCGAGCGTCACGCTCAAGCCGCTGCCCGCGATCTCACCTGGACCGTTGGCAGTGAGTTCGAGCGGTTCGGTAGTCACCGCGGTGACCTCGAGACCGTTGGCCAGTGGGCTCGGGTGGTCGACCGGCACTGGTGGCAGCGTGGAGATGTCCTCGGCGCGGTCGTCGGTGATACCCGGCGGCGGTGGCGTGCCCACGGTGACGCCTGGCGGCGTGACGCTGTCACCGTTCGACGTATCGGAAGCTGGGCTGGAACACCCCGTCAGCGCAGCTATCACCAGCAGTGCTGACACTCCGACCATTCGAGGCGCCGAGGCGGACTTGTGAATCACATGTGCTGTTCTCATCGATTGCTGCCCGCTTCGTGCTGTTTTCTGTGATTCATGCGCTACCGAGTCCCGGTTTGTCGCGATTTGACGGACTTTTCCAGAGCTGCGCGCAGCAGGGTGCTGGAGGTGTCGAGCGTGTAGGGAAAATAGACCACCTCGACGCCGACTGCGGCAAATTCCTGCTCCAGCGCAAGGCCTTTCGGTGTTCCGCGCCAGTCGTCCCCCTTGAAGATCGCATCGAATCCCACGTCGCGCCAGGTGTCGATCTTGTGTGGCTTGGTTTCGGCGACAGCCTCGTCGACGCAGTTGATGCTCGCGACGATCGCGATCCGCTCGGCTAGCGGAATCACCGGGTCACGACCTTTGGCCAGGCGTGCCATCTCATCGGATACAACTCCTGCAATCAGGTAGTCGCATTGGCTCGCTGCGTGGCTGAGGATGTTGAGGTGCCCGATATGGAACATGTCGTAGACGCCGGGTGCATAACCGATTCGACGTGTCATGGCTGCCTTCTTGCGTGAAGTTTGCTGTGGGTGCCAGCTAGCCGCTTTTTCATGTATGTCCGGTTTCGGTGGTTGTGATCACTGGTTGATTGCTGAATTGAGTATGCTTGGTCTGTCTAACAGGTTGGACGTCAAGATTCTCGATGTATGCTAGAGAATAGCGTCAGTGCAGCCCGTGCGGGCAATTTGACCGCAACATTATTGCGGTCCGGGGGATGGCCGATTCCAGTGGAGGCTGAGTGTTTGCGCGACGGATAGCTGTCGTCGGTACGGGGTATGTGGGGCTGACGACGGGTGCGTGCTTGGCGTCACTCGGACATCATGTGATCTGCGCCGATGTCGACGAGGAGAAGATTCGGCGGTTGCAGGATGGGAGGGTGGACATCCTCGAGCCCGGCCTGTCGGAGCTGGTGGCGGAAGGCCTTGCTGCCGGGCGTCTGGCATTCACCGTCGGCGCAGCAGTCGCAGTCGAACAGCATGCGGAAGGCGTCGAGGTTGTATTCCTCTGTGTGCCAACGCCGATGGGCGTCGGCGGCGTTGCGGATCTGCGAGCTGTGGAGGCGGTACTGGACGAAATCCGCGATACGCTTCCGGCCGGTTGTGTGATCGTGAACAAATCCACCGTCCCAGTCGGCACTGCCGCGCGAACTGCGGAGCTGCTGGGTCGATCCGATGTCGCGGTCACCAGTAATCCAGAGTTCCTGCGAGAAGGCACCGCGGTTCGCGACTTTCTCAACCCTGATCGAATCGTTGTGGGTGGGGAGGCACAGGACGCGGCAGAACGCGTCGCGGCGCTTTACTCCAGGCTCGGCGCGCCGACTGTGCTCACCGATTCTGCCAGTGCCGAACTGGTGAAGTACGCGGCCAACGGATTTCTGGCGATGAAGTTGTCGTACGTCAACGCGGTGGCTGAACTGTGCGAGCGACTCGGTGCAGACATTCTGGATGTGACCGAAGGTATGAGCTACGACCGTAGGATCGGTCGTGAGTTTCTCAATCCTGGCCCAGGGTGGGGTGGATCGTGTCTGCCGAAGGACACCCAAGCGTTGCTCCAGGTGGCAGATGCTGCTGATTTCGAGTTCCGTCTCATGCGGGCGTCGATCGATACCAATACCCGTCAACGTCAGCGGATGGTGGACAAGATTCGTTTGGCTGTGACGGGCAATCGAAACGGCTCACTCACTCGCGCGCGCGTGGCACTGCTCGGTTTGACCTTCAAAGCCGGCACGAATGATATTCGTGATTCTCCAGCCTTGATGATCGCGGCTCTATTGCGGCAGGCGGGCGCAGAGTTGGTCGGGTTCGATCCCGCCCTCCCCACAGCGAAATCGTATCCGGAATTGGAGGGTATCGAACTGGTCGCCGACGCGTATGCCGCAGTCGCACAAGCCGACGCCGCCGTGGTGCTGACCGAGTGGCCGGAGTTCCGCACGCTCGATTGGCCGCGGATCGCCGCAGCGATGGGCACTCCTCGAGTGATCGACACCCGAAATCTGCTCGACCGAGACGTCCTGTCACGAGCGGGCCTTACATGGACCGGAGTGGGCCGACGCCAACCTTCGGACGTCACTGCTCTGGCGGCGCAGTAGAACTGTCGAAGGTGCTCGTCGCGAGCATGCCGCCGCGGCAGTATTCGCAGTTATGACAGGATTGGCACGTGAATTCTGCAGTACAGCCTCAGTCTGATACGTATCCTTCGAAGCGTCCCGAGTCGATCTTCACGATAGGGACCAGGCTCGAGGACCGACTCGGACGAACCGGCACCATCCACACACCGCACGGCGATATCGCGACGCCGTCGTTCGTGGCCGTCGGAACCAAGGCCACGGTCAAGGCTGTGCTGCCCGAGTCCATGAAGGAACTCGGTGCGCAATCGTTGCTCGCCAACGCGTACCACCTGTACCTGCAGCCGGGACCCGACATCGTCGACGAGGCCGGCGGGCTGGGCAAGTTCATGAACTGGGACGGGCCCACCTTCACCGACAGTGGCGGCTTCCAGGTCATGTCGCTGGGCGTCGGGTTCAAGAAGGTGCTCGCGATGGAGGCCGTCGGCGTGCAGTCCGACGACGTCATCGCGAAGGGCAAAGAGCGCCTCGCGACGGTCGACGACGAGGGTGTGACGTTCAAATCGCACCTCGACGGCAGCAAGCATCGCTTCACCCCCGAGGTGTCGATGCAGATTCAGCATCAGCTCGGCGCCGACATCATGTTCGCGTTC
The DNA here is from genome assembly GCF_003852455.1 of Rhodococcus sp. KBW08. Lineage (NCBI taxonomy): Bacteria > Bacillati > Actinomycetota > Actinomycetes > Mycobacteriales > Nocardiaceae > Rhodococcus > Rhodococcus sp. KBW08. Next base: position 106,945 of record NZ_QAJJ01000004.1, read on the forward strand.
GACGAGCTCACCACGTTGCTCAACACCCGCGGCTATCAGGAGCGATCGGTCGAGCGCACGCAGGCGTGGGCGATTCGCTGCATCAACGAGCACGAGAAGCTCACCGCTGAACGCGCCGACAAGCCCTACCAGGCGCTTTTCGGTGTCATCCAAGGTGCGCAGTACGAGGATCTGCGTCGTCAGGCCTGCCGTGGCCTCGAATCGATCGAAGGCGAGAACGGATACGGCTTCGACGGTTACGGCATCGGCGGTGCCTTGGAGAAGCAGAACCTCGGAACGATCGTGCGCTGGTGCAACGAGGAACTACCCGAGAACAAGCCACGTCACATGCTCGGTATCAGTGAACCGGACGACTTCTTCGTCGCAATCGAGAACGGTGCGGACACTTTCGACTGCGTCAATCCGTCCCGTGTTGCTCGCAATGCAGCGATCTACGTCCGCTCCGGCCGGTTCAACATCAACACCAGCCGTTTCCGTCGTGACTTCACACCTATCGACGACGAGTGCGACTGCTACACCTGCGCCAACTACACCCGCGCGTACATCCACCATCTGTTCAAGGCGAAAGAGATGCTCGCGTCGACACTCTGCACCATCCACAACGAGCGATTCACCGTGAAGCTGGTCGACGACATCCGAGCCAGCATCGAAGGCGGCTACTTCCACGACTTCAAGGCGGACATGCTCGGAAAGTTCTACGCGGCGAAGACGCCTGCACCTCAGGCGTAGGTCGGTTCGCGCTTCTTCACGTAAGCGATGACGCGGTAGGTGATCGGCATGACCAGCACCTCGACAAGCGTCTTCCACAGGAAGCCGACCAGCACGTAGTTGATGAAGTCTTCCCAGGTGCTGATGCCGATGACACCGGCCGCGATGGAACAGAAGATGAGGGTGTCGGCGAATTCGCCGACGACGGTCGAGCCGATCAGGCGCGCCCACAGGTGCTTCTCCTGCATACGCTTCTTCATCATCACCAGGACCAGTGAGTTCAACAGCTGGCCGACGAGGTAGGCGGCCAAGCCTGCGACCAGTAGCCGAGGAATGACGCCGACCACGGTCTCGAGGGCAGCCTGGTTCTCGTAGAACTCCGCTGACGGGAGTTGCACTGCAATCCAGAAGCACGCAGCGGCGAGAATCAGTGCGCCGAAGCCCAGGTAGATCGCGCGTCGGGTCGCCTTGAAGCCGTAGACCTCGCTGAGCACGTCACCGAGGACGTAGGCGAGCGGGAACAAGAAGAATCCACCATCGGTAATGATGGGCAGAATCTGTAAGGGACCGAGCGAGAAGTCGGAATCCGCAAAGAAGGCGACCCCCTTGGTCGCCGCCACATTCGAGATCAGCAGCGTTGCGGTGAAGAGCGCGACGATTGTCGGGTAATAACCCCGGCTGACGTGCGCAAATTTGGTTTCGTGGGTCGATTCGTCTTGCTGATCCTGAGCTGTCACGTCCGTCATCCAAGCACCACAAGGCGCTCGGATGCGAGTTGGCGACCGTCCAGTTGCGCAGAACACACCGAAGGCCCTGCGGTTTCACGTGGAACCGCAGGGCCTTCGAAGTATGTAGACGAACTGATCAGGCAGCTACCGGACCGCCGGTCAGTACGCGATATGCGTAGGTACTGGCGATCAGCGCGACGGGCGCCGTCACCAGTAGTCCGATTCCACACAGCAGTGCACCGACGATGTTGATACCGATCAGAGCGAGCGCCAGCAGGATCAAGGTTCCGACGTTCGACGAGGTCAACGCATAGCTCGACTTGATGCCGGAAATCGCATCCTGGTTCTTGTCCACGATGAAGGTCAGCGTGTAGTAGAGCAGGAACGCCGCGATGATGCCGGGAATTATGCAGAGAGCCAAACCGACGTAGGTAGCTACGGCTACAAGGAAACCGCCGAGGACAACCGCACCGATGTTGGTGAATTGGAAAAAGGTGCCGAAGGCCGGCTTGATTCCGTCCAATTCGCTCAATGCTCCACGAAGGAATGCGGCTTGGATGATGTAGCCGACGACTGCAGTGACCAATCCGCCAACGATCGACAGCGCGTTGAACTCGGTGTTGGTGTAGTCGAAGCCGTTGAACGCGCCCTGGATCAGTCCGGCGATCACAAACGCGATGAGCGAGATCCCGATCCAGACGAGCGCATTGTCTTTGAATTTGTTCCAGCCGTACGTAATTGCTGCACCCACGGAAAGCTGGGGGCCGCCAAAACCTGCGCCGTAGTCATTCGGAGGCGGAGGCGGGAAGTTGCCACCACCGGGAGGAGGCGGGTACCCGCCGGGCGGCGGATAGTTTCCGCCGGGAGGGGGATAGTTTCCGCCCTGGGGTGGCGGTGGGTATCCACCGGGAGGCGGGTAATTGCCACCTTGAGGAGGAGACGGGTAGCTACCGCCCTGTGGAGGCCCGGCCGGAGGGGGATAGCTCCCTGGAGGGGGTGCTCCCTGCTGGCCGTACGGATCCTGGGGTGGGAATTGCTTCCCATCCTCTGGGTTCTGGTTGGGGTCGTGCCCACCGGTTGTCATATTCCTACCTAGCCCTTGACTACCTGAGTTCCACCAGCGAGCTCGTCATGCTTGCCCTGCTTGGTGGGGCTGTTGTTGATGGTGACTGCGATGACGATGTACGCAACCAGCGCGAGGATTCCGCCGATGATCGGAATGATCGAGAGCAAAGTGAAAGCGTTGCGAATCGCAGACTGCTGGACTGAGGGGCGAGGTGCGCCGCCCGGACCGTGTACTGAAAGGCCCAGAATCATCTTTCCCAAAGTCCGACCCTGCGTCACTTCCATTGCAATGAAGTACGCGAAGGTCAGAATTCCCGAGAACAGCCCCGAGACCAGAATCAAGCTGTCGGAGTCACTGACCAACAGAGCCAGAATCGCGGCGATGATGCCGACGATGATGCCGTCGATGATGCGGGCACCGAGTCGAATCCACAGATCGCCCGGCTGAGCGCCCGAAGGCAGCCGGTTTCCTCCGCCGTACGCACCTTGGTCGTTGAACTGCGGAGGAGGCGGGAAGTTTCCGCCCTGGGGCGGCGGCGGGTATCCACCGGGCGGCGGGTAGTTGCCACCCTGCGGAGGCGGGAAGTTTCCGCCCTGCGGGGGCGGGTAGCTTCCGCCCTGCGGGGGGCCGGCGGGAGGTGGGTAACTTCCGGGAGGAGGTGTTCCCTGCTGGCCATATGGATCCTGGGGTGGGAATTGCTTCCCGCCTTCTGGATTCTGGTTGGGGTCGTACCCGCCGGTTGTCATGTGTTCCCCTCAGTCGTAAATATCGCGCTCGAGTGTGACAGTGGATATGACCCTACTGGGATCAAAGAGCGATGTGGATGACATCTGCTCACTTGGATTCGGAGGTCACCTGTGGTTTAGGCTGCGTTGTATGACGAGTTCCGGGGGCAACAACGACGATTCTTCGAGCGATTACCAGGCAAAACCTGGATACGGAGAATTTCCGAGCCTGCCTTCTGAGGGGTACGGCGTGTCCCCGTCCGAAACGCAGTCTTCACCTGAAATTCCCGGATATACCACTCCCAACGAGCAGTACCCGGGTTACCCACCGCCGTCGTACAACCCCACCGGCAATACGCCTGAGCCGGGTGGAATTGGTGAACCAAACCCATATCTGCCACCACAGACCTTCAGTCCACCTAATCAATACCCGGCCAATCAATATCAGCAACCCGGACAATATGGACAGGCTCAGTACGGTCAGCCGCCGAACCCGTACGGTCAACCGAATCAATTCGCGGGAGGGTACGCACCGCCGATGCGGCCGGTCGGTACCAATGGTCTGGCAATTGCATCGCTGGTTGTATCGCTTGCAGGCGGTTGCTTTTACAGTCTCGGCGGAATCGTCGGGATCATTCTGGGAATTGTCGCGCTCAACCAGATCAAGCAGACAGGTCAAGAGGGACGCGGTCTCGCGATTGCCGGAATTGCGGTCGGAGCGACTTTCTTGGCGATCTTTGCCGTGATTCTTGTGGTCGCACTCATAGCGAGTGCATCGTCGCCGTACTGAAGTGGCGCCGTACTGAAGTGTGCAGCGCTCACACGGGCGTGACGATGGATGACGCGGGGAGCGGCTTCCCGAAGTAATAGCCCTGGCCCATATCGCAGCCGGCTCTCGAGACGTTGGCTGCGTGTTCGGCGGTTTCGACGCCCTCGGCTATCGAATCAAGCCCGAGCCTGCTGGCGATGTCGGCGATGGACTCCATGACCATGAAGGCGCGATCTCCAGCACGACCCGCTGCGCTGACGGCCCACGTCAACGATTGGTCGATCTTGAGAATGTCGAGCGGCAATTCCGACAACGCGGAGAACGACGCGAAGCCCGCCCCGAAATCATCGAGGGCAATTCGAATTCCTTCGTTGTGCAGGATGTGAAGAGTGTCCGCGGCATGCCTACCTACGACGCCGAGTTCGGTGACTTCGACGATGATTCTGCTCAGTGGCGTTTCTGAACTGTCGAGTGCTCCGAGGATCTCGTGAGCGGCGTGCGGCGTCGCGAGTTGGCGAGGCGAAAAGTTGACCGCAACCATCATGTGCTCAGGCCACGACGCTGTTTGGGCGCAAATCATATCCAGAGCTTGTAATCCGATGGGAATGATGAGTCCGGAAGATTCGGCGGAGCGCATGAAATCTTGAGGCTCGATCAACCCTCGGAGTGGATGGCGCCACCGCAGAAGTGCTTCGTAGCTGATAATTGCTGACGAGTTCAGATTGACCTGGGGTTGATACAACACCTCGAATTGATGGTCGTCGAGTGCCTCGCGAAGCTCGCGGACCATGCGTATTCCTTTTCGTCCTGAGTCGCCCGTGCCGCACGTGCGTGTCAGCGTGGATGCTGCAAGTGGGTACTGCGGTCGGATTCCAGGTTCAGATCCGGGGCGTGGTTTTGCAGGGACCACTCGCCCTCAATTGCCTTCGCCAGTCTCGACCGTACTTCACTATTTGGAAATTGCCAACGAATAGCTATTGCGGACCGCTTTGTCATATCGGACAATCGAGCTTTTGTCCCGACAAGGCGCTGATTGATACTTCACTTACTTTGCCGGGAAAATCCACGGGGTCCGGGGGATCTTGCGAGAGTCGAATCGATCCGCCAATAGCGGAGGCGTGACAACTTCGTCGGGTTCGGCGAGACCGATGCTCGACGCGATCATCGTCAGAACCTGTTCGGCACTGCGTCCGGCTTCGAGTTGATCTGCCAGGGTCACTGCGCCGTCGCGCTTCGCGAGTCGTTTGCCTTCACTGTTCAACGCGAGAGGAACGTGAGCGTACGACGGTGGTTCGATGTCGAGCAGTTGGGCAAGGTACGCCTGACGCGGCGCCGAGGTCAGGAGGTCGTCGCCGCGGACCACTTGATCGATGTTCTGGGCGCCGTCGTCGACGACTACCGCGAGGTTGTAGGCGGGTACTCCGTCTCCGCGGAGCAGGACGACGTCGTCGACTTGCCTCGTCACCTCGCCGAACAGTTCGTCGTGCACGGTAAATGAATCGATATCTGCCCGAAGTCTCAGAGCCGGGGATCGGCCGCTTGCCGACCTGTCGGTGCGTTCGGCCTCCGACAGGTTTCGGCACGTGCCAGGGTAGGCGCCATCGGGAACATGGGGAGCGGACGGCGCCTGCAGGATCTCTTTGCGTGTGCAGAAGCAAGGGTAGGTCAGGTCGCGCTCGCGCAACCGGTCGATAGCCTTGTGGTACAAGGGAAGACGGTGTGACTGTAGGACGACCGGGCCGTCCCACGTAAGGCCGAGCCTGCGCAGATCGTCGAGTTGTCGTTCCATCGCGCCGGGGCGGACACGGTCGAGATCCTCTACGCGAATGAGGAAATCGCGCCCGCTGGTGCGGGCGAACAGCCAGGCCAAAAGGGCGGTACGGAGGTTTCCCAGATGGAGATCGCCGGACGGACTCGGCGCGAAGCGCCCTGCTCCTGCCACGTCAGCTGGCGAGAACGACGGAGGTGGGCAGATTCTCGGCGTCGTGCAGGGTGAGGCGGATCTGGGTTTCCAAAGCGTGATCGAGGTACTGCGGTGGATACATGGCGGGGCTTCCGAGTGCGTCGAGTGCCAAACCGTTGACGGTTGAAAGTAGAAGTGCCGCTCTGGTTTCCGCTTCCGGAGTGCCGATTCCGATCAAGACGGTGGAGATGCCGGTGCGGATCGTGAACAGAGTTGTCCGGCGGATCTCGGAGAGTGACTCACTGGTTGCGGCGCGCACGGCAAAGGCGGCGAGCACATGTGCCTCGCGCGTACGTTGCTCGTCGAGGGGCAGCAGTTGCGAGAGCGCTTGGAACAGGGAGGCATGTGGGTCCGCGTCGGCGGACGACTCGGCCAGTCTCGTCAACAATCGATCGACGAGGGTTCGCAGTGCGAACGCGAACATCTCGTCCTTGGTCGAGAAGTGATGTTGCACTGCGCCGATCGAGACGCCCGCCCGTTTTGCGACCTCGCGAACGCTGGCATTTTCCAGTCCGGATTCCGCGGCGACGTCGAACAATGCCGCCGCAAGCAGGTCTGGACTCGTGGAGGATTTTCGGCGTTCCGGCATACCGCGACATTACCTGTGTATGGAAGTAATGCCCACGTCAGGGGTGCTTTTTCAGGCCTTCCGGCCCAGGAAGGCAAGGAGTTTCGTTGCTTTGTCAGCGTTGTCCGGAACCGGAATTTCGGGGCCACACACACCGCTCATGCGGATCGACTCGCCGAGGCCCGCTGCGATCTCCGAGACCCACTCCACGTCCGTGTCGCGCATCGTCGTATCGGTGCCCGTTGCGGCTGCGAGGTCCCAACCGTGGATGACCAGATCGAAGCACAGGAAGCCCTCGACCGTGGCCCCGAGGTTGGTCCGGCCGAAGTGCCCGTCGTACTCGAGGGTGGACTTCGACGGATCGTCGAGAATGGCCTGCATCGAATCGCGGACGGCCGCCCAGGCTGCTGACGGGTCGTCGTCGACCGACGGACCGGGTGCCAGTTCCAGGCCGACTACCTTGACCATGTCTCGTTCGCTGTCGAGTACGTGTCTCACGACGTCGCGAGCGGTCCAGCCTTCGCAGGGGGAATTGTCGTCCCATCGATCGGCGGGTACGGCGTCGATCCGCGCCGTGAATCCGGCGGCAAGATCCCGATAACGCTGGGCGGGGGAGATCTCTGTTGAAGTCATGACGTCAATCCTTCTCCACAGCGGCGCGTCGTGATTGATTATTTCGGACATTCACTCGATCTCCGGGGCCTCCGCCCAGATGTCCATCGGTACGACACCGGCGCTCTTACCTTCGTCATCGAGAAGGCGGCCCACTCTTTTCATCGATCGCAGCACCACCGATCTGTTCAGCACCACCAGACCCGGCGCCTCTTGGGCAAGTTGTACCTCGGTAATGGGGGTTTCACGCAGGGAATGAGCGGCGATCGCGAGCAGTGTGTTGGCGCGGCCGCCGGATATACGCATACACACCCGTGTCCCCGGCACTCGTTCCACCAGCGCACGAATCGTCGACCGGTCCGTGGGATCGACATATCCCCACACCCAGGTGACGAGGGGCCAACCGGACAGCGGTAGCGAGACGTCGCAGCGGAACACGATTTGGTTGCGTGAGGTGAGTTCGGCAAGTCGCCGCCTGACCGTACTTTCGCTGAGTCCGGTGCCGACGGTGAGCTCGGCAATCGAGGATCGACCGTCCTCGCCCAGTTTCAATATCAATTGGCGATCGACGGCGTCGAACGTCTTCCCGTGATGGCGCTGATCCGTCGGCGCATATTTGTAACGCACAGGCCGGTCTGTCATGACCGTTCGCTGAGTGGCATCGAGTACCTGCAATTTCCAGTCGTCTCCGATCGCGAAGACCTCGGTGACGAGGTGTGCACGCGAACTGACGATTCCGGGTACCGACGCGAGCGACCGAAGCAGGAAGCGCGACAGGAAGGCCATGTCTCTGACCTCGACGAGAAGAGTCAAGTCGCCTGGGCCGCTTGTGTGTTCGACGCTCAGAACGTGCGGCCAGCGGGCAAGTCGTTCCGCGATCGTCAAGGCGTACGAAGTCGTGCAGTCGACTTCGACGAAAGCCAGACACGATTCCGGACGGCCGTGGCCGGTTGCCCGCGCGGAGACCCAGGCGGTGCCGGAGTCCTGTAGCCGCTGCCAGCGGCGTGCGACGGTGACCGGGTCGACTTTGAGTGCGTCACCTACCGTGCGCCACGACGCTCGCGGGTCGAGCTGCAGGCAATTGATCAGGGCCAGGTCTATGTCGTCGAGTACGGCGGAATCCTGCGTTTCTTCGATCATCGTGCAAGTATCGTGCATCTTCACTGTGTCTGGGATCACTTCATTCATGCTCGAAGGCAGAACGCGGTGGCGAGAGTCACCGCGTTCCTGCTGGGAGAGGAGAACCCTGATGCCGTCCACCACGTTGTCCACCGTTCCGACCGAGAGAACCCTCGATTGGGTGCAGCGCCTCATCGAGATAGATACGACAAGTTCCGCGAGCAATCGACCGTTGATCGATCTTCTCGCTGCAGAACTGCGTCGCCACGGGGTCGAGCCGATACTTGTTCCCGACGACGAGGGGACGAAGCTCAATCTGTTGGCCACGTTCACCCCTCCTGACGGAAGTACTGCCGGTGGTGTGATGTTTTCCGGCCACACAGACGTTGTGCCGGTCGACGATCAGGATTGGAGTAGCGACCCTTTCACTCCTGACATTCGCGACGGAAGTCTGTACGGGCGCGGCACGTGCGACATGAAGTCGTTCATCGGGATCGTCGTCGCGGCGATCCCCGACATCGTTGCTCGGCCGCTGGCTAAGCCGATTCACTTTGCCTTCTCCTACGACGAAGAAGTCGGCTGCATCGGTGCAGCCGGGTTGGTCGAAGAGGTTGTTGCCCGGAACCTGCGCCCCGACGTGTGCGTCGTCGGAGAGCCGTCGGAGATGCGCGTCATTCGCGCACACAAGTCGATGAATGTCATACGTGTTGATCTGCATGGTGTTTCGGCGCACTCGTCGCTCACTCCGCAAGGAGTCAATGCAATCGAATACGGTGCCGAGTTGATTCGATTCGTCAGAAACAGTGCCGACGAACTCCGGGCGTCCGGCCCGTACGACGACGCATTCGACGTGGCCTGGACGACGTGTTCGGTCAATCTCGTGTCCGGCGGAATAGCAGTGAACACAGTGCCCGAGGATTGCTCCATCACTTTCGAGTTCAGGAGCATCAGCACAGCCGGCGCCGCAGATCTGCTCGAACGCTTTGCCGCCGAGACGAATCGGATCGAGAACCTGATGCAGGAAGAAAACCCGTCGGCCTCCGTGACGATGCACGTCTCGGCCTCGGTTCCTCCTTTGGAGACGGATGCGAATGCTTCGGCGGCCGCACTGGTCGAACAATGGGGTGGCCTGCCCTCGGACGAAAAGGTCGCGTACGCCACCGAGGCCGGGATGTTCGCGAGCATCGATATCCCCACTGTCGTGTGCGGGCCGGGAAGTATCGCCCAAGCGCATGCACCCGACGAGTACGTGACACTTGACCAGTTGGCACAGTGCGAGCAGTTCGTTCGGAGCGTCATCGCTCACGCCCGCGCCTGATCCACCCTCACCCCTAAGGAAAACCATGTCCACGGCAACTACGCCAACCTCCGGAACTGTCACCCCGGAACGCCTGGCCGCTGCTCGCAAGGCGGTGATCAGCAGCTCACTCGGCGCTGCGCTCGAATGGTTCGACGTCATCGTCTACGCGTCATTCGCAGTGGTCATCGCCCATAACTTCTTTCCCGGCGGCGACAACACACTCGGCCTGATACTGACGTTCGCGACGTTCGCGATCTCGTACGTCATCCGCCCGCTCGGCGGGATGGTTCTCGGCAGCTACGCAGATCGTCGCGGGCGCAAGAATGCCCTGACGTTGACGATGATGCTCATGATGATCGGCACCCTCATCATGGCTGTGGCGCCGACGACCTCGATGATCGGGCCGTGGGCCGGCGTCGTCATCCTGGTTTCGCGACTCATTCAAGGGTTCTCTGCCGGCGGCGAATTCGGCACTGCCACAACCTTCCTCGTGGAAACAGCGCCCCACAAGAAGGCGTTCTATTCTTCCTGGCAGGTCGCCAGTCAGGGCGCCTCGGTTTTCCTGGCATCGTTGTTCGGATACATGCTCAACACCCATCTTTCGCATGAAGCGCTCTACTCGTGGGGCTGGCGCGTTCCGTTCTTCTTCGGCATCATCGTCGGGCCGGTCGGCCTCTACATCCGTGCCAAGCTCGATGAAACGGACGATTTCAAGACGAGCGTTCCGGAGAAGGCTCCGCTGAAGACGACGCTGACCAGGCATCTCGGCCGGGTGCTGACCGGTGCCGCAGTAGTGGGCGTCGCGACTATCTCGATCTACCTCATCTTGTACATGCCGACGTTTGCCGTGAAGAACCTCGGAGTTTCCGCCTCTGCCGGCTATCTCGGCGGCATCGTCGCCGGACTGGTCACCTTGATCACCGTGCCGCTGATCGGGCATCTTGCAGACCGGGTCGGACCTGCGAGAGTTATGACCTGGGCCTCCGTTGCGGCAATCGTCTTGGCCTGGCCGCTCTTCAAATTGATGGTCGATCACCCGTCGACTCTGACGCTCGTCCTGGTTGTTTCGGTCCTGGGTGTCATCATGGCGTTTGCCTTCGGTCCCTTGCCCGCCCTGATGAGTTCGCTGTTCCCGGCGGAGATCCGGGCTACCGGAATGTCTTTGTCGTACAACCTCGGCGTGACCTTGCTCGGCGGAATCGCGCCGTTGGTCTTGACCTGGTTGATCAGTACAACAGGCTCGCTCGACGCTCCGAGCTACTACTACATGACCGTCGCAGTGCTCTCCCTCGGCGGGCTGTGGTCTGCCAGGACGCTTTTCAGTCAGAAGTGACGGCGGGGGAGCGCGGAAGCGATTACGCGACGGCGTCTCCCTCTGCCAGCGCGACGACGGTATCCGACCCGTGCCAGTCGGGGGCTTGAGTTCGGAGTAGAGCTGCCGGGGTCAGTGAAGAGATTCGGCGGCATTCACGAGTCAAGTGGGCCTGATCGCTGAATCCGCAGTGTGCTGCGGATTCAGCGAGTCCCAGCGCGGGTCGACTGCGAGCGAGCGCCATGAAGCGCTGGAGGCGCAGGATCGAGCGCAGCGTTGCCGGGCCGTATCCGAAGGCGTCGTTGCATCGACGTTGGAGTTGGCGCGAAGTCAGTGCCGCCGCGTCGGCGAGAGAGCTGACATTCCACGAATGTTCGGACAGTGCGGTGCGAACGTGGTTGATCACCGGATCGTGCCGGAAACTCGAACTTGCCCAACTCCGGACAGCGCTCTCGAGAATGGCGACCTGTTCGTGGTCTTCGGAATTCTCCAAGCGGTTCAACAGTATTCGTTCGGTGCGTGCGTCGGTTACATCGCTGAGATCGGCGCGAGAATCCCGAAGCTCGGACGCCGAGGTTCGCAACATGGGCGATGCCGATCCCGGGCGGAATCGAACACCCACGGAGCGTGTTCCGGGCGGAAGAGTAAATGACCACGCAGCGGTTTCGGGGCCACAGACGCGTATGCCGACGCCACGTATCCACAGCACGTCCATGCAGGCATCGGGCACGAGGAGGTGTTCACCTTCTGCACACGCCGTCCAGCCGCACACCAAAATGTCGGAGAGATCCGAAGCGACCGATTGTGGTGTGTACCAACCCATGAGAACAGCCTATCGAGGGGCTCCGACACGAAGGCGATTTCAGTCGACCGGGCCGAAGCGGTATCCGAACCCCCGGATGGTTTTGATGTATTTCGGTTTCGCGGGATTGGATTCGAGTTTGGATCGCAGGCTGAGAATGGTCGCGTCGACCACACGCGTCTTTTCGTGGTCGGAACCCCAGACGTTTCGGATCAGGTGATCACGCGAGTACACGCGCCCAGGCTCGGTCGACAGTTCCAGGAGTACCCGCCATTCGGTCCGGCTGAGAACCAGCAGCTTTCCACCCATCGTCGCCGTCATCGCACGTCGATCGAGGAGCAGGTCACCGTGACGTTGGTGCTTGCCGGGGGCGGGATGTGCGGTTTCACGAAGGATCGCGGTGACCCGAAGATCGAGCGCGTGAGAATCGATCGGGTTCAGTACAAAGTCCGAAACAGCGCCATGTGGTGCTTCGTCGATGTCCTCGTGGGTGTCCACCAACATCATGATCGGCATCGAACTGCGCAAGCGGATCTGTCGTGCAATCTCGTAGCCGTCGATGTCCGGCAACAAGAGATCGATCACGGCGATATCGAAACTGTCGGTGTCGAGGTCGTCCAGTAGGCGGCGCCCGGTGCGGACGAGCAGTGTTTGATGACCGAAATGTACTAATTCGGTCCCGAGTGTCCGGGCAAGCTCCGAACGGTCGGTAGCTGCAAGTATCAAGCTCACGTGAAATCCTCCCCCCGAAGGTGTTACTAGTCGTAACAGCGTGCATTGTGGCAGATCATCTATCGCATGGCCACAAGAAGGTGGGTGATCGAAAGTTACGGGAATCGGGGGCGTTCGTCGCTAGACTTCTTTCATGGGCACTCTGTTCGCGTTGACGCTGCCAGGCTTGCTCGTGCTGCTGGTCCTGTTTGCATTCGCGGAGACTCTCTGGAACCGGCTCACCGGTGGTCGGGCACTGCCGTGGACTCGGGGACGCACGACTCGTCCTGTCTCGGCAGCAGGCTTCGAGGAGGTTGCTGCCCTGTTTCAGGGCTCCAAGCATCATGAATTCGAGCAACGGCAGAGTGCATTGATGCATCGTGAGGACGGAACCGACGGTGATCCGCCGTGGGTGTCGATCGATCCGGAAGCCAACAAGGTCGTTCTTCGTCGACGGAGTTGACAGTCGGCGGAGTTGACCGTCGCCAGGCTCAGGCCCAGTGGCCGGGGCGGGTAAGCGAATCGGGAAGCGTGGTAGCCGAATCGCCGATCGCCGCGTTGATCTGGAATTGAGTGAGAAAGATACTGCCGCGGAGTTTTGCGCCGCGAATGTCGGTGCCGCGTAAGTCTGCACCGATCAGATCGGCCCGATCGAGATCGCAGCCGCGCAGGTCTGCCCCGATCAGATAACTGCCGCGAAAGTTGGCCCCACGCAGGTCGGAACCACGGAATCTGGCGCCGATGAGGTCTGCGCCTCGGTGGTCGAGTTTGCGCCCCTTCTTGCCCGAGACCTGTGAGCGCACAAGGTCACTCGTCTGCAAGAGCAGTGTGTTCACTGCCGCCCGGTGTGCCGAGACGTCGACGGCTCGAATTTGCGAAGGCGTGCCGTTGGTCAGGCTTTCCGTCTCTGCCAGTGCCGCGTCGAGTTCCTTCCGAATCGAGTGGGTCTGCTTCAGGGAGCGGGCTTCGGTGAGATACCAGAGCAGTTCGTGCAACTGGCGTACGACAGGGAAGGTTTCGAACATGTCTGACGCGGTCTCCGGGGCATCTCGCCAACTGATGCCGTCGTAGGTATGCTGTGAAACCTTCTGTCCCGCACCGAAACATTCGTACACTGTGCAACCGGTGAAGCCCTTCTTTCGCAATCCGGTGTGAATGCCGCAACGGAAATCCTGCTGCAGGTTCTTGCAGGGGTCACCTGTATTCTTGTTGGTCGCGAAGTCGGAGGACTTGGAAAAGGGGAGTGCGACACAGCACAGGCCGAAGCAATTGCTGCAATCCGCGAGCAGATTGGTCTGGCCGGCAATCACGCGCACTCCTGATTGTTGGGGTGGACGGAAAGTGTGTCTTCGGGTTCGTGAGTCTGTCAAACGAAATTGCGTGGTTCTGAAGCAGTCGATGCGCTGCTAGGCTGCTTTTTCGCATGTCGATTCGAAGCCGGGGGGCTTGGGTGGGGAACGAAATACTGCAAGCAGATGCCGAGTTGTTACGGGCCTTGTCCGAGGCCGTGCGAGACCAAAGCGCCGTGATTGCCGGCATCGAGATGTCCGGAATCCTTGCTGACGCGGCAGCTGCGAGGCCCGGTTCGGCTAGCGGCTCGGCCGCCGTGCGGGCCGGTGACCCGATTACCGCCAGATACCGCGCTACCTCGGCGATGCTGACGTCGATGGCTGACGCCGCGCAATCCAGCGCAGACAGCTATGACGCTGTCGAAGTCGCTTTCCGGAACCGACTGGTGACCTACCAGGCGCCTGTGTAGATGGCGACAATCTCTCAGGTCCGCGCGTGGAATCCAACTGCTTTCGCTACCGCCGCTACGGCTTTGGAGCGGAGGAACCGCGACTTCTCTTACGCGGTGGAAGCGGCACACCGCTCCGGCTCTTGCCGGGATGGGCCACGTGATCGCCGGACTAGGAGCGCCATGACCAACGCAACTCGACGCGGTAGAGCACTCGGCTCGGGCAGTATCGCGGTGGCAGTGCTGCTGTCGGCGTGTGCGACGACGGAGAACGGAAAAGTGATGGAAGCCGACATCAATCTGACCCGCTCACAGGCACAGGCCAAGGTGATCGAGTATCTGACCGAGACGATCGCGGTACTGCCGCCGGGTGCCTACCTGACGCGGTATTCCGAGCTGAGCAAGAAAGTCACACTCAGCCCGGGTGGCATCGTCCCGTGCAACGACAGCAATCTGTCGAAGGACACATCCGTGGACTACGGCGTGATGTATTTCCTCGAGTCTTCTGACGCTGCGAGCATTCCAAGTTTCGGCGACACGATCCGCAACCTGTGGACTGAGCGCGGCTGGAAGTTTCGAACGTACGACTCCGCTGGGGACACGACGAGCACCGAAACCATTTTGCCGGATGGATATCGGATGGTCTTCGACGAGCATCCACGCGGGGCGGGCCTGAGCGGATCGTCGCCGTGTTTCCCCCGAACTGAAGCGTCGGATCATCCGAATGCGCCCGTGCAGATCGATCAGCCATGACCGGACCCGCGTCCTCGCTTCCGGAGTTGACTGTCCTTGCCCGCCAAGTCGACATCGAGGTCGGGAAAGTTCGCGCCCGCGCAGATGCTGGAGGTGGGGCCGTCAGCGTCGAAGTCGACGCGTACGGTGCGATCACCGACCTGCAATTGACCGAGAGTTGCCTTCGGGCCGGCGCCGCTGCACTCTCCGACGCGATCACACAGTCCCACCGAACCGCTTGCGCGGCAGCAGCGGCGGCCGCGCAGGAACTTCGCGCACCTCTCCTCCGCGACTCTCGTGTCGTCAGGGCTATGGAGGCGTTCAATCAGGTGCCGGCCGCACCCGAGATCTATCTGCAGCGACGAGCTAGCCGTGCACCGGTCGACGACGACCCACCTTTCGGTGGCGGTTCGTTCATGGGGCGTGCCTGAACCCTGGCAAAAAAGAACCCCTGTGAACCGCTTCTCGGCAGTCCACAGGGGTTCTTTTGGCGGAGGATAGGGGATTTGAACCCCTGAGGGCGTTAACCCAACCCGCGTTCCAGGCGAGCGCCATAGGCCACTAGGCGAATCCTCCGTGGAGCAGCATACCCAATTGCGGGCGCGAAGCGTTAAACGGGTGCCTGAGCTGCGAAGAACCAGTGGATCGCGGGGTTCGCATCTCCACCCCGGTAGGTGGTGTGCAGCGGCCGACGAAAGCCGTCTACACTGTTCATTGGATCCCGCGCGGCGCGCATCCTGTGAACTCCCCCAGGGCCGGAAGGCAGCAAGGGTCAACGGGCTCTGCCGGGTGCGCGGGGTCCTCTATTTTTTTTCACATACCCGACCCCGCCTCGTCGGTGAAAGGCCGCTCCGGATGCCTATCCAAACCCAGATCGGGTTGATGAGCCATGAAGAACTCACCTCCGAGCATGAGAGCCAGAGCGCGAAGTACACGCAGCTCCAGGCGCAGAAGCTCGCACTCGATCTGACTCGCGGTAAGCCTTCCCCGGAACAACTCGACCTTTCCGCAGAGCTGCTGACGCTGCCCGGCGACGGTGATTTCCGTGACGGAAGCGGCACCGACTGCCGCAACTACGGCGGACTCACCGGTCTGCCGGAACTGCGCGCCATCTTCGGTGAGCTGCTGGGTATCCCCGTTGCGAACCTTCTCGCCGGGAACAACGCGAGCCTCGAGATCATGCACGACAACGTCGTGTTCTCACTGCTTCACGGCACGCCTGATTCGGCGCGGCCGTGGGCACAGGAAGAGAAGATCAAGTTCCTCTGCCCCGCACCGGGCTACGACCGCCACTTCGCGATCACCGAGTCCCTCGGTATCGAGATGATCGCGGTGCCGATGAATCACGACGGCCCCGACGTCGTGAAGATCGCTGAACTCGTCGCGTCAGATCCGCAGATCAAGGGCATGTGGGCGGTTCCGGTCTACGCGAACCCCACCGGTGCCGTGTACTCCGAAGAAATTGTCCGGACGCTCGCGTCGATGCCCACGGCTGCGCCCGATTTCCGCCTGTACTGGGACAACGCCTACGCCGTGCATCCGCTTGTCGGCGAGACTGCGCCGTCCTACGACATTCTCTCGATGGCTGCCGAGGCCGGACACCCCAACCGTCCGCTCGTGTTCGCGTCGACGTCCAAGATCACTTTTGCCGGCGCGGGTGTGAGCTTCTTCGGTGGCTCGGCGGAGAACCTTGCCTGGTACCAGAAGTTCCTGGGTAAGAAGAGCATCGGACCGGACAAGGTCAATCAGCTTCGCCACCTGCGTTTCTTCGGCAATGCCGACGGCGTTCGTGCGCACATGGAGAAGCATCGCGCGTTCCTGGCGCCCAAGTTCGAGCTCGTACTGCGAATCCTCGAGGATCGTCTCGGTGCGTCGAAGGTCGCGTCCTGGACCGAGCCGAAGGGCGGATACTTCATCAGCCTCGACGTGGTCGACGGCACGGCCAAGCGGGTCATCGAACTGGCGAAGAATGCGGGTATCGCGCTCACTGCGGCCGGTTCTGCTTTCCCGTACAGCACGGATCCGGACGACCGGAACATTCGGTTGGCCCCGAGTTTCCCGTCCACGGCTGAACTCGAAGTTGCCATGGACGGCGTGGCTACGTGTGTCCTGCTGGCTGCCACCGAATCGCGTCTCTCCGAGATCTGAGTTCTCGAAGCGGCGTGCCCGGTCGGTACTTTTCGGTCTTGTCTTGTACCGTTCGGAGCATCAATTCCCGACATAGGGTGTAAATCCCGGAGGTTGTAGTGACGGGCGCGATCAACGCTTCGGATGGGCCTTCTTTCGAGGCACACACCGCGAATTCAGAGTCGGTCATCGAAGCTGACATTCCGCGTCGCAGTTTTCGTGTCGGTGTTCTCGGATTCTCTGTGCTCGGTGTTCTGGCAGTCGCGTCCGTGCTGATGGTTCTGTTCGCCGTGCCGATGAATACGCGGTACTGGGGGATCTTCGAAAACTTCCTCGATCTCGACGTCTACCGCCACGGCGGCAGTGTCGTGGTTCAGGGCCTTCCGCTGTACGACGGTCCGGTTCTGCAGGGAATGATGTTCACGTACACGCCGTTTGCGGCTTTGCTGTTCACGGTGTGGGCGGTGCTCTCGTTCAAACAGGCGATTGTCGTGTGGACAGGTTTGAACATCGCGGCGTTGTTCGCGGTGATCGTGTTGTGCTGGAAGTACCTCGGCTACCGGCTCGACGTGAAGGCCTACGCCGTCAGTGCGTTGGCCACCACGATCTTCCTGTTCATGGAACCGATACGTACGACGCTCTGGCTCGGGCAGATCAACATCTTCCTGCTGCTCCTGATCGTGTGGGACCTCGGTCGGGACGAGAAGAGTCGGCTCCGAGGAATCGGGGCAGGCATCGCCGCCGGCGTGAAGCTCACTCCGGCCTTCTTCTGGGCGTACCTCTTCATCACTCGTCAATGGCGTGCGTTGGTGACGGCCGTCGTGACGTTCGCGGCGACCGTCGCGATCGGCTTCGTCGTGATCTACAACGATGCGTACAAGTACTGGACCGGCACCCTCGTCGACAGCGAACGCGTCGGACCGACGGATGCTCCGAGCAACCAGTCCGTGTCCGGACTGATCGCCCAACTCACTCACACTCCGGAGCCGTCGAAGGCCCTGGTTCTCGTCTTCAGTGCGCTGGCGGTGTGCCTCGGACTCGGAGCGGCGTGGGTTGCGCATCGGCACGGTCAGAAATTGCTCGGCCTCACCATGACTGGGTTGACTGCGACCACCGTCTCGCCGTTCTCATGGGGTCATCACTGGGTATGGTTCGTCCCGCTGGTCGTCCTCACCGCGCACTACGCGATGGTGTCGAAGAAGCGTTTGGCGTGGGTAGCGCCGTTCGTGTTCCTGCTCCCGGTCTTGAACTGGTCTCACACCTGGTGGGACCCGTCGGTCATTCCCGGTACGGATCGCTTTGTCGGCATGGGCTTGTTCATGTTCGTGCCGCCCGAGTATCTGCGGATTCCGACCGTCGGCGTCTACCTGTGGGTCTTCACGCTTGCCGCGGTTTCGACCTTGGTTCTGTTCGGCTGGAAGAAGTGGAAGATTCCGGCGCCGGATGGGTCGGCGCCGGTCACAACTGCCCCTTGACGTGGCAGTATCGGACTCATGGCACTTCAACTGAACCTTGTCGGTGACCCCGAAGCCGATGCTCTCCTGGCCGAAGACCCGTTGGCGTTGTTGATCGGAATGCTTCTCGATCAACAGGTTCCGATGGAAACGGCCTTCCTCGGTCCGAAGAAGCTGGCGGATCGGCTCAGCGGCATCGACGTCAGGCGTATCGCCGACATGGACACCGACGAGTTCATCGCTATCTGTGCCGAGCCTCCGGCTGTGCACCGATTCCCCAAGTCGATGGGCGAGCGTATCCAGCTCATGTGCCAGTTCATCGTCGAGAACTACGACGGCGACACCGCCGCGATCTGGACTTCGGGAAATCCCGACGGCAAGGAAGTGCTGAAGCGGCTCAAGGCACTGCCCGGCTACGGCGACCAGAAAGCCCGGATCTTCTTGGCGTTGCTCGGCAAACAGATCGGCGTCGAGCCGAAAGGTTGGCGTCAAGCGGCCGGCGACTACGGGCTCGAAGGTTCGAGGCGCTCGATTGCAGACGTGGTCGACGAGCAGTCCTTGCTCGAGGTCCGTGAGTTCAAGAAGGCCGCAAAGGCAGCAGCGAAGGCCGACAAGAAGTAGGCCGCTTTCAGGATTTCCGGGGCCCGCTCGCACGCACTACTTTCATCAGGTCGCCTGCGGGGCCCTCGAGCTGACGCGGCGGACGCCACACCGCACGCAGGGATCGGTCGAGCTCCAAGCCTTCGACGGCTACGGCCCGGAGCTCTCCCTTCTTCACCTGATCCTCGACGGCCAGTGTGCTCAGTACCGCCGGACCGACGCCACCGAGCACGCTGGTTCGAATCGCGGCCGAACTACCCAGTTCCAACAACGGTGCACCGCGCTCGTATTCGTGTAACGCCAGGTCGAGAGTTGTTCTCGTTCCCGATCCGGGCTCACGCACCAGCAGCGGTGTCGCTGCCAGTTCGGCGACGGTCAGGGGCTTTCGTCGACGTGCCCATGGATGGTCCGGATGAACGACCACGACCAGCGAGTCACGCGCGACGGTGACGCTGGACAGGGTCTTCGGAGCGGTCGGGGACTCGACGAATCCGAGGTCACACATTCCTACTTCGACGGCTTCGAGTACGCGTGTCGAGTTGTAGACCTGGAGGTGGACGGTGACACCGGGATGCAGCGATCGAAAGACGCCGAGCCAGGCCGGGATCAGATGTTCGGCGACGGTCATGCTGGCGCAGACGGTCAATTCCGCCGATCGTTCGGTCCGCATCCCTTCGGCGACGTCGAGAAGCTGCCTCGAGTTGGCGAGGACGCGGCGCGCCCAGTGGACGATGACGGTCCCCTGCGGAGTCAAGGTTGCCCCCGTCGACTTTCGGTGTATGAGTGGCATCCCGAGCTGCCGCTCGAGGGCTTTGACGGCGCGGCTGGCATTCGGCTGTGCGATGTGAGCCAGACGGCTTGCAGCACTGAGACTTCCATGATCGTCGATACCGACAAGTAGCTCGAGAGTGGTGAGGTCGGGCCACCTTCTGGTCATGCAGACAGGCTATACCCAGCACCTTTTCCATATCGATCTGATATGCCGTGATGGTAGAAATCGCCCTACCGGGACGATGATGGCTGAAGGACTCTGGATGGGTGAACCGTGATGTGAAGTCCGTGGCCGAGAAACCCGCAGTCGCCCCTTCGTCAGAAGTGCGACGGTGGTCGAACCTCGCCGCATTGACGCCCGGAGTTGCGTTGTGCGCCTTGGGGGCTGCGGTCGCACTGGTAGCCGGTCGGTTCACCTCCGCCGTGAGTCCGCTGCTGATTGCGATTGTCGCGGGTGCGGTGTTGGCGAATACCGTTGCCTTGCCGGCAAAACTCCAACCTGGGCTGGCATTCTCGGCGACACGACTACTTCGGGTGGGGATCGCTCTGCTCGGGCTGCAATTGATGTTCTCCGACATCGTCGGTTTGGGTTGGGGAGTGATCGCCGTTGTGGTGGCGATAGTGTTCCTCGGTATCGCCGGGACCATGTATGCCGGAAAGCTTCTGGGATTGAGTTGGTCGCAGAGGATTCTGATTGCCTGCGGCTTCTCGATCTGTGGCGCTGCCGCTGTGGCTGCTGCAGACGGTGTTGTGAATGCGCGGGAGGAAGAGTTGCTGACCGCCGTAGCGTTGGTGGTGATCTTCGGAACTCTGATGATTCCGACAATCCCATTGTTGGCCAATGCTTTCGGTATGAGCGAGATTGGCGCAGGCATGTGGGCCGGTGGGTCGATCCACGAAGTCGCGCAAGTAGTGGCTTCAGGCAGCGCTCTCGGCGCCACCGCGTTGGGTGTCGCGACCGTCGTGAAACTTGCGCGCGTGTTGATGCTGGCGCCGGTCATGGCGTTTCTGAGTATCCGGCAACGCACGATGGTCGACAACACTGCCACCAAGCGTCCCCCGCTGATTCCGTTGTTCGTTGTGGCATTCATCGGATGCATGGGTTTGCGCTCCACCGGAATATTGCCGAATGAGTTTCTCGGATTGGCGAAGACTGTGCAGACGGCGCTGTTGGCTGCTGCGATGTTCGCTCTCGGGTTGGGAGTGCGGTTGAGCGTCATTCGTGGCGTGGGTGCCCGACCATTCGTGCTGGCCGCGATTTCCACCGTGTGGGTGGCGACGATCGCCTACGTCGGAGTCGTGCTGGTCAGCTGATCGAGCGGTGAGCCCGCCACGCGCTCGGGCTCATCGAGAACTGAGTGCGAAACCAGCGCGAGAAGCTACCCTGCGTCGAAAACCCCAGGTGTACCGCCACTTCGGTCAACGAATAGCGAGGATTGGCGACAAATCGTTCCGCGAGGGTGCTTCGGACCGAATTGAGAACGGCAGTGAACGTATCTCCGGATTCGGCGAGATGGCGGTGCAGTGTCCGCCGGTCGAATCCGAGGCTTCGTGCTACCTGCTCGACCGAGCAGCGGCCGGTCGGAAGCAGAACTTCGATCAATTCCTTGGTGCGGCTGAGTGTGTCGGAGGTTTCCGATGCGGGAAGTGAGTCGAGGAACTGGCGAGCGTACGGCCGGAGCAACTCGTCGGACAGTTGGTTTGCCGCATCCAGGTCGGCGGCGAAGAAAACGATTCCGGTGAATTCGTGATCGAATTCCACGGTGTCGCCGAGGATTCGTCGATGCGTGCTCGTATCTTTCGGGGCATTGTGCGTGAATCCCACGCTGACCGGATGCCATCGAGAACCCAGAAAACTTCGCAGGATCTGCAGCGTCGCGCCGACTGCGAGTTCGACGCTCTGTCTGGTGTCGACCGGCTCGCCGACCTCGAGCGAGATTCGCAGGGTGGCGAGTCCGTTGACCTCGTTCAATCGGATGCGCAATGACTCGTTGTACGTGTGCTCGTATCGCATCAACACGTCGAGTGCGCTCCTGACGTCTGGTTCTTCCCTGATGACCAAGCTGAGGGGACCGAGATTGGACAGTCGACGCAGGCCGGCGAGTAGAAGCCCGAAGTCTTCGTGTCCGGACTCCGCTGCCGATCGCTCCAGGAGCGATGCGATGGAGGCGGCCGGTACCCATTGGTCCGGGTTCGCCAGACTTGCCGGGCTCAGGCCGACACTTCTCATCAGGGCCACAGCGTCGACGTCCACTGTTCGGCACAGGTCGACGTAGCGGTTCAGTGATGCGTAACGGGCGAGTGGCTTCAAGGGGCCTCCTTTACTCGATGTCCCGAAATGTTGTGTTGCGTGTCTCGTCAAGTTAAGCATGTGAGCCGGATCTCACATAGTTTTGTTCACATCAGTTCGGCACGACCGCGAAGTCGAGCACCGACTTCTGGAAGTTGTTGCGTACGAATGCAGCTCGACCGCAATCGAGTCGAGTCCGCCCACAGAATTGGAGAGCATCGATGGCAAACGCCATTCGGTTCCACGAGATCGGCACACCGTCCGTCATGCGTTGGGAAGAGATCGAGGTAGGACGACCGGGCGTCGGAGAGGTTCGAGTTCGCCATGAAGCGGTGGGGTTGAACTTCGCCGACACCTACTTTCGAAGCGGCCTCTACCCTGCGCAATTGCCTGCCGGGATGGGCGTTGAGGGTGCCGGCGTGGTCGAAGAGATCGGCGAGGGAGTCGTCGATTTTGCAGTGGGGGACCGCGTGACCTACACCGGCAGTCCGCTGGGTGCGTACGCCACCGAGCGGATCATGGCGTCGTCCGACCTGATCGCGCTTCCCGACGGCATTGCCTTCGACACCGCGGCCGCCATGACCATGCGAGGGTTGACTGCCGCATACCTTCTGCGTCGCATCTACCCGTTGAAAGCGGGGGACACCGTGTTGCTGCATGCTGCGGCCGGTGGTGTCGGACTGATCTTCACCCAGTGGGCAAAACTGTTGGGAATCAAAGTGATCGGCACGGTTTCGAGCGACGAGAAGGCGAGCGTCGCCCGAGCGCACGGGTGCGATGAAGTCATCATCTACACCCGCGAGGACGTCGTCGCACGTGTCAAGGAGATCACCGGGGGCGTCGGCGTGCCGGTTGTCTACGACAGTATCGGGCAATCCACCTTCGACATCTCACTCGATTGCCTTGCCAGGCGCGGGCTGCTGGTGTGCTTCGGAACGGCCTCCGGACCGACTCCGCCGATTCAGGCAATGCAGTTGGCAGTCAAGGGATCTCTTTTCCTCACACGTCCGGCTCTTGCCGATTACATCGCGGATCCCGAAGAACGTGCCGAACTGGCGGGAGAACTGTTCTCCCACGTCGAGTCCGGGCGAATCAAGATCGAGATCAACCAGCGATACCCCCTCGAAGATGCGGTGCGTGCGCACCACGACATGGAGTCCGGTCGCAGTATCGGTTCCTCCGTCTTCTCCGTCTGAACCGAAACAGCACTTCCCAGAGGAATTGTCATGACCAACACCGCAACGCTGACAGAAAACCTTCCCTCGCCGACGAGTACGATCTGCGTCGAGAAATTGACCTGTTCGATCGGGGCAGAGTTGTCCGGGGTGGATCTCGGCGAGGTCGCGCGAGATGATGCACTCTTTGCCCAAATCAAGGGATTGTTGCTCGAACACAAGGTTCTGTTCTTTCGTGACCAGAACTTCTCCAGAGCCGAGCACGTCGAACTTGCCCAGCGATTCGGTGAACTCGAGGATCATCCGGCCCTGGGCAGCGACCCCGACCACCCAGGTCTGGTCCGCATCTACAAAGACCTGGACAGCCCGCCGGAGCACTTCGAGAATGCGTATCACTGCGACGCCACCTGGCGCGTCAACCCGCCCATGGGATGTGTATTGCGTTGTGTGGAAACACCTCCTGTCGGCGGCGACACGATTTGGGTGAACATGGCACTCGCCTACGAGAATCTGCCGCCCCGGGTCAAGGACCAGATCAAGGATCTGCGTGCCAGGCACAGTATCGAGTCGACCTTCGGCGCTCGGATGCCGATCGACCAGCGACACCAGCTGAAGGAACGCTTTCCCGACGCCGAACACCCCGTGGTACGAACACATCCGGAGACCGGCGAGAAGATTCTCTTCGTCAATTCCTTCGCCACACACCTCGTGAACTATCACACGCCCGAGAACGTCCGCTACGGAATCGATTACGCCCCCGGCGCCGGGAATCTGCTCACCTACCTGGCGAGCCAGGCTCAGATTCCCGAGTACCAGGTTCGGTGGCGCTGGACCGAGAACAGCGTCGCGATCTGGGACAACCGTTCGACACAGCACTACGCGGTGCAGGACTACTGGCCTGCTGTTCGAAAGATGGAGCGCGCCGGAATCATCGGCGACGCACCGTTCTGATCTCTCTTTTCAGCCCCGAAGAAAATTCATTCACTCGATCGGAGTCACGCTATGCATTTCCACGACGATTCACTGTTCCCCGAAACCCAGGACAAGCTTGTCATCACCGTTGCTCCCTACGGACCGGAATGGGAGCCGGACGATTTTGCGGAAGACCTACCGCTGTCGATGGACGAGCATGTCCAGCAAGCCGTCGACTGCTTCAACGCCGGTGCCACCGTTCTCCACATCCACGTGCGTGAACTCGACGGCAAGGGCTCGAAGCGTCTGTCGAAGTTCAACGAGCTTCTCGGCCGCCTGCGTGAGGCCGTTCCCGAGATGATTCTGCAGGTCGGCGGCTCGATTTCGTTTGCTCCGGAGGGGGAAGGCGCCGATGCGAAGTGGTTGTCCGACGACGTGCGCCACATGCTTGCGGAATTGGAGCCGGCTCCCGATCAGGTGACGATCGCGATCAACACCAGCCAGATGAACATCATGGAACTGATGACCGACGACGACATCGCAGGTACGTCGATGCAACGTCCGGAATTGGCGGACACGTATCGGGAAATGACCGTGCCCGCCGGTCCGGAGTGGGTGGCAGAGCACCTGCGACGGCTGCAGGCCGCCGGAATCCAGCCGCACTTCCAGTTGTCGAGCATTCCGCAGCTCGAAACGGTGGAGCGGTTGATCCGACGCGGCATCTACACCGGCCCGGTCAACCTCACGTGGGTGGCAATCGGCGGCGGCTTCGACGGCCCCAACCCGTACAACATGATGAACTTCGTCCAGCGGGTTCCCGACGGTGCCTGCCTGACGCTGGAAACGCTGATGCGTAGCGTCCTGCCGGTGAACACGATGGCGATCGCGATGGGCCTGCACGCTCGTTGTGGCAACGAGGACACCATCTGGGGCCGCAAGGGCGAGAAGATGACATCGGTGCAGCAGATCGAGCAGTTGGTGCGCATTGCAGGCGAATTGGGCCGTGAGGTGGCGACCGCGAAGGAAGCTCGGGACATCTACCGGATCGGTGAGACGTATGCCGACACCGACGAGACGTTGGCGAAGCTGGGTTATGCACCCAACCGCCGTATCGGCCAGCTGGGATTCACGCAGCACGCCTGAGTTCGCCCCCTCGCGTACAACAGTTCCGGGGGTACGAACCGCATCGGTTTCGTACCCCCGGAGCCCCGTCTACCTCGAGTACTCCTAGGAGAGTCATGGGATTGCAAGCTCCCGCCACGTCACGTGTGGACACCGCGCTCGGAATCGGTGGACGACGAAAGTTCTACCCGTGGATCGTTTTCGCCCTGGCCTTCGGTCTTCTGCTCTCGGACTACATGTCGCGGCAGGTGCTCAGTGCGGTCTTCCCGATACTGAAAGCGGACTGGGATCTTTCCGACTCGCACCTTGCCTCCCTGAGCAGCGTGGTGGCATTGATGGTCGGGCTGTTGACGTTCCCGTTGTCGCTGCTCGCGGACCGCTGGGGCCGCGTCAAGAGCTTGATCTTGATGGCGGTGTTGTGGAGTGTCGCGACGTTGCTGTGCGCAATTGCTCAGACCTACGAGCAGATGTTGGGCGCCCGGTTCCTGGTCGGTGTCGGTGAAGCGGCGTACGGCAGTGTGGGTATCGCCGTGGTGCTCAGCGTATTTGCGCCCCGCGTGCACGCAGCTCTTGCCGGTGCCTTCATGGCGGGTGGATCGTTCGGTTCGGTCATCGGTGTGGCAATCGGCGGGTTCATCGCAGTTCAGTTCAGTTGGCGGTGGTCTTTTGCTGCCATGGCGATCTTCGGACTGATCCTGGTTGCACTCTTCCGTGCACTCGTCACCGAGAAGAAACTCACTGCCTATGCCGTCGAGGCCGCTCCGGATGCTGCCGGGGAAGTGGCGAGACACGACGGTTTCCGGGCGCCGGTGTCATCGCTGTTCACCAATCCGGCCGTGTTGTTCGCCTACATCGGTGGCGGTCTCCAGATGTTCACCGCCGCTGTACTTCTGGCGTGGTTGCCGAGCTTCTTCAATCGCTACTACGATTTGGCCCCGGACAAGGCCGGCGTCACGGCTTCCGTGTTCGTCCTCCTGGTCGGGAGCGGGATGGTGGTCTGCGGTTTCATCACAGACAGATTCAGCCGCGACGATTCGGCGCGGAAATGGACCACCGCCATCGTCTATTGCGCCATCTCATTGGTTACGCTGAGTATCGGGCTCCGGTTAGGCACGGGGACAGCGCAACTCGTGTTGCTCGGTATCGGTGCGTTCTTCTCCGCCGGTTCGTCGGGGCCGACAGCGGCGATGGTCGCGAACCTCACCCATCATTCGATTCGAGCGTCGGCTATGGGCACGCTCACCGTTGCCAACAACCTTCTGGGACTGGCTCTCGGTCCCTTCGTGGTCGGCATTCTCGCCGACCACCTGGGCCTCCTCGGCGCGCTCCAGCTTTCACCCTTCGTCTATGTCGTCGCGGCCCTCGCACTGATTGCGGGCAAGCGAGCCTACCCGGCGGGAATGAGGCGGCTGGCGACATTGCAGAAGGGGCCCGAAAGCCTCGGCGCCACTGAAGTAACAGACGTTCGGAGTTCATGATGAATGAATCAACCACGGTAGTAATGGTTCCCGGTCTGCGGGATCATGTCGAGGATCATTGGCAGACTCACCTCGCGCGCAGGCTCGACAATGTTCTGACGGTTCCTCCCCTCGAGACCGACAAGCTCAGCCGCGATGCAAGGGTTGCGGCGTTGGACGAGGTGCTGACAAGTGTTGGCGGGCCGGTGGTCCTTATCGCGCACAGCGCCGGAGTCATGACCGTTGCTCACTGGGCGAGGGCGCATTATCGAGAGATTGCCGGCGCACTTCTGGTCACGCCGGCGGA
Organism: Rhodococcus sp. KBW08; assembly: GCF_003852455.1. Taxonomy (NCBI): domain Bacteria; kingdom Bacillati; phylum Actinomycetota; class Actinomycetes; order Mycobacteriales; family Nocardiaceae; genus Rhodococcus; species Rhodococcus sp. KBW08. The sequence continues at coordinate 134,013 of NZ_QAJJ01000004.1, forward strand.
TCTCGAACTTCCGCTGCCCGAGTCCTATCCGTCGCTCGAGGAGTTCGACCGGAACGGGTGGCTACCGATACCGCGTCAGCGTCTGCCTTTTCCGAGCACGGTCGCGGCGAGCCGGAACGATCCGCTCGCCGGGTATCGCCGAGTTGTGGGTTTGGCTGAAGGATGGGGGAGTCGGTTGCTGGATCTGGGTGAGGTCGGACATCTCAATCCGGCATCCGGATACGGGTATTGGCCGCGGGCGGAATCGTTGGTGTGGGAACTGCTCGAGTCGACGTCGCTAGTGGATCCCGTGGAGCAGGAGGACCACAGTCATGCTTGACCTTGCGACTCTGCTGGAAGACTCGGCCCGGCGATACCCGGAACGGGATGCGCTGGTACTCGGGAAAGCGAGGCTGACGTATGCGCAGTTCGACGCCTACTCGAATCGCATTGCCCATCTGCTCGTCTCGCGGGGTGTCGAGCCAGGTGACAAGGTGGCGTTGTCCTGCCCGAACATTCTCGAGTTCCCAATCGTCTACTACGGCATTCTCAAGGCCGGCGGCGTCGTCGTTCCTCTGAACATTCTGCTCAAGGGACGCGAAATCGCCTATCACCTGGCTGATTCGGAAGCGAAGCTGTACTTCTGTTTCGAGGGAAGTCCCGAATTGCCGATCGCCGAGTACGCCATCGCCGGGTTCGAGCAGAGCGAGAGATGTTCGTCCTTGATCGTGATCAGTGCCGAGTCGGGTGCACCGTCGTCGATCCTCGGAGTCGAGACTCTAAGCGAAGCACTGGCATCCGTGTCCGGCACGGAAACGCCTGCAGCCGCGGTTGTTCGTGAACCGACGGATACCGCGGTCATTCTCTACACCAGCGGCACGACCGGAAAGCCCAAGGGCGCCGAACTCACTCACTCCAACATGGTCTTGAACGCACTGTCGACCAACCGGTTGTTCGAGAGCGTTCCGTCCAGGCATGAGCGATATCTCCTGACTTTGCCGTTGTTCCACTCGTTCGGCCAGACAGTGACCATGAATGCGGGAATCTGCGTCGGTGCCACCTTGGTGTTGATGCCGCGCTTCGATGCGACCGCGGCACTCGAGATCATGGAACGCGAAAAGATCTCGGTCTTCGCGGGCGTCCCGACCATGTACTGGGGACTGCTCGGCGTGCTGGACGAGGTAGTGGAATTCGGGGTGGATGTCGAGACCGTTGCACAGAACATGCGGTGCGCGATCTCCGGTGGCGCAGCGCTTCCCGTCGAAATCTTGACACAGTTCAAGGAACGCTTCGGTGTTCAGATTCTCGAAGGATACGGCTTGTCCGAGACCTCTCCGCTGGCCTTGTTCAGTGACCCCGAGAGTGACCCCCGGCCCGGTTCGATCGGCGTGCCGATCTGGGGTGTCGAAGCGAGGCTTGTCGATGACTTTTGGCACACGATCACCGGCCCCGATGAAGTGGGCGAGTTGGCCATTCGCGGGCACAACGTCATGAAGGGCTATTTCAACCGACCCGAGGCGACGGCGGAAGTCATGTGCGACGGATGGTTTCGCACCGGGGATTTGGCACGGGTCGATACCGACGGAAATTACTACATCGTCGATCGCGCGAAGGACATGATCGTGCGGGGCGGATTCAACGTCTACCCACGCGAAATCGAAGAGGTTCTGCTCACCCACCCAGCCGTCTCACTCGTCGCTGTCGTCGGGGTGCCGGACACGAGCCTCGGCGAAGAAGTTGTCGCGTTCGTGATCCGAGAGCCGAGTGAAGAGATCTCCGAATCGGATCTCGTGGAATGGTCGCGGGAACAGATGGCCGCCTACAAATATCCGCGCCGCATCGAGTTCGTGCCGTCGCTGCCGATGACGGCAACCGGAAAGATTCTCAAACGTGAACTGAATCAAGAATTTTCGATGGCCGGAGGAGATCGATGACTGACGTTCGAGCAAGTGAAGCATTTCCCGTCACCCAGGCCATGAAGGATTCAGGTGGCTGGAATCCGTTGTGGGACGGCCTTTCGGAGCTGGATCCCGAGTGGACCGAGCTGTACATGACGACAGCGATGCAGCCCTGGAACAGTGGGGTGCTGTCACCTCAGGTGATCCAGTTGCTGTGCATAGCCGTCGATGCGGCGAGCACACACATGTACGCGCCCGGCGTACGACGCCATATTCGCGCCGCGCTCGACATGGGAGTGACCCCGAAGGAGATTCTCGAGGTGCTGAAACTGACCACCGTCGTCGGGATTCATTCCTGCAATGTCGGCGTTCCGATCCTGATGGAGGAAATCGCGAACCGGTGAGGGCGGTCAGTCCCGCTCGCGGTTCTCCCGTTCCTCACGCTGACGCTGGAGGAACGGGCTGGGGTTCTGTCCACCGATCGGACCGTGGCCGAGGACTCCGTGCTCGTAGGCCGACTCCGCGTGCAGTGCAACGTCGATTCCGCGGGCCTCGTCTTCACGCGAAATACGGAAGCCGAAGGTCTTGTCGATGAGCTTTCCGAGACCGTAGGTCACACCGAAGGCATAGAGCGCGACCACGACGACACCGACGAACTGCTTGCCCAACTGCGCGAATCCACCGCCGAAGAACAAACCTTCCGGACCGCCCGTCATCACGGCCGTCGCGAGGAGTCCGATCAGCAACGAGCCGACGATTCCACCGACGAGGTGCACGCCGACGACGTCGAGGGAGTCGTCGTAGCCGAGCTTGTGCTTCCATCCCACGGCGTACGAGCAGACGATGCCGGCGATCAGACCGATGACGAGCGCACCGAACATGTTCACCGTTCCGCACGACGGGGTGATCGCGACCAGACCGGCGACGACGCCCGAAGCTGCGCCGAATGTGGTGGGGTGTCCGTCACGGTTCTGCTCGACGAACAGCCAGCCGAGTAGTCCGGTGCAGCCGGCGACGAGGGTGTTGAGGAAGATCTGCGAGGCCATACCGTCGGCCGCAAGGGCCGACCCGGCGTTGAAGCCGAACCAACCGAACCACAGCAGGCCGACACCGAGCAGGACGAACGGCAGATTGTGCGGACGCATCGACTCGGCCTTGAAACCCATTCGCTGGCCGAGGACCAGTGCCAATGCCAGGCCTGACGCTCCGGACACGATTTCGACCACGAGGCCACCGGCGTAGTCGAGTGCGCCCATCTGGGCGAGCCATCCCTGCGGATTCCACACCCAGTGAGCGACGGGGACATAGACGAGCAAGGACCAGATGGGGACGAAGATCATCCAAGCGGAGAACTTCGCGCGGTCGGCGATCGCACCACTGATGAGTGCTGCAGTAAGGATTGCGAACGTCAATTGGAAGGTTGCGAACAACACTTCCGGAACGTTCCCGTGCACGGTCGACGGGTCGATGCCCGCCATGCCGATGTGCTCGAGTCCGCCGATGATGCCACCGTGATCGTCGCCGAACACGAGGCTGTAGCCCACGAACAACCACGCAACCGTGACGAGTGCGATGGAGACGAAGCTCATCATGATCATGTTGAGTACGCCCGTCGAGCGGACCATGCCGCCGTAGAACAGCGCGAGTCCTGGCGTCATCAGAAGTACCAGTGCAGTACTGACGAGCAACCAGGCAGTTGCTCCGGCATCGATGGTGGCGGGCACAGTCTTCTCCTCACGCACGCGGACCAGCCCGCGTGCACGGAACCCACGATGAGTGCGCGCGGTTTCCTCCGCACTGCGATTGTGTTGCGAACATGTTTCGGGAGAAGTCGACGGTGCACCCGCACCGGACCACCTGTCGTGGGTCGCCGGTAGTCTTTGCGCGTGGCCCTGTACCGGAAGTATCGACCCGCGTCCTTCGCCGAGGTGGTGGGGCAGGAGCATGTCACCGCACCGCTCAGCACGGCCCTCGACACCGGACGCATCAACCATGCCTACCTGTTTTCCGGCCCGCGCGGCTGTGGAAAGACGTCGTCGGCGCGAATCCTGGCGCGTTCGCTGAACTGTGAGCAGGGACCGACGTCGACGCCGTGCGACGTGTGCGACTCGTGCGTTTCGCTGGGCCCGGGCGGCACAGGCAACCTGGACGTGACGGAACTCGACGCCGCAAGTCACGGTGGCGTCGACGACACCCGAGAACTCCGAGACAAGGCGTTCCACGCACCCGCCGCTTCTCGCTACCGCGTCTTCATCATCGACGAGGCACACATGGTGACGGCGGCGGGCTTCAACGCGCTGCTCAAGATCGTCGAAGAGCCGCCGGAGCACCTCATCTTCATCTTTGCGACGACGGAACCGGAGAAGGTTCTCCCGACCATTCGTTCGCGTACACACCACTATCCGTTCCGCCTGTTGGCGCCGTCGACCATGCGCGGACTCCTGGAAAAGATATGCGCCCAGGAAGGGGTACCGGTCGAGCCCGCTGTGTACCCGCTGGTCATCAAGGCTGGCGGCGGTTCGCCTCGTGACTCGTTGAGTGTCCTCGATCAGCTGCTCGCGGGAGCCGGCGAAGAAGGCGTCACGTATCCGCGAGCGCTCTCTCTTCTCGGGGTCACCGACGTCGCGCTCATCGACGAAGCAGTCGACGCTCTCTCCGCCAGTGACGGTGCCGCCTTGTTCGGCACTGTCGATCGCGTGATGGACGCCGGTCACGACCCACGCAGATTCGCGCTCGATCTCCTCGAACGTCTGCGTGATCTGATCTTGATGCAGGCCGTCACCGACGCCAGCGAACGCGGGTTGGTCGACGCGCCAGAGGCCGAGCTGGTCACGATGCGTGAGCAGATTCAGCGGGTTGGTCCCGCCACGCTCACGCGCTTCGCCGAAACCGTCCACGCTGGTCTCAGCGAAATGCGAGGGGCAACGGCGCCGCGGCTGCTGCTCGAAGTGATGTGCGCGAGAATGCTGCTCCCTTCGGCCTCCGACGCCGAGTCGGCCGTGTTGCAGCGGCTCGAGCGCCTGGAACAAGGTATTCCGGCTGCTGGAGTCGCGGCTGCCGCCGCCCCTCGCGCGGCAGCAGCGCCGGCACCGACCGTGCCGCCGCTCGAACCGGAGATTGCTTCCAAGTTCCAACGGCCCTCGCAACGCAAGGCCGAGCCTGAGGCACGGCCGGAACCAGCGGCACCTGCGCCAGCGGCGACGCCGCCGGTTGTGGAGGCTCCTGTCGTCGAACCGCCGGTAGCGGCAGTTCCCGTCGTCGAGCCTCCCACGGTCGAGATCGTCGATCCGCCAGTTGCCGAAGCTCCAATAGTTGAAGCTCCGGCTGCCGAGGCTCCAATAGTTGAAGCTCCAGTCGTTGAAGTTCCAGTAGTTGAACCACCGGTTCCTGCTCCAGCCGAAGCGGAAGAGCCCATCGGACTCTCGGAGCCGGAACCGGACTACGAGCCCGAGTACGAGGAGCCGGCGGCTGCAGAAGCTGCGCCGGTCTCGGCAGGCCCCACAGTCGAGACTCTCCGTGAATCGTGGAACACCTTGCGCAACAAGGTCGGTGAACGAAACAAGGTTCTTCCGGCCATGCTGTCCGCGGCGACGGTTCACGATGTGCGTGGACATGTCGTGGTCATCGCTCACGGCTCGCCGGTCCTGGGTGCTCGTGTGACACAGCCGCACAACGCGGCGGTCATCTGCGAGGTCCTTGCCGAGATGTTCGGTGGCACTTGGCAAGTCGAGTATCAAGAAGGTGCACCTACGGCGCCGGCAGCGTCGAGTGCTCCCAAGTCGTCCGAAGCTCCGAGCCGCCCTGCCGCTGCGCCGCGATTCTCTCGCCCCAGCCAGGAGCGCGCAGCGCAGCAGCCCAAGGCTCCGCAGCCCCAGCGCGGGGATTCGGACGACATTCCGCCGCCTGAGGCTCCTGACTATCCGGAAGACCCTGGACCGGCCCCTGCTCCGGAGGTCGACTACGAGGCAACTCCTCCGCCTGCAACGCCGGAGGACGAGGACGAGATGTTCGCGGAAGCTGCTGAGCCCGCTGATCCGACTGCCAGACGTGATCCCGAGGATGTTGCAAAGGAACTCCTCAAGGACGTCCTCGGAGCTCGCCGCCTCGAAAGCTGAGTTGCCCCCTTGGCCTGTGTGCGTGAAACAGCTGTCGGAATGTCGCAGCATCACTGTGTGATCGTATTGTTATAAGTGCCGTTCCCTTGTGCGCGCACGTGCCGAAAGCGCACCTGCTCGGCCCGGCAAAGCTGAATTGTGTGTGGCCGGTTTGCTGGCACATTCGTTCGCTCAGTTCCGGTGTAACGAAATGCCGATCCGGACGATGGTCGCCGAAGAATATCTGGAATTTCTCGTAGTCTGATCGACATTCGAGTGCCGTTGTTAATTCTCTGCGTGTCACGAATGCCAGATTGAAAGTTGCCGGATGTTTGTTTTGCGGTGATCGACCAATTTGGGACATTCGGCGAATTGGCCACATATTCGGCATTGTGCCATTTCAGAGAGTACTCAACTAACTATTTGCCGATCTCGAGTAGATGATCGCCGTGACGCCGGGTTCCGGTACGTATGTTCAAACCCGCCGTTGACCGGCCATGAAGCAAACAAGTAACTTCAAGTTACAGCTAACTATGGATTGCTGAAAAATTGCCGTGGTTCGTTCACGGTACTGAGCGACCTTTGTTATTTGTTTATGCCTTGAGGTGAATCTGCGTTTTACACACCGATGAATGCGTGGTTAGTCTTCGGTCGATTGAGTCTCCCGTGGATGCGCGTGAAAATAGGAAGTGTAAGATGACTGAAGATTCAACTAATCCCGCGATCGCGATAGTCGGGATGAGCATGTGGTCTCCCGGAGCCCATGATCTGCAAGGATTTTGGGAGAACGTCCTCGCGCGTCGGATGCAATTCCGAAAGTTTCCCGAGTCACGGATGTCCCTCGACGACTACTGGAGCGCTAGCCCTGACGACGTCGACAAGACATACGCCGACCGCGGCGCGTTCATGGATGGTTTCGAATTCGACTGGGTCGGTCGCCGGATACCGGAGCGGACCTTCAAGTCGACAGATCTCACACACTGGTTGGCCCTGGAAACAGCACTCGGGGCTTTGACGGACGCGGGGTACAGCCGAGGATCGATGCCCACCGGACGCAGCGCCGCAATCGTCGGCAACTCCCTCACCGGTGAAGAATCCCGGATGTGGTCGATGCGTTTGCGTTGGCCTTACGTCAAGCGCGCACTCGCTGTGGCAGCCGAAGCGCGCCAGTTGGACAGTTCCGTCGCCGATGCTCTCGCCGAGACGATGGAAGAGGTCTACAAAGGCCCGTTGGTGGAGCCGAGTGAAGACACTCTGGCCGGCATGTTGTCGAATACGATCGCCGGCCGGATCTGCAATTACCTCGACTTCAACGGCGGCGGATACGTCGTGGACGGTGCGTGCGCGTCCGGAATGCTCGCGGTGGCGACTGCAGCCGAAAAGCTGGCGTCCGGCGCGGCCGACTTCGTCTTGGCCGGTGGAGTCGACGTCAGCCTGGATCCTTTGGAACTGGTGGGATTCGCCCGTTTGGGTGCACTGACACGCGGCGACATGAACGTGTACGACGCAAGCCGAAGCGGATTCATCCCGGGTGAAGGTTGCGGATTCGTGGCCTTGAAACGACTCGAGGACGCCAGGGCGGACGGCGACTACGTGTACGCGACGATTCGCGGCTGGGGCATCTCCACCGATGGCAAGGGCGGAATTACCAAGCCCCGCGCCGAAACTCAGGCTGAAATGATCCGTCGCGCATATTCGGGAGCGGGATTCGCGGCCGGCGAGGTGGCCTTTGTCGAAGGACACGGAACTGGTACTCCCGTCGGAGACCCTGTCGAATTGGCCGGCGTCCAGCAGGCCGCGCAGACGGACGGGCCCGTCGAGGCTCGCAGCATCGGCATGACGTCGCTGAAGTCGCTGATCGGGCACACGAAGGCGGCGTCGGGCATCCTTGCGCTGATCAAGGCGACAATGGCCGTCAATCAACGAATCCTTCCGCCGCTCGCCGGTTGCACCGACCCGAACCCGGCGTTCCTGACGGAAGCGCCGGCACTCTTTCCGCTCGTCAACGGCGAGGTCAGAGATCCCGCCGAGAAGATGCGTGCCGGTGCCCAGGCCATGGGCTTCGGCGGTATCAACTGCCATGTCGCCATCGAATCGGCTGATGCACCGTCCAGCGAGCTGACACCCTCGCGGGACGTCCGCACGATGATGGCGTCGTACCAGGACACCGAGGTATTCGTACTCTCCGCGGATTCGGCCGTGGACTTGGCGACGCGAGCGCGCGATGTCGCAGATCTGGCAGTTCCTTTGAGTGTTGCCGAACTGCTGGACTTTTCGGCGAAGCTCTCGCGAGTGATCTCGCCGACGGCACCCTTCCGCGCTGCAGTGGTGGCTGGTCGTCCCGCGCAGTTGGCCGAACGCATGCGTCAGCTAGCCGTGATCTGCGAGAACTCCGCTCCCGCTTCCGGCCAGGTGAAGGTCGTGAGCAACGAGATCTCGATCTCGAACAACGTTCGCCACGACATCGGATTCCTGTTCCCTGGACAGGGATCCCAACAACTCGAGATGGCTCGTGTGCTGATCGAGCGCTTCGAGTGGGCACGCGAACTGGCGGCCAAGGCGGACGGCTGGTTGGAGGGAGTCGGAGCGGAGGCGATCACGCCGCGGATTCTGCGGAACCCGGTCAAGAGCGCTGACGCTGCGGAATTGGCGAAGTGGAAGCTGGACCTCGCCCAGACGCAGTTCACCCAGCCCGCCGTCGCCTTGGCTTCGCTGCTCTGGTTCGAGTACCTCCGACGATTGGGTGTCACACCCAGTGCCGTCGCCGGCCACAGTCTCGGGGAGTTGACCGCACTCTACGCGGCAGGAGCTTACGACCAGAAGACGCTGATCACCTTGGCTGCGGCGAAGGGCGCGGCCATGTCGGTCAGTGGTGGTGGAAACGGCGCAATGGCGAGCCTGACCTGTGACCGATCGACGGCCGAGGCGATCATCGCGGAAGCAAAGGGTTACGCGACCGTCGCGAATCTGAATACGCCTACGCAGACTGTGGTTTCGGGAACCAAGGATGCAGTCGACGCTGTGGTTGCCATCGCGAAGGCGCGCGGAGTGTCGGCTCAGGCGCTTGCCGTGTCGAATGCTTTCCACTCCGAGATGATGAACGAGGCCGAACGGGAGCTGAAGTCCACTGCGCCCGTTGACGAGCAAGTCGATTCGTTGACTTGCACCGTGTATTCCTGCGTCGAAGGGGAACGCGTGCAGACGCCACTGGCGCTTCGCGAATTGGTCACCAAACAGGTTGTCTCACCGGTTGACTGGGTCAAGACGGTAAGTGGGATCTCGCAGGAGGTGGACCTGCTCGTCGAGGTCGGACCCGGCCGTGTGCTGACCGGGCTCACCAAGGCGATCAATGGGACTGACGGCGTGCGCTGCTTCCCCGTTGCGTCCAAGTCCGGACGTGACGAGGACTTCAACGTCGCGCTGGCAGCGATGTACGTACACGGCGCTCAGGTTCGTTGGAACGAACTTTTCGACGGCCGGTTCGTGCGTGAATTCGTTCCTGCCGATCAGAAGGTGTTCATCGAGAACCTGGCCGAGGCGAAGCTGTCGGTTACATCTGCTCCCGAACCGCTCGAACTGGGTACGTCCGGCGGGGATCCGGCTGCGGCGCTGGCCGATTACCTGAGCCGGCGCGGGACCTTCCTCGTCGACGTGATTCGTGCCGACGTGGGCAGTGGGGTGAGTGCTCCTTCATCTCCGATCCCGCAGGCCGTCACCAACGGGCACGAATCTGCAGCAGTGAAAGCTACTACGCCCGCGCCGGTTCCGGTCGTGGAAGTGCCGGCTGTCGTGGGTGCGACGTCCGTGGAAGGTGAGTTGATCAGGATCCTCGCCGACACCACGGGGTTCCCTGCCGAGTCGATCACGACGGATCTGCGTCTGCTCGATGATCTCAATCTCGACTCGATCAGTGCGGCAGAGGCCATTTCGAAGGTTGCGCACCAGTTCGAGGTTGTCGACCTCGACCCTGCCGAGTTGGCCAATGCCACCATCGGAGAAGCAGCATCGCTGATTCTTGCGGCATCACCGAACCCCGGCTCTGCCGTTCCGGCAACGCGTTCGGTGCAGTCGGACGTATCGCGAATACTGCTCGAGGTAATCGCGGAGGACACCGGATTTCCGGTGGAGTCTCTCGACGTCGATCTCCACCTTCTGGACGACCTGAACATGGACTCGATCAAGGCCGCCGATGCAATCGCGACGGCGGCAACACGATTGGGTGTTCAGGGCGACCTGGATCCGGCCGAACTCGTGAACGTCAGCCTGGGTGAACTGATCGAAGTGCTCGATCGGTCCGCGAAGGAGAAGTCGGGGCAGCAGCAGCCGGCTGCGCGAGCGCTGCCGGCGAAGGCGAAGGGTATGTCAGCCGACAGCTTCACCTGGGTTCGCGATTACACCCTGGAAAAGGTTCGGAGCGAGACAGCGTTGCACGGAGTCCGAGACCTCACGGACACGACGTTTGTCGTCATCGGCGACGACGCCGGTTTGGTCGGAAAGTTGGAATCCGAACTTCGAGGTCGTGGTGCTCGGGTCGACATTCGCACATTCTCCGACAGCGCTCCTGCGCATGCGCACCACGTGGTTGCCGTAATGCCGCGCGTGACAGATGATTCCGTCACCGAACTCGGTTTGCTCCGTGGGATCGAACACATGTACAAGATAGTTCCGGCGCAGCAAAGGGAAGGCGCGCGAACCACATTGGCAGTGGTCCAGTTCATCGATGTCGAGTTGGGCAATCCAGCGCCCGTGCCGAGTGCGGCGGCTTTTGCCGCTTCGGTGCATCACGAGCGCCCCGAGTTGGATGTACGCGTCATAGGATTCGACGGCTCGACTGCGGACGCGGAGGTGGCAGCCACCGTCGTCTCCGAGTTGGATTCGGTTGCACCCTATGTGTTTGCGACCTACGACGCCGAGATGGGACGCACGGCACTGCAACCGAAGGTTCTCACCTCGAGCGACTACACCGTCCGCGAGAGCGGGTTGGGAAGTTCGGATGTCGTGGTCGTGACCGGTGGCGCGAAAGGCATCATGGCCCAATGTGCTCTGGCCCTCGGTCGAAAGACCGGCGCCGAACTGGTGCTGATCGGAAGCTCTCAGCGACAAGCGGGTGACGAAATCGCCTCCACTCTTGCGGACTTCACGTCTGCCGGTTTGAGCGCTCACTACTATCGCTGCAACGTCACGGATGCCGCGGCGGTGGCCGGCATCGTCGCCCAGATCGAGGTCGAGGTGGGGCCGATAACCGGGTTCGTCCACGGTGCGGGAGCGAATGTTCCGCGGCGGTTCGAGAGAGTCGACAGCGCTGCGGCTTTCACGGAGGTTGCACCTAAGGTCCTGGGCACAGCCAACTTCGTCGAAGCGCTCGCTGATCGTGACTTGAAGCTGTTCGTGGGCTTCTCCTCCATCATCGGATTCACAGGTATGCCCGGAAACAGTTGGTATGCATACGGAAACGAGCTTCTCGACGACATGGTCGCGCGGTATGCCGCCGGTCACCCGAGGACTCGGACGTTCTCGCTCGCGTACAGCGTGTGGGGAGAGACCGGAATGGGCGCCCGCATGGGCAGTGTCAACCACCTCGCGAAGATGGGGGTCATGCCGATTTCGACGGCTGCGGGAGTGGATCATTTCCTTCGCCTGGTCGACAGCGGACCCGAGGCGAGTCGTATCGTCGTGACGAGTCGACTCGGCGGTCTCGACACCTGGGCGCCGGCAGCACCGGCTCTGCCGGCGGTGTCGCGATACATCGACCAAGTCGTGACGTTCGAGCCGCAGGTAGAACTGGTGACCCGGACGACGTTGTCCACCTCGGCGGATCCCTTTGTCCTCGACCATGTCTGGAAGGGATCGGCGCTGCTTCCGACGGTGTTCGGTCTCGAGGCGATGTCGCAGGCAGCGGCCTATGTCACCGGACGCGTGACCCTGGGCCGCGTCCGCATCGACGACATCAAACTGGATCGACCGATCGTCGTCGACACGGTCGAGGGCACCGGAGTCGAGATCAAGGCAAGCGTCGTGGAGCAGGATCGTGATGCCTCAGGAACGCGGGTGCATGTCACGATCGGCACCGAACGGACCGGATACGGGCGGCCCCATTTCTCGGCCGACTTCATCTTCGGGCTGGACGAAACACTGCCGGAGTTCGAGAAGGAGTTGCCGCGACCGGTGCTCGACATCGATCCGTTGGACGACCTCTACTCGTGGTTGCTGTTCCAGGAGGGCGATTTCCGCCGACTCGAAGAGATCTCGAGCCTCGATTCCGAGCACATCCTCTTCAGCGCCATTTCGCGGGCCGACCGTAAGCAGCACCTCCTCGGTGATCCTTACTTCCTCGATTCTCTGCTCCAATCGGGCCAGATCATGGTTCCGCGGGAGATCTGCCTTCCGGTCAACATTGCGCGAATCGACATGTACGACGGACGGTTCGAGGCTCGTTCGTTCACTGCGTACGCCTACGACAAGGTGCAGACAGAGACCCACATGCAAGCCGACGTGGCGGTGGTGAAGGACGGACGAGTGGTGATGCAGCTCGAGGGATATCGCTCCCAGATTCTCTCCCACGACGAAAGCCGTCCTACGGCTGAGGAAATCGCGGACCCGACTGCGCGCGACGCACAGATCATTCTCGACAAGCTCGCGCAGCACAGCCGGGCGTTGGGCGTGAAGAGCCCGCGGGTTGTGGTCGCGCATACCCCGGGGATTCACGAGTTGACCAAGTCGGAACGCCACGAGCAGGAGAAACCGATCGCCGAGGCGGCCGTGAACATTCATCTCGATGAGGATGCGGTGATCAAATGAGCAATGCCTTTGCCATCGAATGGCAGGAAACCGGAAAGCCCGTCGTTGTCGGTGACGTTCCACCCTCTGTGGATGTCTCGCTCTCGCACGACGGCAGTAAGTCACTCAGTTCGGCCGGCGACTGGCCTCAGGGGTGCGACATCGAACCGATTCGTTCCCGGACCGTCGTGCAGTGGAAGGCGCTTCTGGGGTCGGCACGGATTCCGCTGCTCGACGAGTTGATCGCAGGCGGCGAATCACTCGATCGTGCGGGAACCAGGTTGTGGGCGGCGGCCGAGGCGATCCGAAAGGCCACGGGGCAGATGTCGGTTTCTCTGGCGATGGGCGCCAGAGAGGACGACGCAGTGACCTTCCGCGGCGGCGCAGAGGCAAGCGTGGTGGTTCTGACCTTTCCAGCTCTGTTGACGGACAACGAGGAGCGGATTCTCGCGTTCGTGACTCATGAGGAGGATGCGGAAGAACCGGCGCAGGACTCGGCACCGCAGTTCGACTCCGGCCCGTTGTCGGCGAATTCTCTCGCGCAGTTCGATCCGATGGCGTACGGCTCCGACGTGCATGTGGTGGCCCGAAGCGGCTATCCGGCGGTGTCGATCCGATTCCCCGTCGGGTTCCGGGACGCGTGCAACGTCGGTGGATCAGTGGGGTTCGCGAGCTTCGCGCTGTGGTTGGGCGCTTTGCGAGAGAGGGGAACCGGACCGATCTCGAAGCAGATCGTGGAGGACATGGCGACGGGTCGTTGGGGGATGGTGACCAACAACTCCGAGGTGTTCATCGATGCGAACCTGTACACCGACGACATCGTCGAGGGGACGATCTGGATCACCGAGCTCACCGGTCCGGACCGGGCAACGACCAATCTGCATGTGGAATGGTGCCGGGTCGACGGTGAGACGCGCACTCATATCGGGTGGAGTGCGATGCAGACGACGTGGGTGGAAATCCTTTCCCACGGTGTGGTGGCGGCACGGCCGATGCCGCAGTATTTCCACGATTTCATCGAGCCGATGACGATTCCGACGGGGGCGAAGAACATCGCTGTCCCCACAGAACCGACGGACGTCGATCGTGGTTCCTTGATCCGCTCGGCTCCGATGGTGCCGCGCAATCCGTACCTGCTCGAATCCGAGGTGTTCTCGACGACGTTGCAGGACGGAAATGTCGTGGGCAACATCTACTTCGGCAACTATTACATCTGGCAGTCGAGGGTTCGGGACAAATTCCTCGTCCGTTCTCAGCGTGAAGCCATGGCGGCAAGAGGTGCTCTCGGGGAACTGCGTTGTGTGCACACAAGGGTGGAGCATCTGCGCGAGGTCATGCCGTTCGACGACGTCCTGGTCACGATGTCCTTGGCTGCCCTCTACGAGCGGGGGATCGACCTCGAGTTCGAGTACTTCAAGGTCAATCCGGACGGATCACGGGAGAAGCTCGCGATCGCTCGGCACAGAACTGTCTGGACGGTGCCGGGCGCTCCGGGAGAACTGGAAATCTCTCCGCCGTCGAAACTTCCGCAGTCACTGATCGATTCGGTGCTGGAGGCGATCGACGGAAAGTAGACGGGGGTTTTCCGAGATCGAAGTGGAGAGACGGGTTGCGTTTTCCTTGCCGGAGAACACAACCCGTTTCGATGGGGAGGGGTATGTATGGGTATCGGGGTTTCGAGAAGGTCGGTTCTGAAGGGGTCGGTAGTCGGCACGGCGGCGATTGCATTGGGTGCAAAGGCAAGTGCTGTTCCGTCCGGGAGTGCGGACGTCGAGTCACCGTTGATTTTTCATTCGCCGGAGTTCGAGCCGTTCTGTGACGAACTGCCCTCGTTGTCGACGCTTTCCGGAAACGAGATCACGCTGACAGCGCAAGTCGGGCAACATGCTTTTCATCGGGATTTTCCATCGTCCCCAGCACTGTCGTACCGCAGCGGAGAGATCGGTGGCGGTTTTCTGGGCCCGACCGTCGAGGCGTATTCCGGCGAGCCGATCATGGTGACGTTCGAGAACGATCTGACCGGATATCCGTTGGCCGCGGACATGGATATGACGCTGCACGGAATGCAGGCCGACTTCCGCGCGAACCCGCCGACGTCGTTGCACTTGCACGGAGGAGTCACTTCACCCGAGAGCGACGGCCACCCGGAGCTGCTCGTGATGCCGGGACAGGCTGCGATGCATCACTTTTCGCACGGTCAGGAAGCCGCGCACCTCTGGTATCACGATCATGCGATGGGCATCACCCGGCTCAACGTCTACGCCGGTCTGATCGGCAACTATTTGATCAGGGATGAATTCGACACCGGCAAGCTGGGAAACCCGTTGGGGTTGCCGGCCGAGGAATTCGAGATCCCATTGATCCTGCAGGAGAAGATCTTCACACCGACCGGCGCCCTGAACGGCCGATCCACCATCTTGATCCCGGAAGGATCGTGGGAAGGCGGAGCCGTGGGCGACGTCGGCTTGGTCAACGGCAAGGTGTGGCCGGAACTGGCTGTGGCTCGGGGCCTTTACCGTTTCCGGATCGTCAATGCGTCGTCGGCAAGTGTGTGGAATCTTCACTTCTCGAACATGATGACGTTCTGGGTCATCGGTAACGACGCCGGAATGCTCGACGCGCCCGTCGCGGTCAATGCCTTCCGCTGCGCACCGGGGGAGCGGTACGACCTCCTCGTCGATTTCACCGGACTGTCGGAGGGATCGACGGTGGAGCTTCGCAACGACGAGGCGCCCCCGCTACCCGCTGCTGTCATCGGTGAAGTGACGATGCCGCTGTTCTGCCGGTTTCGCGGCGACCCCAGGCGCGGATTCACCGGTGGTGTTCCGTCGCAGCTGCGCGGTGGACGCCGGCAACGTGACGTTCTCGCCCCGTTGGAGCAGCCGACGGTAATTCGCACGGTGACGGTCAGCCAGCAACTGGAACTGCGGAATCCACCGGCTCAGATGACTCTGAACAACCTGACGTTCAGCACCACCGACGTCGAGAGGCCGCGGCAAGGCACCGTCGAGCAGTGGAACATCGTCAACACCACGCCTGACCCGCATCCGATACACCTGCACCTGGTGAATTTCCGGATTCTCGGCAGAACGCCGATGCGGACGTTGGAGTACCTGATCCGTCATCCCCAGCCGACGATCGGCAACAAGTGGACTCCGTCTCCCGACGGGTTCGAGGCGGGGCCGATGATCTCGCCGGCGCCGTGGGAAGCAGGGATGAAGGACACCGTCAGGGTGGACGGTGGCACGGTCACGCGGATCATCGTGCGATTCCCCACCGCAGACGAGTTGGGTTTCGATCCCGACGCGATGTTCGATCGACTACCGAAGGCTGTCATGACGGGCGGTGCGATGACGGGCGGTGCGATGACGGGCGGTGCGATGACGGGCGGTGCGATGACGGGCGGCGATCAGGCGCATCAGGGAAACGGGCACCACGGTATGAGTGACCCTGGTCGACTCCAGGGGTACGTGTGGCACTGCCACCTGCTCGATCACGAAGATCACGACATGATGTTGCCCTATCGCATCGTGCCGTGAGCCCTTCCGAAGACGCTCGTGAAATGAACAGGAGCGGGCAGGCGCACGCACGTCGGATCACCTCGGTCACCTAGCAGGATCGCTTCGGTCCTTCCCATGAATTTGGAACACGTTCTACAGTGAAAGGGCTGAGGTCTGTACCTCGGCCATGCGCCACCACCGAAGGCGGCGCGGACGATCTGCAGACCGGTTCGACGAATTACACGGAAGGAACACCTCACAGTGACCACAGAGGCATTCATTTATGAAGCCATCCGTACCCCGCGAGGCCGCGGCAAGAAGACCGGGTCGTTGCACTCGGTCAAGCCGATCTCGCTGGTCACGGGTCTGATCCAGGAACTGCGCGTGCGCTTTCCCGACCTCGACGAGGATCGGATCTCCGACCTCATCCTGGGCGTCGTCACCCCCGTTGGCGATCAGGGAATGGACATCGCCCGCGTTGCAGTCAACGATGCAGGACTGCCCGACACCGTCGGTGGCGTTCAGCTCAACCGTTTCTGCGCTTCCGGCCTCGAAGCCGTGAACATGGCTGCTCAGAAGGTTCGGTCCGGCTGGGACGAACTGGTGATCGCCGGCGGCGTCGAGTCGATGTCCCGCGTCCCGATGGGATCCGACGGTGGACCGTGGGCGCTCGACCCCGCCACCAACTACGACAACTACTTCGTGCCGCAGGGCGTCGGCGCAGACCTCATCGCCACCATCGAGGGCTTCTCGCGTGACGACGTCGACGCATACGCCGTGCGCTCGCAGGACCTCGCCGCCAAGGCGTGGACCGGCGGATACTTCGCCAAGTCGGTAGTGCCGGTCAAGGACATCAACGGCATCACCATCCTCGACAACGACGAGCACATGCGTCCGGGCACCACGGCAGAGAACCTCGCCGGCTTGGCTCCCGCGTTCGGTGTGATCGGTGAAATCGGCGGATTCGACGCCGTATCGCTGCAGAAGTACCACTGGGTCGAGAAGATCAACCACGTTCACCACGGTGGCAACAGCTCGGGAATCGTCGACGGCGCTGCCCTCGTGCTCGTCGGTAGCGAGCAGGCCGGCAAGGACATGGGTCTGACGCCGCGCGCTCGCGTCGTCGCCACCGCCACCAGCGGCGCCGACTCCACCATCATGCTCACCGGCCCGACGCCGGCGTCGAAGAAGGTTCTGGCAGCTGCCGGCCTGACGGTCGACGACATCGACCTCTTCGAGATCAACGAGGCATTCGCTTCCGTCGTCCTGAAGTTCCAGAAGGACCTGAACATTCCGGACGAGAAGCTCAACGTCAACGGTGGCGCGATCGCCATGGGTCACCCGCTCGGTGCCACCGGCGCGATGATCACCGGAACGATGGTCGACGAGCTCGAGCGTCGTGGCGGCAAGCGCGCCCTCATCACCCTGTGCATCGGCGGCGGTATGGGCGTTGCCACCATCATCGAGCGCGTCTGACGCGGCGTCCGTCCTTCCAACGAGGCTTACCAGGAGTCAAGCAAAGTGACTGATCAGAACATCATCAACTGGGACCAGGACGCCGACGGCATCGTCGTGCTCACCATCAACGATCCCAACCAGGGCGCAAACACCATGAACGACGCGTACATCGCGTCGATGAAGGCCACCGTCGACCGTCTGGTCGCCGAGAAGGACTCCATCACCGGTGCCGTCATCACCTCCGGCAAGAAGACCTTCTTTGCCGGTGGCGACCTCAAGAACATGATCAAGGTCGGACCCGAGCAGGCCGAGGAGATCTACAACCACAGCGTCGAGATCAAGGCTGACCTGCGTCGCCTCGAAACTCTCGGCAAGCCGGTAGTCGCCGCGATCAACGGCGCGGCACTCGGTGGCGGCCTCGAGATCGCTCTCGCGACCCACCATCGCATCGCGGCAGACGTCAAGGGCGTCAAGATCGGCCTGCCCGAGGTCACTCTCGGCCTGCTGCCGGGTGGCGGTGGCGTCGTGCGCACCGTGCGGATGCTCGGTCTGCAGAACGCGCTCATGGGCGTCCTGCTCCAGGGACAGCAGCGCGGACCCGTTCAGGCCAAGGAAGTCGGCCTCATCGACGAGGTCGTCGGCTCGGTGGAGGAACTGGTTCCGGCTGCGAAGGCATGGATCAAGGCCAACCCCGAAGGCGGCGTTCAGCCGTGGGATGTCAAGGGCTACAAGATCCCTGGCGGAACCCCGTCCACCCCGGCATTCGCTGCCAACCTTCCGGCGTTCCCCGCGAACCTGCGCAAGCAGCTCAAGGGTGCTCCGATGCCGGCTCCGCGCGCCATCATGGCCGCAGCCGTCGAAGGCTCGCAGGTCGACATCGACAACGCGCTGCTCATCGAGGCTCGCTACTTCACCTCGCTGGTGACCGGCCGCGTCGCGAAGAACATGATTCAGGCGTTCTTCTTCGACCTGCAGTCGATCAACGGCGGCGGTTCACGTCCGGCAGGCATCGAGAAGTCCACCATCAAGAAGGTCGGCGTCCTCGGCGCAGGCATGATGGGCGCGGGCATCGCGTACGTCTCCGCGAAGGCCGGCTTCGACGTCGTCCTCAAGGACGTCACCATCGAGGCTGCCAACAAGGGTAAGGCGTACTCCGAAGGCATTGAGGCCAAGGCACTCTCGCGCGGCAAGACCACGCAGGAGAAGTCCGACGCACTCCTCGCAAAGATCACCCCGACGGCTGACCCGGCCGATTTCGCCGGCGTCGACTTCGTCATCGAAGCCGTCTTCGAGAGCCAGGAACTCAAGCACAAGGTGTTCCAGGAGATCGAGGACATCGTCGATCCCAAGGCGCTGCTGGGCTCGAACACCTCGACGCTGCCCATCACGGGTCTCGCCACCGGCGTGAAGCGTCAGGAAGACTTCATCGGCATCCACTTCTTCTCGCCCGTCGACAAGATGCCGCTGGTGGAGATCATCCGCGGTGAGAAGACCTCCGACGAGACTCTGGCTCGCGTGTTCGACTACGTCCAGGCGATCCGCAAGACGCCGATCGTGGTCAACGACTCGCGTGGCTTCTTCACCTCGCGTGTCATCGGAACCTTCATCAACGAGGCCATCGGCATGCTCGCCGAGGGCGTCGAGCCTGCCACCATCGAGCAGGCCGGTATGCAGGCCGGTTACCCCGCTGCGCCGCTTCAGCTTTCGGATGAGCTCAATCTCACCCTCATGCAGAAGATCCGCAAGGAATCTGCCGACGCCGCCAAGGCCGAAGGCAAGGAACTGCCGGCAGATCCGGCCGGCGAGGTCATCAACACCCTCGTCGAGAAGTTCGATCGTAAGGGCAAGCTCGGTGGAGCGGGCTTCTACGATTACGCAGAGGGCAAGCGCACCGGCCTGTGGTCCGGACTCCGCGAGAACTTCAACTCCGGAACCTCCGACGCACCGATCCAGGACCTCATCGACCGCATGCTGTTCATCGAGGCGATCGAGACGCAGAAGTGCTTCGACGAGAACGTCCTGATCACCACGGCGGACGCCAACATCGGCTCCATCATGGGCATCGGATTCCCGGCCTGGACCGGTGGCGTTCACCAGTTCATCGTCGGTTACGAGGGCGGCACAGCCGGCTTCGTCGCTCGCGCAAAGGAACTCGCTGCGCAGTACGGCCCGCGGTTCACCCCGCCGGCGTCGCTGGAGGCATAACCCCCCGTGCGCGGTTAGGGAGTCTCAGCACTTCCTAACCGCGCACAGCTTTATCCACAGGTTGGTTTTTTCGGCGAAATCCGTCTGTATGTTTTTGCAGGCTCGGCGTATGCCTTCACATACAGAAATAGATGAACTGCAGACAGTCGTCGATGCTCAGCACGGACTGGTCAGTCACACCCAACTTCACGCCATCGGATTTCCTCGCTCCCGCGTGAAACAACGAGTCGAGGTCGGGCGCTGGCAAACTGTTCTTCACGGCGTCTACTCCGTCACCACGGGCCCATTGACCAGGCATGCAGTACTCGAGGCCGCGCTCCTGTACGGCGGCGGTTCGTCGATGCTCAGCCATCACACTGCCGCTGAGGAATGGTCGATGCGTCGGCCGGACAGCACTGCGCCAGTACATATCACCGTTCCGTACGGGAAGTCTGCGATCTCTCAGGCTGCCACTTTCGTTCGTGGCCTCGGCGCCGAACGGCATCCGTCACCCCTGATCGGCACCGTCCTCCATCCTGGCGTCGTGGTCCACCGTTCGAGGGCTCATCGTCACATCGGTGTCGACGCGCAGATGCCGCGAACCAGCAAGGCTGATACGGCTCTCGATCTGGCCGTCGCAGAACCGACTCCGCGCGAGGCCTATGTCTGCCTCATCACCACAGTCACCAACGGCCGCATCCGTTTGACGGACATCCGTCGACGCATGGAGGAGCGCTCACCGCGTAGATACCGGAAGGCCCTCGACAGTGCGGTGAAGCTTTTGGCAGACGGGGTGCAATCGACTCTCGAATATCACTATGCGGTGGATGTGGAGCAGGCGCACGGGTTGCCGTCGGCCAGACGCCAATTACCGGTTCGCGTCGACGGTCGCACGCTGTACGAGGATTGCGATTACAGCGAAGTGGGTGTGTCGTTGACAGTTCGTCTCGACGGTCGGTGGGCGCATTCCATGGCCGAGGTGGCATTCCGTGATCGCCGCCGTGACAATGCGGCAGAGCTGGCAGGTCGTCCGCGGTTGGTCTACGGATTCGACGAGGTGGTGAAGACCCCGTGCGAGGTTGCGCGCGAGGTGGAGACGGTCTTGCGACGTGGAGGTTGGGAGAGAACGGGGGAGAACCCCTGCAGGGCCTGTGAGTGGTTAAGGAGTGCAGAGACTCCTTAACCACTCACAGGGAGCGGAGCTCCCTAGGCCTTCCACCACGGACGAAGCGGCACATGCGCCTCACCCTTGGGGCCGAGCTTGACGGCCAGAACCTGGTGCAGCTGAACGACATTGCGCTCGAACCCGAGGCGAGAGCCGGCCATGTACAGGCCCCAGACGCGGGCGGTTCCCTCACCGACCTCGGCGACGCAGGCGTCCCAGTTGTCGACGAGGTTCTGGCACCATCCGGCGAGTGTCAGTGCGTAGTGCTCGCGCAGGTTCTCCTCGTGCCGCACCTCGAGACCGACGTTCTGGATCTCGGAGATGATGCGTCCCGATCCGGTGAGCTCCCCGTCGGGGAAGACGTACCGGTCGATGAATCCGCCTGCCTTGGCGCTGCTTCGGTTGTCCGGACGGGTGATGCAGTGGTTGAGCAGACGCCCACCCTCACGCAGCTTGCCCTTGAGGAACTCGAAGTACGCCGGGTAGTTTCCGACGCCGATGTGTTCGGTCAGGCCGATGGACGATACTGCGTCGAAGCCGGTCTCGGCTACGTCGCGGTAGTCGGAGAAACGCACCTGGGCGAGATCGGCGAGGCCCTCGTCCTCGATGGCCTTCTGTGCCCAATCTGCTTGCTCGCGTGAGAGGGTCACACCGATCACCTTGACGCCGCGCCGGGCGGCGTAGCGGACCATCGAGCCCCAGCCGCAACCGATGTCGAGAAGTCGGTCACCCTTCTGGAGTCCGAGCTTCTCGAACACCAGCCGGTACTTGTTCTCCTGGGCTTCTTCGAGGGTCTGCTCCGCATTGTCGTAGGCGGCGCAGGTGTACGTCATGGACGAGCCGAGTACGTACTCGTAGAAGGTGTTGGAGACGTCGTAGTGGTGGTGAATGACTTCGGCGTCACGAGTCTTGGAGTGACGCAGGCCTTCTGCGACGCGACGCCAGCGAGGAAGGTGTTCCTGGGGCGGCGGAGCGATGGGCCGCAACAGATCCCAGCCCAGTGAGCGGGTGATGCTGGCGAGCGTCAGTGCCGACGGGCGCTTGAGGTGGAGTTCGTCACCCATGATGCGCAGAATCTCGTACGGATCACCGGGGTGAACACCCTCGGCTTCGAGATCGCCGGAGACGTACGCGCGGGCCATGCCGAGATCGCCGGGTGCCGTTGCGAGATAAGTGGTTCCGCGAGTCGACTTGAGATGCAGTCCGTAGTCGGCATCTTCGGGGCCGGCGGTGCTGCCGTCGTACGCGGTGAATCGAAGCGGCAGCATGCCGTCGGAAAGCGTCTCGAGAATCTCTGCGATAGAGAGCTTGTCCTGGCTTTTGGAGTCTTTGAACGTGGTCATTTACGTTGCACCGCCTTAGAGAATAGATCCAATAAACGGGATTTCGGGTCGTAGCGTTCCTTGAGTCCGATGTACCGGTCGCCGCCGTAGTACAGCTCCTCGAAGTCTTCCCTCGAGTAGTAGGAGTCGGAGTAGAGCGATTTGTGTCCGTCGAAATCGCTGACCTTTTCTTCGATCAGTCGATTTGCTGCCCCCTCGCGCTCACCGGGAACGATCGGCACCGAAGACCAGAAGCCGATGTTGACGTAGGTGCGCTTGGGTTCGAGGGGGTAGAGGGGCCACGGCCGCGATGCGGAGGCAGCGGCCGGGCTGGGCCCACGTAGGCGCAACGGGCACAACCACAGTGGTTCGATCGGGATTTCCTCGAGGAACCACGAGACGAAGTCCGCGGTTCGTTCGATGGGTACCTCGACGTCCTGGACGACGCGTTCGCGCGGGGGCTTGCCCTTGCGCTTTTCGAGGCGATCTCCGATGTCGTACTTGTGGTCGAGGGCGATCAGCTTCCAGTAGAAGCTGCTGCGCAGGTACTGCTTGGGCCAGAAGCGTCGAATCTTCGGGTTCTGTGCACCGAAAGCCCGTGAGCACCAGAACCAGTCGGTGTCCCAGCGCCACAGGTAGTCCCGAATGGTCAAGCGATCCGTCTTGGGCTGGGTGAGCGACGAGTGCTGGATCGACCGGTAGAAGATGTCCTGATCGGTGTAGTCGCTGACCGGGCCTTCCTCGTCGGTCTGCACGCCGAGGGTGAGGTAGCTCTCGGAATCGGTGAAGACCACCCCGTCGAGATAGTCGACGGCAATTCCGTTGTACTCACGCTCGGTGACGATGCGGTCCATCGTTTCTTCGAGCTTCTTCAGCGAATCGAAGCGCACGTGACGCAAGGCGACGTACTTCTTCACAGGCTCGAGTGCGATCTTCAATCGCGTCGAATAGCCAAGGGTGCCGTAGGAATTGGGGAAACCGAAGAACAACTCGGCGTGTTCACCGTCCGGTGTTGCGGTGATGATCTCGCCGCTCCCGGTCAGCACGTCGATCTCGAGTACCGACTCGTGCGGTAAGCCGTTGCGGAAGGAGGTGGACTCGATGCCCAGGCCTGTCACCGCACCGCCCAGGGTGATGGTCTTGAGCTGAGGCACGACCAACGGCGCCAGCCCGTAGGGCAGCGTCGCGTCGACGAGGTCCTCGTAGGTGCACATGCCGGCGACGTCGGCTGTGCGCGCCTGCGCATCGACGGCGATGACACCGGCCAGACCGCTGACGTCGAGGCCGGGGGCCGACGTCTTGGCGCGAGCGCGGAACAAATTGGATGTCTTCTTTGCCAGGCGTACAGAAGCATCGGCGGGAATGGCGCGGTATGACGCGAGTAGGCGTTCGACGCCTTCTCTGTGCTGCTCGAACCCCATTTCACGCGCAGCATCGGAACCCGGGCCTTGCTTTGTCCGGATTCGATCTAACTTCTGAACTACCCCATTGAACGAGAGAGTCACACCCTGACGCTATCGGTAGTTGCGTGTGCAAGCTATCTGGAGGGGTCTTAATGCCCGAATTTGATCGAGTTGTTGCAAACGAACTCGGTAAATGCGCCGAGTGGTGAACCAGCTCACACGGAATGGGTAGATGGTCGAGATACCCGGGCGCAGCAGGCAGTATGGAAAGGAATATCTGCGCAGTTCGAGGTGCGGATTCGGGTAGTCAATCGCGGTATCGAGCCGCGTTGGTCGAGCAAGGAGACGTAGGGCATATGGGTCAGGTCAATGCAATGAGTTCGATAGTCGTCACAGCAGCACCCGACAAGGTGCTCGCGGCGCTCTCGGACTACGAGACGGTTCGCCCGCGAATCCTGTCCGAGCAGTACCTCGACTACAAGGTCGTCGAAGGCGGCCAGGGTGACGGCACCGTCGCGCAGTGGACGCTGAAGGCGACGGAAAAGCGCTCGCGCAACGTCAAGGCCACCGTGACGGTCGACGGCAACGTCATCACCGAGAAGGACGCGAACTCCAGTCTCGTCACCACCTGGACCGTTGCCCCCAACGGCACCGGAACGACGGTGACGACGCTCACCCAGTGGCAGGGTGCCACCGGTATCGGTGGTTTCTTCGAGCGCACGTTCGCTCCGAAGGGTCTGCAGCGTATCCAGGCCCAGGTCCTCGAGAACCTCAAGCGCGAACTCGTCTGACTGATCCTGCATCACCGAGATGGCGTCGTACCTTCACCGGTACGGCGCCTTCTTTCATGGGCCGGTAATGATCCGCCCCAATTCGGTGAGTGCGGGGTTTCCGCTTTCCCAGTAATCGCTGTGAACTCCGAACCCAGGCTCTCCGGGTGATCCGGTGAATACCTGCGCGCCGAATTCCGGGTCCGAGGGGTCGAACCCGTGGATTCCGAGGATCTTGGGGATCAATTGGACCGGATCCCAGAAGGCCGTCGTCGAATGAACATGGCGCGCCACCTCGGCCGCGTCGACGCGGTCCAGGCTCAGTTCGTTCACGCGCTCGGCATCGACGCCCGGGCTGGCGACGAAAACCAGTTCGTCGACGTCGAGGGAAGCGCCACGGGTAGTCGCAGCACCGACGACGGTGCTGCCGTAGGAATGACCGATCACCACGTTGTGCGACGGCGGACCGTCGTGTGAGGCGCGTAGCCCGTTTTGAAAACTGTCCAGCCTCGGCGCCGCGGAGTTGGCGTAGAGATCCGATGCTGCGTCGGGAATGCCTGGGGGAGAGTCGTATCCGGACCACAGGATCACTGATGTGGCTTCCGTTGGTACCGTCCCGACGGCCGCGTCGTACATGGCCTTGGTTCGTTGCAGATCGCCGCCGACGCCGGATAGCCCGGAGCCGGTTCCGGGAACCAGTGTTGCGACGTTGTCGGCGGCATCGGGATTACCGACTGCCACGACGGCGTGCCCATCCGTGACCGAGAGAAGGAACATGTCCGGTCGAAGTTCGCCGTGCACGGCCGCATATCCCGCGGCTACCGTTCGATCCGGCAACCGCTCGAGCACAGTGAGGTACCGCCGGTTGTAGTAGTCCCGGTCGAGAGCGGGAAGGCCGTCGAGGCTACCGATGGACGGATCCCACCTCGCCAACGCGTCTTTCTCGCCGGGGCTCAGTGTTTCCCACAGTCGGTGTAGTTCTGCGGGTGTCCCGGGGAGTGTCGACCTCCCGTCGAGAATGTCGACGACTGTGCGGCCCAGAGAATCAGGCTGACTACCCAAAAGTGATCCGATCTCCCGGAATGCCTCACCCAGAGCAGTCGCGGCCCGGTTGTCTTGGTCGTCGAGCAACGTCAACGCAGTGGAGATCTTCTGCTGAAAAATCTGTGCAGCCGTGGCGTTTTCGGAATCCTGCATGACGTCGGCCACATTCCACGGCTGCTTCGGCGCGGGTGCCGATACAGCCCCACTGTCTGACACCGTCAAGCCGTGTTCGAGCGTCGCCTCCTCGACCAGATTCAGAACTGATTTTCGCGCCACACCAATCGTATTGGCCGCTCCGCCATACAGATCCGCAACTACGCGAACCGCGATCGACAGCCGAGACGAGGAAAGCGAGATGCCAGACCACAGCACTGCCGCCGCGCTCGACGCTTGTCCCTGCCAGAATTCACGGACGGCGTCGACGCTGCGTCCGGAGTCATCGCCGAGAACTTCGATCTGCCGGTCGATTTCGATCAGTTCCGAAGCGCTTGTGCGCAATTTCTCCGGTGACCACTCGCGAAGCTGAGAAACGGTGGGCCGCATCAGTAGGCTCCGCGCAGTTCGGACACCACTTCTGCCTCGGCAGCGTCGTACAGACCTGCTGCGGCAGCGGTTCCCGACGCCATCAGTCCCAACTGCGTAGCCAGGTGCCGGTACGCGTCCGCGATGACGTCTGCATTCCCGATCGACACAGCCGTGACGGCGGACGAGTTCAGGGCCGCCGAGGCTTCGAAGATCGGGCCGGCAGAATCGATCCCCGAGATCTGATCCGCAATTCGAGACAGATCAGCCGAAAGTTGCTGCAACGCAGCAATGTCTACCTGAAGTATCGGCCCCATGGCAGAACCGTATCCAGGTGAGCGGGCTACCGGGGCTGTGACGACTTTCCTGTGGACAAGCGGGATTTCTCCACAGAAGCGAGGTCAGGGGGTTGTCAGGAAGGCGGTGACTCCGCTGGTGACGGCGGCTGCGTACTCCTGCTGACCGTCCGGGCTCGTCATGCGCGCTGCCTCGTCGGCATTTCGCATGTTGCCGAGTTCGACCAGAATCGACGGCCGCTGCGACAGGTTGAGGCCAGTGAGGTCGGCGCGTGGTGCCAGCCCGTCGTCACCGATGTAGGTCGACGGGGTGAGTCCGGCCGTGACGAGTGAGTCGCGCATGGTTTCGGCGAAAGCCACGGACGGGCCGGCCTGAACCGTGTTCAGCGGGGGAGCGGAGTAGCAGACGTGGAAGCCCTCGGCGCCAGCTGCTGCGCCATCCGCGTGAATGCTCACCACGACGTCGGCGCCGGAGGAATTGGCCGCTTCGGCGCGTGCGTCGACGCATGATCCGACGCTGACGTCATCGGGTCGACTCAGGACGACTGTGGCGCCTCGGCCTTCGAGCTCGCTCTTGACCAGGCTCGCGACTTCCCAGTTGAAGGTGTGCTCGGGGAACCCGGCATCGGTGTTGGTGCCGGTGGTCTGGCAGTTCTTGGTGCCGCCGCGGCCCGTGGGGACCTGGGTATTGATGCTGTCGTCGTTCGCCCCGCTGTGTCCGGGATCGAGGAACACGACCTTGCCGGTGAGCGCAGCGGGGACGTCAGCGGCGACAGTGCTGAGCGGAGACACCTCGACCGAAGTCGTGGCCTCGGCAGTCTCAGTCGGAATCGTGCACGCAGCGCTCAGAAGCCCGGCCCCGACCACGGCGATCAGGGCAGTGGAGCGGAACACACGTGATGCCATGTTTGACCTACCTGACGGTTTTACGGTGTCTGACTGGTTCCGGCGCACCCGCTCACGGTAGCGCGCACCGACTACGCTGGTGGGGATAACTCTGTAGAAAGGACCGCTCGTGCAACCAGGTGGAGCACCCGACATGTCTGCTCTGTTGGCTCAGGCTCAGCAGATGCAGCAGCAATTGATGGCGGCGCAGCAGGAAATGGCTCAGGCCGAAGTGACCGGTCAGGCCGGTGGCGGACTGGTTGTCGCCACGGTCAAGGGCACCGGCGAGGTTGTCGGTCTGCAGATCGACCCCAAGGTCGTCGACCCCGAAGACGTCGAGACGCTGCAGGATCTGGTGATCGGCGCGATCGAGGACGCTTCGCGCAAGGCACAGGAAGTCGCTGCTGAGAAGCTCGGCCCGTTGGCCGGCGGACTCGGCGGAGGCCTTCCCGGTCTTCCCGGCTTCTAGAAACGAGAACGCGTGTACGAAGGTCCGGTTCAGGATCTGA
The DNA here is from genome assembly GCF_003852455.1 of Rhodococcus sp. KBW08. NCBI lineage: Bacteria > Bacillati > Actinomycetota > Actinomycetes > Mycobacteriales > Nocardiaceae > Rhodococcus > Rhodococcus sp. KBW08. The sequence continues at coordinate 161,819 of NZ_QAJJ01000004.1, forward strand.
TCGACGAACTCGGGAAGCTTCCCGGAGTCGGGCCGAAGAGCGCTCAACGCATCGCTTTTCACCTGCTTTCGGTGGAGCCTCCCGAGATCGACCGTTTGAAGAATGCATTGCAGCGCATCCGTGACGGCGTTCAGTTCTGCACGGTGTGCGGAACTGTGTCCGATCAGGAGAAGTGCCGCATCTGCGCCGACGCACGTCGCGACCGCACGGTGATCTGCGTCGTAGAGGAGCCGAAGGACGTCCAGGCTGTCGAGCGCACCCGGGAGTTCAAGGGTCGCTATCACGTGCTCGGTGGTGCGCTCAATCCGCTCTCGGGGATCGGGCCGGACCAGTTGCGCATCCGGGAGTTGTTGGCTCGCATCGCAAATCAGGAGGACGGTGTCGACGTGTCCGAGGTCATCATCGCCACCGACCCCAATACCGAGGGCGAGGCGACAGCTACGTATCTCGTTCGCATGATGCGAGACATCCCGGGGCTGACGGTGTCTCGGTTGGCTTCGGGCCTTCCGATGGGTGGCGATCTCGAATTTGCCGACGAGTTGACGTTGGGTCGGGCATTGTCCGGCCGTCGTGAATTGTCGCGGAACGCTTGATGAGCGGTACGGGGCAAGGTCAGCAAGTGCGTCGTACGTCCGAGCAGACCCGTGCGGAGATCATCGCGTCGGCTGGGAAAGCGTTTGCGACTCGGCCGTACCGCGAGATCACGCTCAAGGACATTGCCGAAGACGCGGGAGTCAGCGCTCCGCTGATCATCAAGTACTTCGGATCCAAAGAGCAGTTGTACGACGAGTTGGTCGACTTCCGCGCGGCGGCGATAACGGTATTCGACGCACCGAACGACTCGCTGGGCGAACGCATGGTCTCTTTGTTCACCAAGCCGCTGGAGTCGTACAAGCCGCTGTCCATGAGCTTGTTGTTCATGAGCGGTGTCAGTGAAGAGAGCAACCGCAAGCTGCGCGAGAACTATTCGACGCAGATGATCGACACTCTCGCCGCTCGCCTGTCCGGCCCCGACGCCAGATTGCGCGCGGAACTGGCGATGTCGATGGTGGTCGGAGTGGCGATCATGCGCCGACGGATGATGGCCGGCCATGCCACCGGCACCCAGGACGAGGTGGTTGCCCTGTACGCACCACTTGTCCAAAAGCTCCTCGACGGGTGAGCGGCGTCACAATTCTTGCTTGGTAAATATCCGTTCACCTAATGTAGGTGAACGGATATTTACCTAGTGGGAACAGGCGGTGTGGGGTGACGACGCTCGACCGTCCACCGGGCACATCAGCAGTCCCCACCCTCGATACGAGTCCGGCGCTGCCGCGCTCCCGCTTCCTGTTTCCCATCGTTGTCGCCGCCGCCGTGTTCCAGGCAGTTCTGCAGACCGTCATCGTTCCGTTGCTGCCGGAGTTGCCTCACTTCACGGGTGCCGGGCGCACGGCCGTGTCGTGGTTGGTGACCGTCACGCTGCTGGTCGGCGCCGTGGTCACTCCCATCTTCGGCCGGCTCGCAGACATGTTCGGCAAGAAGAAGATGCTTCTCGTCGCTTTCTCGATGATGACTCTCGGCTCGATGTTGTGTGCACTGTCCTCGGACATCGCGGTCCTCATCTTCGCGAGAGCGTTGCAAGGGGCCGGGTCGGCAGTCATCCCCATCGGAATCTCCATGCTGCGCGACGAGTTGCCACGCAACAAGGTCAACGGCGCGGTGGCCATGATGAGTTCGACGCTCGGCGTCGGAACAGCTTTGGGTATACCGTTCTCCGCGATGATCGCGCAGTACTCGAACTGGCACGTCCTGTTCTGGGTAACCACCGCCATCGGGCTGTCCGTGACTCTTGCTGCGGTGCTGTTCATTCGAGAGTCCGAGCCGAATCCGTCGGGAAGATTCGACGGCGTCGGGGCTGCAGGTTTGAGTGCCGCGATGATCGCGCTACTGGTGCCGATCACCCAGGGGTCGAGTTGGGGATGGACCAGCGGAGCGGTGATCTCCATGCTGGCCGCGTCGGCGGTGCTGTTCACGCTCTGGGTAATTCAACAGCGGCGCAACGTCAATCCGTTGGTCGACGTCCGTGCTCTCGTCAAGCGTGCGGTGTTGATCCCGCATCTGGCGGCTCTGCTGGTCGGGTTCGCCTTCTTCGGGAACACGCTGATCACCACGCAGCTGCTGCAAGGGATGAAGGGGCCGGGTGCCGGGTACGGCCTGTCGATCATCGCGGCGGCGCTGTGTCAGATTCCGGCCAGTATCGCGATGGTGCTGTTTTCGCCGGTCGCGGTGCGAATCACCGACCGCTTCGGTTCACGAACTGCGATGTTGACCGGTGCCGTGTTCCTCGCCGGAGGGTACGGGATTCACGCAGTTGCAGGTAAGCCGCTGTGGGGAGTGGTTGCGGCGCTGGGTATCACGGCAGTCGGGACTGCAATCGTGTACAGCACGCTCTCGCTGCTGATTCTGGTTGCCGTGCCGCGTCAGCGACTGGCGGCAGCCAACGGGGTGAACTCACTTCTGCGGACGTCCGGAAGCACGATCTGCAGCGCGACGGTGGCAACCATCCTCGCGGCATTCGTGATCAGCGGTTCGGAACATTCCACGTCGTGGACCGGATTCTCCGTCGCCTACCTGGTGTGCGCGGGTTGCGCGGTGGTCGTATTCGCAGTGTCGATCCTGTTGCCGCAGGGGCGAACCCCGAAACACATTGATCTGCCGGATCTCGTCAGGCGACCCTGAATCCCGAGAGGAAGAGCGTGATCATCAGATCCGCGAACTCTTCGGTGGTGTACTTCTGGCGGTCCGGCCAATGCGTTGTCGACCACAGGGTGTCGCGTACCGATCGATAGAAAATCTCCGGGGCCACGTCTTTGCGGAAGATTCCCTGATCGACACCTTCGGCAATCGCTTTCATCCAATGCTCGCGAACCTGGCGGGAAGGCCCGTCGACGGATTGCAGGAGATCGTTGTCGCGTAGGTAGGCCCGATCGTTCTGGTAGATCGCCGTCGGGTGGGGGTGCAGTTCGATGACGATCAGCGTCTCGCGGATCAGGCCGCGTAGGACGTCCTCGGGGCCGTTCGCCGTCTGCTCCACCTGATCGAAGCGGAGCTGAATGTCGGTGATGAAGCCGCGCATGAGCTCGGCAACTATCGCATTCTTCGACTTGAAGTAGTGGTAAAGGCTGCCCGAGAACACTCCGGCGGCGTCGCCGATCTCGCGAACGGTCGTGGTGGCGACACCCTTCCTGGCGAACAACTCGGCTGAGCTCTCCAGGATCTTCTCCCGACGATCTGGTGATGCCACTGAAATCTCCACTGGTTGTCGGTCCTGCTCAGGGCAGGGTTTCGCGGGTGCCGGGCTGCCGGCGTCGAACGTAGCGCAATCCTGCCTGATAGCTCCGGCTCGAACCAATTCGTCGGTGAGATCGCGTGTTTCCACTTCCGGATTCCTATGCTAGCTTCAGAATCAAGCGCTTGCTCAACTTTCGTTCACGGAGGATTTCAGTGCAGAGCCTGCAGACGCAATTTCCGAATTTCATCGGCGCAGAGGCCGAACCTGCCCGGGTCGCCCGCTACGCGGTCAACGAGGCGATGATCCGCAACTGGGTCGAGGCGCACGACGACCGCAACCCGATCTACGTCGACGCCGAGGCCGCCCGCAGTACCGGCCGTCGAGACGTCGTCTGTCCGCCCGCCATGATTTCGACCTGGGTGATGGCGGGTTACCGACGTTATCGGCAGGTCCAGCAACTTCGCGCCGACGGAGCCTCCGAGGACTTCGCGTATTCACGACTGCTGGCGTTGTTGGACGAGGCCGGATACACGTCCGTTGTCGCGACCAACGTCGAGCAGGAGTATTTCGCGGAGCTGAGCCCCGGAGACCACGTCACCGCGCATTTCACCATCGAAGCGATCTCGCCGTTCAAACAGACTGCCCTCGGTCACGGGTGCTTCATCACTCTGTTCAAGAAGTACGTCGACCAGGACGGAAAGGCGTTGGTCGAAGAGCGCTTTCGATTGCTCAGGTTCAAACCAGATGCCCAGCCCGATACCCGGCTCGATGCCCAGGAGGTAATCGCATGAGCGAGAACGGCTCCCGCAATACTGCTGTACCGAGACTTACCGTCACCGACGACAACGATTTCTTCTTCTCCGCCGCACAAGAGGGTCGCCTCGAGATCCAACGGTGCGCGGATTGCAAGACGCTGCGCCACCCACCCGCGCCCGCCTGCCCGGAATGCCGCTCGTTCAGTTGGGACACAGTCGAATCCACGCGTCGATGCACGTTGCACAGCTTCACAGTCATCCATCACCCGAAGGATCCTGCCTTCGAGTACCCGCTCGCCGTCGGGCTCGTCGACCTCGAAGAAGGCACGCGACTGGTTGCCGACATCGCGGGGATCGATCACGAGGAACTCGAATTCGGCATGGAACTCGAAGTGGCGTTCTCCGAGCACGCTCACGGCGAGATGCTGCCGCAACTGAGGCGACGGGGATCGGTGCAATGACGAATCTTTTTGATTACGAAGTGGGTTCGGCCCTCCCCAGCCTCGAACTGCCGTTGGACCGAACGCTCATCGTCGCCACCGCGATCTCTTCGCAGGATTTCGAGGACGTGCATCACGATCCGGGTAAGGCACAGGGTCGCGGAACTCCCGACATCTTCATGAGCATCAACACCACCAACGGGCTCGTCGACCGCTATATCACCGACTGGTCCGGCCCGGGATCGCGAATCGTCAAAACATCACTACGGCTTGGTGTTCCGAACTTCCCCGGAGACACAATGACATTCACCGGCAAGGTCACCGCCGCAGACGGCCGGGCGCTCACCGTGACAGTTCTCGGGCAGAACGCGCGCGGAACACACGTGACGGCCGACGTGACTCTCGAACCGGTGGAAAGGGTAATCGCATGACACGAGGATTTTCGAGACAAGCAGCCATCGCCGGGATCGGCGCCACCGAGTTCTCCAAGAACTCCGGCCGCAGTGAATGGCAGTTGGCGTGCGAATCCGTGATCGCCGCGCTCGACGACGCTCACATCGAGGCAGAAGAGGTGAACGGATTTGCGCTGTTCACCATGGAGAACAACCCCGAGATTGCGGTCGCACGCGCCCTCGGGATCCCGGAACTGACGTTCTTCAGTCGTATTCCACACGGAGGCGGCGGTGCCTGCGCACCGGTTCAGCAAGCAGCGCTTGCCGTCGCCAGTGGTGTCGCCGACGTCGTGGTCGTCTACCGTGCCTTCAACGAAAGATCAGGTCACCGATTCGGCGCCGGGCCACCGCCCTTTGCGTACAACGCGTCGACGGACCAGGAGTATCGGAACTGGATCAACCCGTACGGGCTTCTGACCCCGGCGCAGCAGGAAGCCTTCCTGGCCAAGCTGTACATGCACAAGTACGGGGCAACCAGCGCCGACTTCGGTCAGATCTCGGTTCTCTCACGCAAGCACGCCGCGAACAACCCCAAGGCCTGGTTCTACGAACGCCCGATCACTATCGAGGACCATCAGAACTCACGCATGATCGCCGACCCCATCCGCCTGCTCGACTGCTGCCAGGAAAGTGACGGCGGACAGGCGCTGGTCATCGTCAGTGCGGAGCGCGCCCGCGACCTGCCGCACAAACCGGCGATCATCAGCGGTGCTGCGCAAGGCGTAGGTCCGCAACAGATCTCGATGAGCAGCTACTACCGCGACGACATCGACAGCATGCCGGAAGTCGAACTCGTGGCGCGCCAACTGTGGGACCAGGCCGGTATCGGTCCGGACGACATCGATGCCGCAATTCTCTACGACGCTTTCACCCCGATGGTCCTGCTTCAACTCGAGGAGTACGGATTCTGCGGTCGGGGCGAGGCCAAAGACTTCATCGCCGACGGCAATCTCGAGTTGGACGGTCGCCTGCCGATCAACACCCACGGCGGTCAACTCGGTGAGGGATACATCCACGGCGTCAACGGTATTGCCGAAGGTGTTCGCCTGATCCGCGGCACCTCCACCAACCAACCCACCAAAACTCTGGACAACGTGCTCGTGACCGGCGGCTCTCCCGTCCCGCACAGTGCGCTCGTCCTCTCGGCAGATCGCTGAATCTGCCGCCTATTCGAGAAAGCAGGAACAAGATGAGCGAGCGGATCACCTACGCCAGGGCCACCCACGGCGAGGAAGAAATACAGGCGGTTGTCGACGTCTTGCGCAGCGGGCATCAAGGATTGCGCATCGGCAAGAACGTCTTCGAGATGGAAGAACGCATCGCGGCCTTGGCCGGCAAGAAGTTCGGCGTCATGTGCAACTCGGGATCCTCGGGTTTGTACTTGGCAGTCGAGCTGCTCGGGCTGCCTGCCGGAAGCGAGATCATCACGTCGCCGCTGACGTTCTCCACCGACATCGCACCGATCGTTCGTGCCGGTCTGGTGCCGGTGTTCGTGGACGTGGAACCGAACACGTTCAACGTCGACGTCACCAAGATCGAGGCCATGGTCACCGAGAAGACCGGTGCCATACTGATGCCGAACCTGGCCGGCAACTGCCCGGACTGGGACGTCATCCGCAACATCGCAGATCGACACGGACTCAAGGTGATCGAGGATTCGTGTGATGCGATCGGCGCCACGCTCCGCGGCACTCCTACCGGCTCTCGGGCCGACATCGTCGTCACCAGTTTCTCGATGGCACACATCATCACGTGCGCGGGAACCGGCGGAATGGTGTGCGTCGACGACGAAGCCAGCCGAGACAAGGCTCTTCTGCTTCGCCGTTGGGGCCGTCGTAGCGAGCCGAACCTGTTCGGCAGCACCAAGTCCGGTCGAGTGTTCCGTGAAGAACTCGACGGCGTCGACTACGACAACGATTTCATCTTCGAGCTCATGTCGTGGAACTTCGAGCCCTCCGAACTCGGCGCAGCCTACGGCGTGGTGCAGCTCGACAAGCTGGAAGAGAACTACAAGACGCGCAAGGCCACCTTTGCGGCCTTCACAGCGGCATATGGTGCTCACCCCGAATTCTTCACGACGCCGGTAGAACTCGACGGTCTCGATACCGCGTGGCTGTGCTACCCGGTGATGATCAACGAGAACGCACCCTTCACGCGTAGTGACCTGCAGGAGGCCATCGAGGCGGACGGTATCGACACACGAACTGTGTGGAGCGGCAATGTCACTCGTCACCCGATGATGAACAACATCGAGTTCCGTCAGCCTGCCGAGGGTCTGCCGGAAGCCGACGCGGTCTTTGCCCGCGGCATGACACTCGGTATGAGCCACGGCCTGCGTGACGACGAAGTTGCGCGGATTGCGGAGAGCATCAATCGCTTCGCTTCGAAGTTCAAATAGCATGACGAGGCGCTTTGACGGCCGCCGAGCGCTTGTCACCGGTTCCAGCCGCGGAATCGGTGCGGGCGTAGCAGAGCGACTGGCAGCTGAGGGTGCCGACGTCGCCCTTGTGGCTCGGACACTCGACACGCATGCAACCCTGCCGGGCAGTCTCGAAGAGACTGCGGCTCGAATTGCCAAGTACGGAACCAGAGTCGAGATAGTTGTCGCAGATCTGACGGACGAGCAGCAGCGCGACACCGTTGTGCCGCTGGCGATCGAGAAGCTTGGCGGGACGATCGACATCCTGGTGAACAACGCGGCAGCGGCGATCTATCAGCCGCTGTCGGATTACCCACTGCGGCGACGACGTTTGATGTTCGAGGCAAATGTCCATGCACCGCTCGATCTGATGCAAGCCGTGGTGCCGGGGATGGTGGCAAACGGATACGGCTGGATCGTGAACGTGTCCAGCGGCACCGTCAAACCGTGGCAGGGTCCGCCGTTCACGTGGGTCGAACCGGGAACTGCCATGACAGTGTACGGCGCGTCCAAGGCGGCGCTCAACAGGATGAGCAACGGCATGGGCGTGGAACTCTACGGCCAGGGGGTTCGCGTCAACACGGTTCAACCGCGGGCAGCGGTGCTCAGTGAGGGCGCAAGAGTCCTGGTCGGTGAGACTATCCGGCCGGATCAGGTCGAATCTATGGAACAAATGGTGGAGGCGGTCACAGCGTTGTGCGATTGCGACACCGAGTTCACCGCTCGATCGTGCGTCAGCTTGGACCTGATCGACGAGTGGTCCCTGACCGTGCGTGGTCTGGACGGAACGGCACTACGAACCGAGGAGTTGGCATGAAGCCCGTCATCGTGGACGCAGCACGAACGCCGTTCGGCAAGCGTGAGGGTTGGCTGTCCGGAGTCCACGCGGCGGAACTGTTGGGTTATGCGCAGAAGGGCGTGCTGGATCGGGTCGGCGTGGATCCTGACGCGGTCGACCAGGTCATCGGTGGCTGTGTGACGCCTCTCGGTGAGCAGTTCGGCAACGTCGTGCGTACGTCCTGGATGCATGCGGGCCTTCCGTTGAAAGCCGGCTGCACCACGATCGACGCGCAGTGCGGCACAGCGCAGCAGTCTGTGCAGTTGATCGCCGGGCAAATTGCCATCGGTGCAGTCGAGGTGGGGGTGGCGTGCGGAGTCGAGCTGATGTCCCGCGCGCCGTTGACGTACAAGGTGGGTACGGGCCTGGGGACACCCCGGCCCGAGTCGTGGTCACTCGATACCGTCGACCAGTACACCGCTGCCGATCGGATTGCGGTCAAGCGCGGTTTCAGCCGCGAGGATCTCGACGCCTTCGGGTTGCGCTCGCAGCAGCGAGCCGCAGCAGCCTGGGAGGCAGGACGCTTCGACTCGCACATCATCGACGTGGTCGCTCCGGGCTCCGACGTTCCGGTTCACCGGGATCAGGGACTGCGCGAATCGAGCCTCGAAGGACTCGCGAAACTGCGCACCGTCCAAGAGGGCGGATTGCACACCGCTGGAACGTCTTCGCAGGTCTCGGACGGTGCGAGTGCGGCTCTGCTGATGTCCGAGGATCGAGCCAAGGCCCTCGGCGTGCGGCCGCGGGCAAAGATACTGGCGCAGTGCGTCATCGGCGGGGACACCGAGTTCATGCTCGACGGCCCCGTCGACGCGGCGAATATCGTGCTCGGACGCACCGGTCTGACGATCGACGACATCGATCTGTTCGAGGTCAACGAGGCATTTGCTTCGGTACCGATGTCTTTCGCAAAGGTTCACGGCGTCGATCCCGAATTGCTGAACGTCAACGGTGGCGCAATTGCACTGGGCCATCCAGCCGGTGCAACAGGAATCAGGCTGTTGGCCAATGTCATCGACGAATTGGAGCGCCGGGACAAGTCCATCGCCCTGATCGCGATCTGCGCGTCCGCCGCTACCACCTGCCTGATTCTCGAACGCATCTGACCAGAACCGAAGATTGAGGAACCTGCCATGGCACTACCCCTGCTCGAAGATCACCGTGACCTGGCGGAAGCGGTAGCCGCATTCACGAACCGCTTCGGCGGAATCGCCGATACGCGGAGCAACGTCAAGCGGTACGCCGCCGGTGATCGGCCGGACTCGTGGGATGGGTTGGTCCGTCAGGGCCTGCACGCAGTGCACCTGCCGGAGCAGTACGGCGGTGACGGGGCGGGTCTTGCCGAACTTGCAGTGGTAGTCGAGCAATTGGGTGATGCGCTCTATCCGGGACCGTACGTTCCGACGGTCATCGCGAGTGGGATTCTCGCGACAGCCGCCGGATCTGCTGCGGAAACAATGCTGACCGAATTGGCTACCGGTGCAACCGGAGCAGTCTGTACCGGCGCGGGGTTGCGTGCCGCTCGCGGCGATGCGGGGTGGACAGTGAGCGGTTCTGGCGACCCAGCTCTTGGTCTGCCCGGAGCCGATGTTGTTCTCGTACGGGCGAACAGCGAAGACGGCGATTTGTGGTTCCGGCTCGGACCGTCGACTTCCGCTGCGGTGGCGATCGAGGACGGGGTGGATCTGACACGGTCGATCGGGACCCTGACGTTGACCGAATACCAGGTCGACGACGGGCTGATCGTCGACGGCCTCCAGGCGCACCGAGTCGAACTGATCGCCAACACGGTGTTGGCTGCGGAGGCGAGCGGTATCGCCGGTTGGGCGCTACGCACCGCGGTCGACTATGTGAAGTCCCGGCAGCAGTTCGGCCGTCCGGTCGGAAGCTTCCAGGCAGTTCAGCACAAGGCGGCCATGATGCTGGTCCGCTCCGAGATTGCCTGTGCCGCAGCGTGGGATGCGGCTCGGTCCGAGGATCACGACGAGGATCAGCAGAAACTCGTCTCTGCTCAAGCTGCGTTGGCGGCTTTGCCCGTCGGCATCGAGAACGCCCTCGAATGTGTGACTTTGCTCGGCGGAATCGGATTCACCTGGGAGCACGACGCGCATCTGTACTGGCGACGGGCGATCAGTATTGCCGCGGTAGCAGGATCCGAGGTCAAGTGGGCACACACCTTGGGGGACCGGTCTGCTGATTCGGCCCGCGACTTCTCCTTTGTCGACCCGGAGATGCTGCCGGAACTGCGGGAGCAGGTTCGCCGGGTTCTGGACGAGGTCGCGCTGCTGCCTGACGACGGAACCACCAGCGCGAGTTGGGCCCCGGCCAAAGGTAGTCCTCGACGGGCGCGATTTGCCGAAGCCAAACTGGTTGCCCCGCACTATCGGGCGCCGTACGGCCTGGGAGCGGGACCGAGGGAACAGGCTGTCATCGCACATGAATTCGCGATGCGAGGTTGGGCTCAGCCGTCCACGGTGATCGGGGAATGGGTGCTGCCCACGATCCTCGAACACGGTAACGCCGAACAGCAGGACAGGTTCGTCGAGCCCTCTCTGCGAGCCGACATCATCTGGTGCCAGCTCTTCAGCGAGCCGGGCGCGGGATCAGACCTTGCCGGTCTGAGTACGAAAGCGCGCAAGGTCGACGGTGGCTGGGTCCTGTCGGGGCAGAAAGTGTGGAACTCGGGTGCGCACGAGGCAGATTGGGGAGTATGCCTGGCACGCTCCGACGCCGACGCTCCGAAACACCGTGGGCTGTCGTACTTCCTGGTCGACATGACCTCGAAGGGCATCGACGTACGTCCGCTCAAACAATCCACCGGAAAGTCGGAGTTCAACGAGGTATTCCTCGACGACGTGTTCGTGCCGGACGACTGCCTGGTCGCGGAACCGGGGCAGGGTTGGAAGTTGGCTGCGACCACACTGTCCAACGAGCGCCTGAGTATGGGCAGCACACTGCACCACGGTTCGAGCGATCAATTCCGCCAGGTGATAGCCGAGGCGAGCCACGACTGCCCCCGCGAGGAGGCGGTGGAAGGCCTCGGCCGCAGTATCTCTCGCGAACTGGCGCTGTCCGCGATGAATCTGCGCGGGGTGTCGGCGCGACTGGCGGGTCAGGAACCGGGTGCCGAGATCAGTGTCTCGAAGGTGTACAACGCCCTGGCGCAACGTGAGGGCTCGCGGGATCTGTTGCGACTGCTCGGACCGCGCGCTGCCGTTGTCGATCCGGCAGCGAATTACGCGATAGACCACATCGGACTGCCCTCGATTCTGTTCGGCGGCGGAACCGTCGAAATTCAACTCAACGTCATCGCGCAGCGCGTACTCGGCCTGCCGCGTTCGTAGATCTTAGGAGCTTCACCATGTATCTGGATTTGTCGGAGGAGTCGAAGACTCTGCGCAAGGAATTGCGGGCTTACTTCGCGGAGATCATCAACGAGGAAGATCGCCGCGCTCTGGTCGATCAGACCGAAGGGGGCCCCGTCTTCGATCGCATCCTGCGCCGGATGGGCAAGGACGGCTGGTTGGGCTTGGGGTGGCCGGAAGAATTCGGCGGACGGGGTGAGGACCCCGAGGCTCTGTACGTGTTCTACGACGAGGTGATTCGCGCCAACGCACCGCTGTCGCTGGTCACGCTGAACACCGTTGGTCCAGCCTTGATCAAGCATGGAACGCAGGCGCAGAAGGACTTCTTCCTCCGCCCGATCCTCGCCGGCGAGTTGATCTTTGCCATCGGCTACACCGAACCGAATGCGGGCACCGATCTCGCGGCACTGGAAACTCGCGCCCGCATCGAGGGTGACGAACTGGTCATCAATGGCAACAAGATCTTCACCAGTGCCGGTGTGTTTGCCGACTGGGTCTGGCTGGCCGTTCGTACCGATCCGGATGCGCCGACGCATCAGGGTATTTCCGTGGTCCTGGTGCCGACGAACTCCCCGGGGTTCTCGGTCACCGAAATTCACACCGTGGGCGGAATCAGTACTTCGGCAACCTATTACGAAGATGTTCGGGTCCCGATCGCCAATGTCGTCGGTGAGCTCAATCAGGGGTGGAAGCTCATCACCAACCAGCTCAACCACGAACGTGTCGCCCTGGCAGCACGCGGAGGCATCGCCAACGAGCTCTTCGCCGAGGTGGTCGAGTGGGCGAAGACAGAACCCGCGGGTGACGGCCACGTCTACGACATCGGCTGGGTACGTGAGAAATTGGCGGAGGTCTACGCGCTGCTCAGTGCTGCTGATCTGATGAACCTGCGGCTGGTGGCGGACGTCGCCGCCAACACCTTGGGCGGTGGGGATTCGGCCGCGGCCAAGATCTTCGGTACAGAAGCCGTCGTCAGTGCGTACGGCATGCTGCAGGAAGTGCTGGGCGCCAAGGGCTTGCTGCGCCCCGGCGCACCCGGAGCTGTACTCGAAGGGCGAGTCGAGAACCTGGGTCGCCGTGCCCAGAACAACACCTTCGGCGGCGGTACCAACGAAGTGATGCGTGAAATTGTCGCAGCCAAGTGCCTGGGTATGACGCTCGCTGCGCGTCGCCGGCCCGCTGCACAGAACGAAAAGAGCTGACATGGAATTCGAATTCGACGACAATCTGTCCGCTGTGCGGGATCTGAGTGAATCGATCTTCTCGGCGAAGTCCGGAGTGGACCGACTGCGGGAAGTGGAGGGCGCCGGCGGTTTCGACGCCGAACTGTGGAAGCTCCTCGCCGACTCCGACGTCCTGGGGATTGCTCTGCCAGAGAAGGTCGGGGGAGCGGGACTCGGAATGCTCGGGCTCGCCGCCGTTCTCGAACAACAGGGCCGACGCGTTGCTCAGGTTCCGTTGTGGTCGGTAGTTGCAACGGCGGCGCTACCGATTGCCGAGTTCGGCAGCACGGAGCAGAAAGCGTCGTGGCTTCCGGGACTGCTCGACGGCTCGGTGATCGTCACCGGTGCCTTCGATACCGGCTACAACGCCGAGACGGCGGTTCGCGCCGAGCCCGCCGCGGACGGCTGGGTACTGTCCGGACGTGTCGACTCCGTCCCGGCGGCCGAGTTCGCTGCCGCACTGGTGCTTCCGGTGACGATGCCGGACGGCAGTGTCACCGTCATGATCGTGCCGACGGACCGGGACGCGCTGGTGCGTACACCGCTACAGGTGACGAACCGCGAGAACAACAGCGCTGTGCAGTTCGACGGGGTTGCGGTTACTACAGCTGACGCACTTCCCGCCGACGGCGCGGTGGTTCGAGACTGGACGTTGCGGCGAGCACGGGTGGCGCTGGCGGCCCTGGCCACCGGCGTTTGCGAGGAAGCGCTGGCGATGACGGCGAAATACACCTCCGAGCGAGTGCAATTCGGTCGTCCCCTCTCGACCAACCAGGCAGTTGCCGTCCGGGCCGCCGACGCGTACCTCGACACCGAGAGCACAAGGTTGACCACGCACCGTGCTGCCTGGCTGATGGACAGCGGAGTCGAGAGTGAAGCGGAAGCAGCTGCGCTGGTCGCCAAATGGTGGGCGTCGCGCGGTGGCCTGCGCGTGGTCCACGCGACCCAGCACATGCACGGCGGAATCGGCGCGGATGTCGACTACCCGATTCACCGCTATTTCCTGTGGGGACGGCAGATCGCCTTCACCTTGGGGAGCGCGGGGGCGATAGGCGCCGAACTCGCCGATCAGTTGGAGATCCGAGCCCAGATCGGCGCGTCGGCGTGAATATCTGAGACGACAGGTTCCAGAGACGGGCAGCGCGTCGGCAATCGTCGCGCTACTCTGCCCTTCGTGAATCGCACCAGTTCGTTTATCAGGCCGTTGGTTCCGCGGGATCCGCACGAGCCGCATCGGGTGGCGACGCCGCTCGAGCTGCTCACCGACCTCTGCTTCGTCGTGGCGGTCGCTCAAGCGGCGACCGGTCTGCACCACGCGATCAGCGAAGGGCACGCAGCTTCGGGCGTCGGACACTTCGCGATGGCGTTCTTCGCGATCTGGTGGACGTGGCTGAACTTCACGTGGTTCACCTCGGCGTACGACAACGACGACGGAATCGCCCGGCTGCTGACCATCTTCCAGATCCTCGGATCGCTGGTCCTTGCAGCCGGCATCGTCCGCTTCTTCAACGACGACGCCCTGCTCATCATCGTCGGCTACGTCATCATGCGAATAGCCCTGGTCATCCAATGGCTCAGGGTGTCGCGGAACGACCCCGAACATGCGCTCACGGCTCGTCGATACGCTCTCGGAATCGTATTGGTCCAGATCGGTTGGATCGGTTTCTACTTCGTGCCGTCCGCCATTTACGTCCCGACGTTCCTGGTGTTGGTTCTGTGCGAATTCGCGGTACCGATCTGGTCGGAGAAGCCGGGCATGACACCGTGGCACCCGCATCACATCGCAGAGCGGTACTCGTTGTTCTTCATCATCGTTCTGGGCGAGACGATCCTCTCGACCACCATTGCGATTCAGGACGCCGTGGACGGTGAGCATCCGGCAGCGCAGGTCACCTACGTCGTGATCGGCGGCATTCTGATTGTCTTCAGCCTGTGGTGGCTCTACTTCCAACGCAATGCAGGCGAAGTGATCGGCGGTGACAACGTCTCACCCTTCGTCTGGGGCTTCGGCCACTACTTCATCTTCGCCGCCGCTGCCGCCATCGGTGCGGGGTTGGCCTCGCGTGTCGACTTCTGGACTCACCACGGTGACGGCAGCGCGCTGGTGACGGGTGCTGCAGTCACCATTCCGGTCGCGGTCATTCTTGCAGCGTTGTGGTTCATCCACATTCGACTGCACGACTCCTCGGTGCGCACCCTCGCACCGTTCTCGGTAGCGATAGTCGTCGTGCTCGGCGGCACCTACACCGCGGTGCCCGAACTTGTCGCGGGACTGGCTTGCGCCGCGCTGTTGGCCGTGGAACTGATTCTGACCGAGGGTAAATCGGAAACCGTCTGAGCGCTCATTCGGCGGCAAGGAATATCGCCTTGGTGACGGCGACGGTTTCCAGCGGTCCCTTCGACGGTCCGACCAGCACGGTCCACCGATCTTCGGAACGATCGATCGGATAGGTGCTTTCGGCCCATACGATGGGTGTATCCGTCCCCTGCCCTCGGCAGGAGTAGGCGCCCGCCAGACGGGGGTCGGATTCGGGAGAAGGCCACGAACCGCCGTACCGGACGCGGCAGAGAAGGCCGTTCTCGAGTTCGAGCCCGAAGGGACTCGGGTCGGCGGGCCGCGGATATGCCTCGACGCCGTCCACACCCCGAGCGGTGATCAGTTCTGTTCCCCAGGGAAATTGCAGGCAGAGAATCGAATCGGGCTCCGGGCCGACCCAACACGCGTCCGCCCCGTCTGCGGTGCTTCCGTAGGTGATGACTCCCGGCGTGACTGCCGATTGCGATGCTGCGTAGCACTCGCTGATCTTCATGACCGGTGTCTTGACACTCCAACCGGGTTTGGGTTCGCCTGAACTGTCGACGGCAACAAGATTCACGATCTCGGTGGGTGTACCGCCCGCCGATGACCCCGCAGTTGCGGGCAAACACCGGCAGAGGACTATGCGGGTGATAGTTCCCTCATCCGCTTTCTTGCCTTCGGGTGTGAAGGTGATGCGATACCCGATACCTGCTTCGGAGTCGGCCGGAAAGACCGCAACCGATTCGCCGTCGGAATTGGTTGTGGCAGTAAAGGGACCGTACAGTTCGGCGGCACGCTGCATCTTCTGGCCGACGGTCAGTCCGTCCAGTGTGGCAGCGCCGGTCCGGGGCGCAATTTCGACGAGAACGCCGTCGGTGAAGGTCAATTCGCAGTCCTGCCATTCGAGGACTACCGTTCCGGTCTTCGACACCGGTGCCAGGTCGCCGGCAACCTCTCGCGCCTCGCTCTCAGTCATCCCGATACGAAGGTTGCGGAAGCCGCTGGTGGAGAGTCGCTCCCGCGCGGACTCGGGGTTCGAGGCGACCGCAAGGCGTGCGGTGAGTTGGGCCGCGTTGGCGGCGTCGATCGCCATGCCCCCGGTGGCGTCGGCGATGCACTTCAGCTGGCCGGACGCAGCGGCGTCGAGCTTGAATCCGATGGTGTGGATGGTCAGGTCAGGATCGTGAGGTATCGCTTCGGTGGACTCGCACGGAGGCTCGGTTGAGCAGGTGTCCTCCCCGTCGGAGACGAGGATGATCGTGCGCTCACCCTCGGCGGGGAGCGCGGCGGCCGCTTGCTGAAGTGCAGACATGATCGGCGTGTACCCCGACGCGGACAGCCCGTCGATTCCCGCTGCGAATGCGTGTCGATCCAGTGGACCGAGTGGCACGACGGTCTTGATGTCGCGGCAACCCGCGTCCTTCTCGGCGTCGCTGCTACCTGTGGCGGTGCCGTACGCGATCAGACCGAGCGCAGCATCGTCTGGAAGACCACTGACAAGAGTGTGAATCGCGTTCTTGGCGGCATCGATTCGAGGACCGGGAGCGTCGTCCTGCTTCATCGACCCCGAGGCGTCCAGCACGATGACGGTAGGCGCCGTTGCTTCTGCAGCCGGATCAGCAGCGACAGTTGCCTGCTGGGTCCCGCCTTCTTCCTGGGTCCCGCCTACTTCCTGGGTCCCACCCACTTCCTGGGTTCCACCGCCGCCCTGCGTCGAACACCCGACGGCAATGATCGCAGTCGCCGCAATACAGATCGCCACCCGAAGACGCATGGAACGAGGCTACGAGGTGCCGCGGCCCACCAACAGTCGTCCGAACGGACGACATGGGCTCAGCGAATCGCGAGTCGCTCCTTGCGGAGCTTGTCGACCTCGGGCAGGTGCAGGGGTTCGAGCTCGTCGACGCCCAAGGCCCGCATGAGCAGGAGGTCCGCGAGTTCCGGGTTACGCGCCAAAGCGGGTCCGTGCATGTACGTCCCGATCACCGAACCCTGCACGACGCCTTCGAATCCGTCACCGACGCCGTTTCCGACGCCGTGGGTGACTCGCGCGAACCCAGAGGCTGAGCTGCCCAGAGTTGTTCCGCCGCGGTGATTCTCGAAACCCGAGAGAGGAGCGGTGAGCCCGTCGATCAACGGTTTCGTGATGACCTCGCCGATGGAACGCTTCTCCTGCGGAGAGGTCGTGACGTCGAGCATCGAGACACCTTCGACGCGTTCGCCACTGGAGGTTTCGTACCAGTTGCCGAGCACTTGAATGGCAGCGCAGATCGCCAGAACCGGTGCACCACGCTCGGCGGCGCGTTGCAGGCCAGGGTATTTCGCGAGGTGACGTGTCGCGAGTCGCTGAGCGGAATCCTCGGCGCCACCCAACGTGTACACGTCGAGTGAATCGGGGACCGGATCGCTCAAGGTGATGTCCACGATCTCGGCGTCGTAGCCGCGCATCCGCAGACGCTGACGCAGGATCAGGGCATTGCCGCCGTCGCCGTAGGTGCCCATGACGTCGGGGAGTACCAATCCGATGCGAATTGTCGAGTCAGACATTGCGAGACTCCTTCGCGATGGCGGTGTTGAGATCACGGAAGGCCGTGTAGTTCGCCAGTACCTCCACACGTCCGGGAGGGCAGGAAGCGATGGCGCGCAACGGATCCGGATCGAGGGTGTGCTCGACGCCTGCGTACGTGAGGCGAACGGCGAGATCGGTTCCGCGTTCGCCGGCGGCCACTACCTTGACGCCTTCGAAGTGTTCGAACTTCACGTCCCACAGCCAGGAGAGGTCCTCGCCGTCCGGCACCTGACCGTTCACCGCGATGACCAGGCCGTCCACCGTGGGATCGATCATCGACAGTGCTTCCTGCCAACCGGCCGGATTCTTCGCGAGCAGCATGTGAACGGAGTGCGGTCCGACCTCGACGGTGCTGTACCGGCCGGCGACTTCCTGGACCGTCGACGCGGCGGCAACTGCCCCGACCGGATCTGCGCCCAAAGCCGCCGCTGCCGCTACGGCCTGAGCGGCGTTACCGCGGTTGGCTTTTCCGGGGAGAGTCAACGTCATCGGAATCTTCAGGCCGTCGGGGCCGTAAAGATTGTCGTCGTCGAGCCACCAGGTCGGCTCGGGCCGTGCGAAGTCGGAACCGGTACTGCGCCAGTGCTTTCCCTCCCACACGATGGGTTCGCCGGTCCGCGGGCAGCTGACGGAATCGCCGGCCCAGCCGCCGCCGGCAGCAACCCACACGACGTTGGTGGCGTCGTATGCCACGGAGGTGACCAGTACGTCGTCGCAGTTGGCGACGATCACCGCGTTCGGATGAGCATTGACGCACGCGCGGAGCTTCCGCTCGATCATGTTGATCTCGCCGACCCGGTCGAGCTGATCGCGGCTGAGATTCAGCAGCACGATCACTTCCGGGTTCACGGCGTCGGCTACGTGGGGGACGTGCAGCTCGTCGACCTCGAGTGCTGCCAGCGTCGCGTCCGTACGCGCGGCCAGAGCGGCCACGATCCCGGCATCCATGTTGGCGCCGTCGGCCTGCGTGGCGACGTCACCGAGCGTCGCGAGCGCTGCGGCGGTCATACGCGTGGTCGTCGACTTGCCGTTGGTGCCTGTGACCACGACGGTGCGCTTGCCGCGTCCGAGTTGAGTCATGAGCGTCGGGTCGATCTTGAGGGCGATCAACCCGCCGATCATCGAACCCTTGCCGCGCCCGGCCTTCTGCGATGCCCAAGATGCTGCTGCGGCAGCTCGCATGGCGAGCTTTCCGCGCGCTGTGATCGATAGTCCAGTTCCCACGGCCCGAGTTTGGCACAGGGCGTCGTCAGACGCCGAGTCGCGCCGGTGGTGAGGCTGCAGGTGTGTCCGAGAAAACAGTGCCGGCGGGTTTGCGCCTCATCTGCGCGGCACTCGCTCCGGCAATCACGATGACTGCCCCGACCAGTGACAACGGGCTCGGATCCTCGTGCAGGAACAACCAGGACGCGCCGATACCCACAACCGGCACCAGCAAGGAGAGCGGAGCCACCATGCCGGCGGGATAGCGTCCCATGAGCATCGTCCAGAGCCCGGATCCGGCGATGGTGCCGAGCAGAATGATGTAGGCCAACCCGACCAGTGACGGCCAGGCGTCGGCGCTGAACGCGGTGCCGAGTGCGTGCCAGCCGACAGTGGGGCCTTCGACCACCGCGGACAGGGCGAGCATCGGCAACGGCGGGATGACGCACATCCACAACATCAAGCGCATCGGTGCGGGCTCGCCGACGGTGTTCGCCGCGGCCAAACGGCTGCCGAGATTACCGAACGCCCAGGACAGACCGCCGAGGAGCGTCAGGATGACGGGCAGCAGTGCCGCGTGGTGTGAACGGTCCCAGCCGATCAAGGACATCCCGGCAACGGCAACGGCGATCCCGGAGACCTGCCAGACGCTGAGCTTCTCGCGGAGCAGAAACGCGCCGAGTACGACGGTGAACGGCGCTGACGACTGCAGAACCAGTGATGCAAGACCCGTCGGCATCCCCGAGTGCATCGCCCAGAAGAGGAAGACGAACTGGCCGAATCCGAAACCGAATCCGTAGAGCAGCAGCCAACGGAGCGGTACCTGCGGACGCGGCACGAAGACGACCACCGGAATTGCGATGATCAGAAACCGGAGCGCAGCGAAGAAGAACGGTGGGAAATGATCCAGGCCGACACGAATGGCCAGGAAGTTCAGACCCCACAAGACGATCACGGTCAGGCCGAGGAGACGGTCGCGGGGAGTCATGACGTTAATCGTGAGCCGTACAAAGCATCAGAACAAGCGAATATAGATGCACTATCCATGTAGTTTTGCTACATGGATGCAGGGCGCTACAAAGAAGCTGGTCACTAGATGGACGCCACACGTTTGCGAATCCTCCGCGAGCTCGCCGATCGAGGAACTGTCGGTGCCACTGCTCTCGCTCTGTCGATGACGCCGTCAGCGGTCTCGCAACAACTCAAGATCCTCGGACGAGAAGCGGGGGTCTCGCTCCTCGAACCGGACGGGCGCACGCTGCGCCTCACCGACGCGGGCCGAGCGCTGGTACTTCGCGCCGACGACGTGGTGGCGGCTCTCGACCGGGCAGCGGACGAGATGGCGTCGTACCGAGGCTCACCGCGCGGCAAGGTGCGAGTCGCGTTCTTTCCTTCCGGTGCGGCACTCCTGCTGCCCGGTGTTCTGACAGCGCTGAAGAACTCGGACGTGGACCTCGACGCCTACGACGTCGACAAACCGGCGTCGGCCGTCCCTGGGCTGTTGGCCGATCACGACGTGATCCTCACTCACCGTGACGAACGCGGAGCCGAGACGTCGTTTCCCCGGGTCAGCGTTCAACCGCTGATGCGTGAACCGATCGATCTGGTGCTGCGGCCTGATCATCCACTCGCCGAGCAGGATTCGGTTCGGTTGGAGCAATTGGCCGACGAGAACTGGATCAGCGTGCGCGGCGGGTTTCCGGTCGACGACGTTCTGTTGTCGGTTGCGTCCGTGACCGGCGTCCAGCCTCGCGTCGCTCATCGGATAAACGATTTCCGCGTCATCGAAGAACTGGTGGCGGCCGGTCACGGCGTGGCTTTGATGCCGCGTTACGCCATCACGCATCCCGGAGTGTCGAGGAAACCGGTGGCGGGAGTGCGCGCTGCCCGCGTTTATGAATTGGCAACTCGGTTACATGCCAACCGCAGTCCGGCTGTCGGAGTGGTTCTCGACGCTTTTCGCGACGTCGCGCGTGCTGTTGGTGAATGAAGGGCTGTTGGTGATGGAGGGCTGTTGGTGAATGAACGGCTGTTGGTGAATGAACACAAAACGGGAGCGACACGATTAGTGTCGCTCCCGCTTCGGTAGTGCAATCCTCACGGATTAGTGAGGGCCGCTTAGTGAGGGCCGGTATCAGGCGAGAGCCTTGGCCTTCAGTGCTGCGAATTCTTCTTCGCTGATGGTTCCGGCGTCGAGAAGGGCCTTTGCATCTGCGATGGATTCGGCCGGGGACTTTCCGGCAACCTCACGGATGTAGCTGTCCTGTGCGTTCTTGACCTGCTGCGCAGCCTCGAGGGACCGCTGTGCCATTCCGTCGCTGCGAACGATCAGGTAGACGAGCGAGGTGAGCAGCGGAATGAAGAACAGGAAGACGATCCAGATTGCCTTCACCCATCCGGAGGTCTTGTGATCGCGGAACAGGTCGGTGATGATCGAGAAGAGCAGGATCAGGTACGCGATGAACGCGAAGCTGATGATGATCAGCCAGAGGAAGTCCCAAAAGGAATCCATTGTCGAGCTCCATTTCACAAGTCGGATTTGTCTGAGCTGACTATCTCACGCGCACGTGGCGTCTGCATCATCCTCGATGGGTGAATTCTTTTTGTTAACTTCGCTAACCGACTCTTTCGGGACCAATGTCATGTGGAATCGAAATCATGAAGCGATAGTCTTCAGCGCCCTGAAAACGACCCTGGTCTCACCCGAAAATCGGGTGAGACCAGGGTTTGTTCAGAAGCAGGGTTTATCAGGCGTTGAGTGTCAGCTGGCGCGGTTCACTGCCGAGACCACGGCACGCAGCGACGCTGTCGTGATCGACGTGGCGATACCCACACCCCAGACGACGGTGCTCTGACCGTCCGGGCCGGTCACGGCGCACTCGACGTAGGCCGCGGCCTGGGCGTCGTCACCGGCGGACATCGCGTGCTCGGAGTAGTCGAGGACACGGACGTCGAAGTTGATGCTTCCCAGCGCGTCGACGAAGGCAGCGAGCGGGCCGTTACCGGTACCCGAGATCTCCTGCTCCTTGCCGTTCACCTTGACGATCGCGGTGATCGCGTCGGTGCCGCCGTCTTCCTCGGACGCGGTGACCTTCTGCTTCATGCGCTCGAGCGGGGTGATGGGAGCGAGGTACTCCTCGTGGAATACGTCCCACATTTCCTTCGGCGAGACCTCGCCGCCCTCGCCGTCGGTGATCTTCTGGACCGACTGCGAGAACTCGACCTGCAGACGACGCGGCAGCACCAGACCGTGATCGGCCTTCATGATGTACGCGACGCCGCCCTTGCCGGACTGCGAGTTCACGCGGATGACTGCCTCGTAGCTGCGGCCGACGTCCTTCGGGTCGATCGGCAGGTAGGGGACCTGCCAGAGAATGTCGTCGACGTCGGAGTCCTGGCTGTCGGCGTCGACCTTCATGGCGTCGAGGCCCTTGTTGATCGCGTCCTGGTGGCTGCCGGAGAACGCGGTGTAGACCAGGTCGCCGCCGTACGGATGACGCTCGTGGACGGGCAGCTGGTTGCAGTACTCGACCGTGCGACGGATCTCGTCGATGTTCGAGAAATCGATCTGCGGGTCGACGCCGCGCGTGAACATGTTCAGAGCGAGGGTCACCAGGCAGACGTTGCCGGTGCGCTCGCCGTTGCCGAACAGGCAGCCTTCGATGCGGTCTGCGCCGGCCTGGTAGCCCAGTTCGGCTGCAGCGACGCCGGTGCCGCGGTCGTTGTGGGGGTGCAGCGACAGGATGACCGAATCGCGGCGAGCCAGGTTGCGGTGCATCCACTCGATGGAGTCGGCGTACACGTTGGGCGTAGCCATCTCGACGGTGGCGGGCAGGTTCAGAATGACCGGGTTGGCAGGCGTCGCACCCAGGGTTTCGGTGACGGCGTCACATACTTCCTTGGCGTACTCGAGCTCGGTACCGGTGTAGGACTCGGGCGAGTACTCCCAGCGCCAGTTGGTGTCCGGGTACTTCTTCGACTCGGCCAGGACCAGTTCGGCGGCGTCGGTGGCGATCTTCTTGATCGTGTCCTTGTCGGCGCGGAACACGACGCGGCGCTGCAGGATCGAGGTGGAGTTGTAGAAGTGCACGATCGCGTTCTCGGCACCTTCACACGCCTCGAAGGTTCGCTTGATCAGTTCGGGACGCGACTGCGTCAGCACCTGGATGGTGACGTCGGACGGGATCGCGCCGTCTTCGATGATCTCGCGAACGAAATCGAAGTCCGTCTGGCTCGCGGACGGGAAGCCGACCTCGATCTCCTTGTAGCCCATACGAACCAGGAGATCGAACATACGACGCTTGCGTGCCGGGCTCATCGGATCGATCAGTGCCTGGTTGCCGTCGCGCAGATCAACGGCACACCATTGCGGTGCTCGGTCGATGATCTTGTCCGGCCAGGTGCGGTCGGGCAGCGTGACCGTCTCGACCTCTTCGGCGAACGGGCGGTAGCGGAACGTCGGCATCGACGAGTTCTTCTGCGTGTTCCACGCAGGCTGGTCGGAAGGTGCCGGCTTCGTGGGCGGGGTGATGGTGCGAGTGCCGGTGGTGAATGCGTCAGCGGGGGACATGGGTGTGATCTCCAGGATTGTGGACCCGGCCTGTTGACCTGTTGGTCAAGACCATGAGTCCGGAAGGCTTGGTCGACCGGCGCACAAAAACCCCGCGGCGGGAGGCCAGTCTGGATCAGACCCCGTCGCGGCAACCAAGAAGGAGTGCGCGCTGCATGCACAGCACTCTACTCCTGGATTTCGGGAGAAATCGGTGGGGTTCGCCCTCATGTCCAATTTGTCGCCGAATTGTGCTGCCGTTTCGGCCCCGAAAATGGTGGACTGTCGTCCATGGATCCCCGAATCGCCGTGGCGAGCACGTACCTCGACGCGCTCCGCAGCCACGATGGCAGTTCCGTACCGCTGGCTCCGGACGCGGTACGTCACGAGGTCGGGTTGAAGACCGGGTTTTCGGGGAATCATTTGCGGCGCAGCCTTTCCGGAGGTCCTCAGTATCGCGTGATCCGCGACATTCGTGAGGTGGAGTGGACGGTCGACGGGGACGACCTGACGGCTGACTACCTCCTTGACGCCGGGTTGTTCGGGCGGAACCTGATGACCGTTCGGGTTACCGAGACCTTCCGGATACCCGCTGACGATCACCGCATTCACCACATCACCGCGAAGATTCGACCGGCGCGCGCCAAGCACACGTGATGCGCTCGATCCGCTGGATCGTCTGTTCACTGCTGATCGTTCTCGCTGGTCTCGGTTCTGCCGGCTCGGTGCTCGCGCTGTTCGTCCACACCCAGGTGAACGACACCGACAGCTACGTCGAGACGGTTGCCCCGTTGGCTGCCGACCCCGCTGTCCAATCGGCGGTCGTCGACCGGCTGACCGAGGAATTGACGCAGCGGTTGGACAGATTTCCGCAGGTGGTGACGAGACAAGCCGAGAGACTCGTTCGCGAGGCCGCTCAGGCGTTGGTCTCGAGCGATCAGTTCGCGACGCTCTGGACCGCAGCCAACCGACAGGCTCACGCGCAACTTGCCGCGATGGTGACCGGCCGAGCCACCGACGGCATCGTTCGCGCCGACGACAGCGGAACGGTCACCCTCTCCCTCGAACCGATCATGACGGAACTGCGGACGAACCTCCGCGATCGCGGATTCACCGTGGTCGATCGCCTCCCGACCTTCGATCCTCAGTTCGAGATCGTGCAATCCGACGAGTTGGTGCGGGCTCAGGACTTCTCGGACACTCTCGACCGAGCAGCGGCCTGGCTGCCGTGGGCTTCGGTGGCCTGCGCGATTGCGGCCGTCGCGGTTGCGCCGGGGCGAAGGCGCGCGCTGTCCCTGGTCGGGCTGGCGACGGCGGTGGCGATGATCGCCCTGTTGGTGGCGCTGGCCGTCGTGCGCCGGGTCTATTTACAGAATTCAGACATACCGTCGTCCGAGGCGGCAGTCGCGGTGTACGACGCGCTGGCAGTTTCCCTGATCAGCAGTATCCGCATGCTTCTCGCCTGCGGAGTTGCCGTCGCGGTGGTCGGTTACGTTGCCGGTGGTTCGCGTTCTGCGACATTGATGCGAGCGCGGATCTCGCAACTGATCCCGCGCGGATCTGAGGCGAACAGCAGTACGCATCGGGAAGTCCCAGGACCACCTCGGTAAGCTCGACCTCTGGTATCTGTAAACAATTTCGACCTGGAGGTAGAAACGCGTGGCTCTCGTCGTCCAGAAGTACGGCGGATCCTCGGTGGCAACCGCCGAGCGCATCCGACGAGTCGCTGAA
Source organism: Rhodococcus sp. KBW08 (assembly GCF_003852455.1). Lineage (NCBI taxonomy): Bacteria > Bacillati > Actinomycetota > Actinomycetes > Mycobacteriales > Nocardiaceae > Rhodococcus > Rhodococcus sp. KBW08. The sequence continues at coordinate 186,936 of NZ_QAJJ01000004.1, forward strand.
CGGATCGTCGAGACCAAGAAGGCCGGCAATGATGTCGTCGTCGTGGTGTCAGCGATGGGCGATACCACCGATGAGCTGCTCGACCTGGCTCAGCAGGTGTGCCCTTCCCCGCCGGCCCGTGAAATGGACATGTTGCTGACCTCGGGTGAGCGCATCTCCAACTCCTTGGTAGCGATGGCAATTCACTCCCTCGGCGCCGAAGCTCGTTCGTTCTCGGGCTCACAAGCCGGAGTCATCACGACCGGCAGCCACGGAAACGCCAAGATCATCGACGTCACGCCCGGCCGTGTTCGCACGGCGCTCGACGAAGGCTCGATCGTTCTGGTCGCCGGATTCCAAGGCGTCAGCCAGGACAGCAAGGACATCACGACGCTCGGACGCGGTGGCTCCGACACCACTGCCGTGGCGTTGGCAGCTGCACTCAACGCTGACGTCTGCGAGATCTACACCGACGTCGACGGCGTTTTCTCCGCCGATCCGCGCATCGTCCCCGACGCTCACCGCCTCGAGACGGTTTCCTTCGAGGAAATGCTCGAACTCGCAGCGTGTGGCGCCAAGGTGCTCATGCTCCGGTGCGTCGAGTACGCCCGTCGTTACAACGTGCCTGTGCACGTCCGTTCGTCATACACCACCAAGCCCGGAACAATCGTGTCCGGATCGATGGAGGACATTCCTGTGGAAGAGGCCCTGATCACCGGAGTCGCGCACGATCGCGGCGAAGCCAAGATCACCGTTGTCGGATTGCCGGACACACCGGGACACGCTGCCAAGGTGTTCCGCGCCGTTTCCGATGCCGAGATCAACATCGACATGGTGCTGCAGAACATCTCCAAGGTGGAGACCAACAAGACGGACATCACCTTCACGCTTCCGACGGCCGACGGCCCCCGCGCCGTCGAGATCCTGACCAAGCGCCAGGAAGACATCGGCTTCACGCAGATCTTGTTCGACGACCACATCGGCAAGGTTTCCCTGGTCGGCGCCGGAATGCGGAGCCACCCGGGCGTCACCGCCACGTTCTGCGAGGCGCTGGCCAAGGCAGACATCAACATCGACCTCATCTCGACCTCTGAGATTCGCATCTCAGTGCTGGTCAAGGACACCGAATTGGACGACGCTGTACGTGTCATCCACGACGCTTTCGGGCTCGGTGGCGAAGAAGAAGCAGTAGTACACGCTGGAACGGGACGGTAATTTCTCATGACGACTATCGCTGTTGTCGGTGCGACCGGTCAGGTCGGCATCGTCATGCGCACTTTGCTCGAAGAGCGGAACTTCCCCGCGGACAAGGTGCGGTTCTTCGCATCTTCACGCTCCGCCGGTAAGAAGCTGCCCTTCCGCGGCGAAGAGATCATCGTCGAGGATGCGGCCGCCACATCGGATGAGGACCTGAAGGGCATCGACATCGCCCTCTTCTCCGCTGGTGCGACGCTCTCGCGCGCCCAGGCTCCGCGCTTCGCTGCTGCCGGAGCAACGGTTGTCGACAACTCTTCGGCATGGCGTAAGGATCCCGAGGTTCCCCTCGTGGTCAGCGAGGTCAACCCGCAGGACACGAAGAACCTGGTCAAGGGCATCATCGCGAACCCCAACTGCACCACCATGGCAGCGATGCCGGTGCTCAAGGTTCTGCACGACGAAGCCGGTCTGCAGCGTCTGATCGTCTCCAGCTACCAGGCTGTGTCCGGTAGCGGCATCGCCGGCGTCGAAGAACTCCTCGGCCAGGTGCGCGCCGTCGTCGGTGACGCCGAGAAGCTGGTTCACGACGGCAGTGCCGTCGACTTCCCGGCCCCGAACAACTACGTCGCCCCCATCGCGTTCAACGTTCTGCCGTTGGCCGGTTCGCTGGTCGACGACGGAAGCGGCGAGACCGACGAGGATCAGAAGCTCCGCAACGAGAGCCGCAAGATCCTCGGACTTCCTGATCTGCTGGTTTCGGGCACATGCGTGCGCGTTCCCGTCGTGACCGGGCACTCGCTCGCGATCAACGCAGAGTTCGCTAACCCGCTCTCTGTTGCTCGCGCCAAGGAAATCCTCGCCGACGCTCCGGGCGTCGAGCTGGTCGAGGTTCCGACGCCGCTGGCCGCTGCCGGTGGCAACGCGTCGCTGGTCGGTCGTATCCGTCAGGATCCGGGTGTCCCGGAGGGCCGCGGACTCGCGCTCTTCGTTTCGGGTGACAACCTGCGTAAGGGTGCCGCGCTCAACACCATTCAGATTGCCGAGCTGTTGGTCGGCTAGATCTTTCGTTCGGTACCGGCCCCGCACCTAGGTGCGGGGCCGGTGTCGTTTTGCTGGTGGGTATCAGTCGAGTTCGGAGATCGCGACCAGGCCGCCGAGGTAGTCTGCATCCGAATACGCTTTGGCGAGAAGCGCTCCGAGTTCACCGAGAGCTTCGTTGTCGCCGCCGTACGCAACGAACATGCCGGCTTCGGGATCGGTGCCGAATCGACCTTCCAGATGCGGTGCATCCCGACCCACCACTGCATGGGCCACCGAAGCCCAGTCGTAGCCGGAACCTTCGAAGCCTTCTACCTGCTCGAATACCGCTGCAACCTTGCCGAAGTGCTGGTCGGTGAGCATCAGCGACCAGTTTCCGGGAGACGTTTCGAAAAGCTGCAGCGGTTCGATCGATGGTGATGTCATGCGTGTATTGAAGCAGATCCGACCGACAGGTTTCGGGTCTCTGTCTAACGGCCTACCGACTGTGCGAGAGCCACGGCGAAGCTGGAAAGCCGTTCTCGGGTATAGGTTTCGGGGTCGCTGACCGCCAACCGTCCAAGCATTTCGGCAAACGACATCATGGTGTGTGCGAGGAGAACCGGATCAAGGCCTTCGAGCTTCGGTTCGAGTGCAATCCCTGCACGGGCCAGTTCTTCGGCGCGGGCGAAAACAGCTCCGCGAGAGAGTTTCAACAAGCCGTGATACTCGCTGGGGGCGTTCTCGACAGACGTCAGAATCAGGCGCCAGCGCGTCGGGTTCTCGAGTACGGCGTCGACGAAGGCGCCAACGGTCCCGGTGTACGACGCCGCTGGGCCGAGCTCGCTCAGATCAGTCGGCATGGTTTCGAGCACTTGAGCGATGGCTCGCTCGTGCTCGCGGCGCAGGAGTGCGGCGACGAGATCGGTCCTGGTATCGAAAATCGTGTAGAGGACGGGCTTGCCGACGCCGGCTTCGGCAGCAACTGATTCCATGCTGAGGTTGTGCAGGCCAACACGGCCGGTGACCTCGAATGCTGCGTCGAGGAGCTGTTCACGTCGTTGCTCGGGCGCCATACGAGGGGCGTATTTGCGTCGCGGTGTATCCGTTGCGTCAGCTTGTGACCTGGTCATCGTGTGCCTCACCTCCGCTCCCACCCTAATCTGCCTGCCACTTCCTCGTGAATCATACGCAACCGTTGTATTCGAGGTCTGCAATTGTTACGGTGGCGTTGTATTCGAAGAGGCGGTCAGTGAGGCGCCTCTGCCGAGATCTCTAGGAGAACAACCGCGATGACAGCGCCGACCTCTTCAGTGCCGAATGATCTGTTGCTCCATCCCTCTACATACGATCGGCCGGAATTCGACGCGACCACGCGGAGACTGCTGGGTGCGACGGTCGACTGGTTCGAGGCGCGTGGAAAGAATCGACTTCTGGCCGACTATCACGACAAGACCTTCTACTCCGACTTCCTCGACTTCGCGGCAAAGGAAGGCCTGTTCGCGACTTTCCTGACGCCCGCCCGCGACAGTAGCGGTGACTCCGACAAGCGCTGGGATACCAGCCGTATCGCCGCGTTGTCCGAGATCCTCGGTTTCTACGGACTCAACTACTGGTACCCGTGGCAGGTGACCATACTCGGGCTCGGGCCGGTGTGGCAGAGCGACAACGAGACTGCAAGGGCGCGAGCAGCTTCCGCTTTGACTTCCGGAGGCGTTGCAGCATTCGGATTGTCCGAGAAAGCGCATGGCGCCGACGTCTACTCCACCGACATGGTGTTGACGCCCAACGGCAGCGGCGGGTACCTGGCCAGCGGTTCGAAGTACTACATCGGAAATGGCAACTGCGCCAACACGGTCTCCGTCTTCGGTCGTGTCGACGGAGTGGAGGGTGCCGATCAGTACGTCTTCTTCTACGCCGACTCGGAGCATCCGGCATTCACCGTGGTGAAGAACATCGTTCCGGCGCAGATGTACGTAGCCGAGTTCTCACTCACCGACTATCCCGTTGCAGCAGAAGATATTCTGCATACCGGTGAGGCAGCATTCAGTGCCGCACTCAACACCGTGAACATCGGAAAATTCAATCTCTGCTTCGGCGGAATCGGTATGTCGACGCATGCCTTGTACGAGACGATCACCCACGCGCACAATCGAATCTTGTTCGGCAATCCCGTCACGGCTTTCCCACACGTACGACGTGAATTCGTCGACGCGTACGCGCGCCTGCTGGCGATGAGGCTCTTCTCGGATCGCGCGGTGGACTACTTCCGCACCGCATCGCCCGAGGACCGCCGCTACCTCTTGTTCAACCCCGTCACCAAGATGAAGGTGACAACCGAAGCACAGAAGGTGATCGGACTGCTTTCCGACATCGCTGCGGCAAAGGGCTTCGAGAAGGACAGCTACCTCGCGGTGGCCAAGATGGATGTCGACGGGTTGCCCAAGCTGGAAGGAACCGTCGCAGTCAACCTCGCGCTCATTGCAAAGTTCATGCCGGCGTATCTCTTTGCTCCTGAGTCATTTCCGGCGGTTCCGACGCGCAATGACGCCGCCGACGACGAATTCCTGTTCCGCCAGGGCCCGGCACGGGGGTTGTCGAAGGTTCGATTCGACGACTGGCGAGCGGTGTACGCGAAGTTCGTGGATGTTCCCAACGTCGCGTTGTTCGTCGAGCAGGCAGAAGCGCTCGTGACCCTACTTGCCGAAGCAGCCCCGGATGCGGCGCAGCAGGTCGACTTGGACTTCGGCCTGGCGATCACCGAACTCTTCACCCTCGTCGTCTACGGCCAGTTGATCCTCGAACAAGCTGAGATCTTGGGATTGGACGAGGGGCAGCGGAACGGTGGAGTGGTGGATCAGATCTTCGATGTCCTGGTCCGCGACTTCAGTGCTGCAGCGGTGGAGTTGTACGGAAAACCCAGCGCCAGTGACGATCAGCAACGGTTGGCTCTCGCATCTATTCGCCGCCCAGCGTTTGCGGCCGAGCGATTCGAGTACGTCTGGCAGCAGGTAGTCGCTTTGTCTGGTGCCTACGAAATGAACGGTGCCGGCGAATTGAACGGTGCCGGCGAAACGAACGGGGAGGAATGAAATGTCTGAACTGGCGATGAATCGACCGCGTGAGGATTACGGTTTCTTCGGCCCAGGATCACCTAGTTGGAAGATATGGGCGGCTCCGACAGCACTGATCGGTTTCCAGCGATCAGTGGTGCTCGAGCACTTCGACCCCTTCCTTGCTGCCGCAGTGGCAGATATGAGCGGGATCTACAGCGATCCGGCCGGGCGACTCGACCGAACCTTGGCGTACTTCCTGACCGTCGCCACTGCCGACGGGCGGACGGCACTGGCGTTGTCCGACCATCTCATGAGGATTCATGCTCAGGCCACGGGCATCGAACCGATCACCGGAAATCGTTACAGTGCAAACAATCCGGCGTCACAACTGTGGATCCACGTGACCGGTTGGCATTCGGTGCTCAAGTGCTACGAGATGTACGGGCCGGGCCCTCTCTCCACCGTCGAAGAGCAGCGGTACTGGGAAGAATGCGTGATTGCTGCCGAACTGCAGACATGCAAAGCGTCCGACGTTCCGCGCTCGCGAGATGAGGTACGGGAGTACTTCGCTGAAGTCAGGCCCAGATTGTGTACCTCCGAGCGTGCCAACCGCGCGATGCACTACTTGCTGAGAACACCAAGAGCGCAGGGGAAGACGAAGTTCGCGACATTCAGCCGACTCGTCGCGCCGGCAACTATCGCGACATTGCCCGGCTGGATGCGAACGATGGGTGGGTTCGATCAACCCGCGTTGTTGGACAAGGCGATTGCGCCCGCGGTGCGAGCTGCGGTACGAGTGGGTAGTTCGCCGAAAAATATGACCACAGCTCTGAAAGTCATTGCGCCGATGACCGGCAAGGTGTTGGAGCGCCACCTGCGCGACGAGCAACCCCTCGACCCGAGGGTTGTCACCCCGGCCGAGATTCGGGAGCGATTCCCGCGAGGAACCATGGTTCCGCAGGCGGTCTGACGGAATCCACGGCTTTAGGCACCGCATCGAGGGCTTCTTTGATGCGGTGCTCGGCCGTGTTCTGTTGTGCCTGAGGTTCGTCCTCAGGTTTTGAAGGTGGTGTTCGCCGGCCGCGGGTGTCGCTGCGGGTCGATCGAGGGTGGTGGGATGAACCAGGGTTTGTTGTCGATGCCGATCCGGATTTCCCATTTTCCGACGAACCCGGATTTGCGGTGCATCAACCGATGATGCGAACGGCACAGCAGGACCAGGTTGTTCATCACCGTCGGGCCGCCATTGGCCCAGTGCCGAATATGGTGCGCATCCGTCCATGCCGGCACACACGTACAGCCGGGGAACGCGCAGCCTTTATCTCTCGCGATCAGCGCGACGCGTTGTTCGGCGGTGACCAACCGTTTCCCTGGTTTCGCATCGAGCGGTGCGCCGTGATCATCGAGCAGAACGGTCGACAGGAAACAATCACACCCGAGAAGCCTGGTCTGCGACACGGATAGCGGTCCGAGCCAGGGCATGTGCCCGACATCGAGATCCGACACAGACCCACCATCATCAGTGGGTGTTGCGGCGCAATCCCGGTGCTCAGCCAAATCACGGGCATTGACGTGTACGTTCACGTGCGGGCGCTGACCACCATCCATGCCGGTCTTGGCGCAGTCCAGATAGCGGCGGATCAGTTCGGTGAACCCGTCCGCGGTCCGCTTCGCCGCCGACCGAGCATCCGGGGTCCCGTCCGGTGCCGGGGTGGGCATCGTCAGATTCGACAACGCCGACAGCAGCATTTCGCCGGTGAGGGCATCGAAATCCCCACGCACCACCACCCGACCATTCAACGTCGACGCGATGCGGAGTTCGTTGCGGTCGACGTCTTCGGCTGGCGGAATCTCATCGGATTCGAAAACGCGCTCCAAAGTCGCGATCACATATCGGACCTTCGTCGTCGTTGCTTCCACTCCCGAGGCGGCAGCCAACAACAAATCGATGCAGCGTGGCATCGCCTCGTCCGGCATTCCCTTCGGTGGTGACTCGCAGAACGCCACGATCAACGCGGCGTGCTCGAACGAGCAGTCCCCGCAATCGAACCGGGCTGCCACTGCTGGAAACGGCCGCAGCGCTGCACCGAGGGCGGCGATCTTCTTCCCGTCCCGGACCTGGAGCATTGTGTTCGCTGCCAACCAGGAACCCGCGCCGCGGCTGGCGATCACCTGATCATCGGGACGCAACGAGAGCTCGTCGACCACTGCCACCCGAATGGCCTCGAGGCGGAGAATCTCCGCGCTCGCCGACACCGCAGCAGCACGTAACTCAGCAGCCGTCAACTGCCACAGACGTCCGCGTAACCCCACCGCAGAACCCGACACCACGTCTGACAGATAGACACTCATTGAATCCCCCGATCCCCACCCTAGACAATACTCGAACGCCAGTTCGAGTCAAGAGTGTTTTCGAATCTGCGATTCGATCCCGTCGAGGAGGATTTGGAGGCCCTGAGTAAACGACTCCTCGGCTTCTCGTTCGAGATAGAAGTCGCCGCCGAGTGTTGGCGGGGTCTCCCGACCCAACTGCATCGTGTGGGGGAAGCGGTCTGCGAAGTCTGGTGCAGCAGCGGTCAGTGCAGCAGAAGACTGTGCCCACCAATGTGACTCGGATTCTCCAATCGTCGATGCGCTCCGGATCTCGGCCAGGGTCCGCGCGGATCCTCGGATGAAATGGAAAAGCATGCTCACCGATCTGCGAATGGTCGGAGAATCGAGACCTGTGGAGTAGAGGATGGACAGGAGTGATTCGAGTCCGGCTTGCTCGCGCGGACCCAGGACGGGGCGCGCCAACGAGACGTCCAATGTCCACGGATGGCGTGTGTGTAGGGCGAAAAGTCTTGCAGCCCAGTCGGACAGCGAAATGCGCCAGTTGCCGGTGCCTTTGATCGTAGGTAGTTCGGCATGAACCCTGTCGTACATCAGGTCGAGCAACTCGTCCTTTCCTGGGACATACGTGTACAGCGACATTGCGGTGCGTCCGAGATGCTCGCCGAGCATGCGCATCGACAACGGTGTCGTGGGGTTGGCGTCGGCGACTTCGATTGCGGCGTCGACGACCGTGTCCGTTGACAGGGCGGGTTTCGGTCCTCGCCGTCCGGAAGGCGCCTCGGTACGGCGCCACAGAAGTGAAATCGTGCGTGCGATATCGCGTCGGCCTGCCTGTTTGTTCATCTTGTCGCTTTCGTGGAGTCGCGCTACTCTTAATTACTTTACAGTGTAAAGATTTGGGAGTGGGCATGGTTGAGGCAAGACTTCACGACGGGACAACTATCGAGGTGGAGGTTCTCGGACATGGCCCAGCCGTGCTCATGCCCGTGAACCCGATCCCGGCTACCGGCGACAAGGCGGAAGAACTGAGTGCCTGGGGCGTCGACCCGGCGCTCGGTCGAACATTCGTGGAAGCATTGGCGTCGAATTTCACCGTGGTTGCCTTCGATTACGAAGGGCACCGGATGGCGTCGCCTGCTCCGGACACGCTCACTCCCGACAAGATCGCGTCAGATCTTCTGGCCGTGGCGAATGCTGCTGGCATCGATCACTTCGCCTACTACGGATACTCCTGGCTGGCTGTGTGTGGGTTGCAGTTGGCGCTGCGCACCCATCGTCTGACCGCACTGGTCATGGGCGGTTTCCCGCCGGTGGATGGGCCGTACAAGGCAATGCTCCAGGTCACCGAAGCGACACATCGCATGGCGAGCGAACCGCCCCAGTCCTCATTGCAGTCCACGGCATCGCCGGACGAGTTCGATTGGAACTCCATCGACATTGCATTGACCGAAGCGCAGACCCGGCAGTTCGTGACGCTGTACCGCGCACTTGGTGAATTCGACGATCGAACGATTCAAGAGCGCATCCTATGTCCGCGAATGTGTTTCGTCGGTTCGCAAGACGTCGTCGAGTACGGTGACCGATGGGGTGGGGTACGGGTCGCGCCGGCCGATCTCGACCTCGACGCCGCTCGGTCGGCAGGGTGGGATATCGAGGTACTCGACGGTCTGGATCACACGCAGGCAATGCAACCGGCTCATGTTCTACCCATCCTCAAACCTTGGTTGGAGAAGGTGGTCGGTGTTTGACCGTGCGAGCACGCGGGTAACCCGCTCCGGATGCCGTCAGCGTGAGGGGGCCGTGAGTGGACGAGTCGCACAAGATCCGTCGCCGATCGTTTGTTCAAGGGCTGGGCCTGCTGGCTGGACTGAGCGCATTGTCCGCTGGATCTGCGACGGCTCGACCTCCTGATGTCGATCCGCTGCGCCCGTTCCAACTTCCATCTCCCCGGCTGGAACCGTTCCGGGAGTCCCTTCCTGTCCTGCCGAGCATTTCGGGTGGCAATCTGGAAATTCGTGCGGCCTCGTCGATGCACCGTTTCCATCCGGACCTACCGCCGTCGCCGTCGCTGGGCTACGGCGGAATGGATTATCTGGGCCCCACCATCGAGGCGCACGTCGATCAGCTCGTGACAGTCCGATATGCCAACGACATTGCTGCGTATCCGCTTGCCGCGGATGTGGATCCGGGTTTACACGGCGTCAGCGACCTCGACCGTACACAGGTCCCCACTTCGCTTCACCTGCACGGAGGTGTAACCGCACCGCAGTTCGACGGGCATCCGGAGCTGATCCAGCGTCCGGGCGAAGGCTTGGTCCACGAATACACGAATGGTCGTGCCGCCGGCAATCTCTGGTACCACGATCATGCCATGGGGATGACGCGCCTCAACGTCTACGCCGGGTTGGTCGGGATGTATTTTCTCCGCGACGATGCTGACACAGGCACCGCCGGGAACTCGCTCGGCCTGCCGTCCGGTGAGTTCGAACTCCCGATGATTCTGCAGGACAAGGTATTCACCTCCGACGGCCAACAGAGTGTCCGTTCCACGTGGCTCACTCCGCAGGGGTCCTGGGACCCGGCGACTCCCGGTGACGTGGGTGTGGTGAACGGCGTCGTATGGCCGAAGTTGGAAGTCGCTCGCGGACTGTACCGCCTGCGCCTGCTCAATGCAGCAACCTATTCGGTGTGGAATCTGCACTTCGCAAATCGCATGCGGTTCTGGGTGATCGGGTCCGAAGGCGGGTTGCTGGCCGCTCCTGCGCCGACGGATCACGTTCGGTTAAGTCCGGGTGAGCGCGCTGATTTGCTTGTCGACTTCAGTATGCTCGAGCCGGGCACGACGGTGGAATTGCGCAACGACGAACCGGTACCCCTTGCGGTGGCTCAACGCGGCACCCAGGTGATGCCGGTGTTCTGTCGGTTCGACGTTGGCAGCGCAGCGGGGTTCACCGGATCGATCCCACAGCGGCTGAATTCCGTTGCTGCCGAACCAGCGTCCCCGGATGTGGTGCGAAATCTCACGATCATGCAGCTGTCGCGTCCCTCGGATTACCCGTCGATCACTATGTCGCTCAACAATTTGAGGTTCACCGATTCGGATATCGAACTGCCGCGTCAGGGAACCGTCGAGCAATGGAACCTGATCAACATCACCACGGAACCGCATCCGATTCATCTGCATCTGGTGGCGTTCCGCGTTGTGGGACGCCAGAGCATCGACACGGCAGCGCTGATGCAGCGGTATCCGGTGCCCGACTTGGGGGTCCGGTGGACGCCGTCGGCAGAGGAATTCGTGACTTCGTCGCTGCGGCCTCCCGAAGTGTGGGAAACGGGGGAGAAGGACACGGTCATCGTGGATGCCAACTCGATCACCCGCGTGATCGTGCGCTTTCCGACCGCCGATGAGTTGGGCTTCGATCCGGATGCAACTTTCGCGAGAGGATCCATGGCGGATCACTCGGCCCATGGAGAAGCCGGCATGGGAGACCTGCAGGGGTACGTCTGGCACTGCCACATGCTCGATCACGAAGACCACGACATGATGTTGCGATACCGGGTGGTGACGTAGCCTTCAAAGGGAGAAAAGTTCCCAGAGGAGGCAGCTGTGTCGGAAGGTGCGCCCACCGGGCCCCTGGACGGATATCGGGTGATTGAACTCGGAACCTTGATCGCCGGGCCCTTCGCCGGGAAACTGCTCGGCGACATGGGTGCCGACGTGATCAAGATCGAATCACCGGACCGCCCCGATCCGCTTCGTACCTGGGGTCAGGCAGAGCAGGACGGTCATCGATTCTTCTGGACGGTTCACGCCCGCAACAAGCGCTGTGTGACGTTGGACCTTCGGGTCGACGCGGGCCGCGACCTGTTTCTGAATCTGATCGAACATGCCGACGTGGTGGTCGAGAACTTCCGGCCGGGCACCCTCGAGAAGTGGGGTCTGGGATTCGACGTTCTCAGCGCGCACAACCCGAAGTTGGTGTTGGCCAGGGTATCCGGCTACGGACAGAGTGGTCCGCAGGCGAAGAGCGCCGGATACGCCTCGGTTGCCGAAGCGGTCAGCGGATTTCGGCATCTGAACGGTTATCCAGGGCAGGCACCTCCGCGTATTGCCCTTTCACTCGGAGATTCTCTCGGCGGGATGTTCGCCGTTCAGGGAGTGCTGGCGGCGTTGCTCTCGCGAGAGCGGACCGGCCGTGGTCAGGTGGTGGACGTTGCCCTCACGGAATCCTGTCTGGCAGTGCAGGAATCCACGATCCCGGATTACGATCGGGGCGGGATCATCCGGCAGCCCTCGGGAACGAGGTTGGAGGGTATCGCGCCGTCCAACATCTACCAGACCTCGGAAGGAAACTGGGTGGTGATCGCGGCCAATCAGGACACGCTCTTCGTGCGTCTGTGCACCATCATGGGTCGACCGGAACTAGCGCATGACGACCGATTCTCCAATCATGTTGCGCGTGGCAAGCATCAGGACGAGCTCGACGAATTGATCAGCGCCTGGGTCGCGCTCCAAGATCCCACCAGCCTGGTGGAACGCCTCACCGAAGTGGGAGTTGTTGCCGGGCCGATCAATACGGTTGAAGATGTGGTCAAGGATCCGCAGCTGATCGAACGGGGAATGCTCGTCGACCATTACGACGAACGGATCGGCGAAAACGTCCTCGGCCTGGGCGTCGTGCCTACCTTCAGTGAGACACCCGGGTCCGTGCGCAACGCGGGAGCATCGTCGCCGGGGCACGACAACGCTTCCGTCTGGGGCGGGATCCTCGGACTCTCGGACGACGAGCAGGCAGAATTGAAGAAGAAGGGCGTGATCTGACGTGTCGGTACCTGAAGCAGGTGTTCCCGCGGTCAGCATTCGCGAGGTCGGGCCTCGGGACGGGTTACAGATCGAAAAGCCAGTATCGCTGGCGGACAAACTTCGACTCGTAGAAGCTCTGGCTGCGACGGGTGTTTCGCGCATCGAGGCGACGTCATTCGTGTCGCCGCGAGCTGTGCCGGCATTAGCCGACGCGGAGTCGTTGGCCGCAGAGCTGCACCGGTGGCCGGGTATCGAGTTCTCGGCATTGGTCGCCGGAATCGGCGGAGCAAAGCGGGCCGTCGCCGCAGGAATGAAAACCGTCGAATATGTTGTGTCAGCGTCGAACGGCCACAGCGAGGCCAACACTCGGTCGACGACGGAGCAAGCGACCGAACGTATCGGAGAGGTCGTCCGGATCGTTCACGACGCCGGCGGGCGGGTAGAGGTCATCGTCGCTACAGCCTGGGACTGTCCGTTCGACGGTCCAACCGATCCGGATCGCGTTCTACGGATTGCGGAGCAGGCCAAAGAGTTCGGCGCTGATCAGTTCTCGATCGCAGATACCATCGGTACTGCAACGCCCGGACGTGTCGGACGATTGATCGACGCTGTCGGCGAACGAGTGGGTGACTTCGGCTTGGGTGTGCACTTCCACAACACGCGTGGCGCTGGCATTGCCTGCGCGTTGGCGGCTGTGCAGCACGGTGTTCGAAATCTGGACGCATCCACCGGTGGTCTCGGCGGCTGCCCGTTCGCTCCCGGTGCGAGCGGTAACATCGCGACCGAGGAGTTGGTCTACATGCTCGAAGACATGGGCATCACGACGGGCATCGACCTGGATGCGAGCATTCAGGCCGCCGCTGTCGCGGAAGAGATTGTGGGCCATGCTGTTCCCAGTAATCTTCTCCGCGCGGGCGATCGGAAGCGATAGGGAGCTTCACTCGTTTCGGTTGGGTGATGCGAGTTGAAGTTTGACCAGCTGTTCGTGTGCTGCCGGGGGCCAACCGGTGCGCTGCTTCTCCAGATACCAGGCGCCGGCGGCGAATACGATGGCGAGGACGATCCAGATCGCGACGCTTCCGATCTGCGAGCCCAGGTCGCTCGATGAGGACACTTCGCCCGTGCTGTAGTCGTATTCCGTTGTCGTGGTGATTCCCTCGACTGCGAAGGTCCACAGAATCGGAACGGCGCACAGTGCGGCGAGAGCGCGAGCGACATGCGCTGGACGCAGTTCGAAGATCATTCTTTTCTCCTGGTGATCGACCCGGTGAATCTCACTCGCCTCGAAAACTATTCGGGATCGACGGCGCTGTCTGTAGTCGGATCGACGGACATGGACGAGGTGCCGAGTTCCCCCCGATCTCCCTGCCGTACCAGCTGCATTCCGTTGTGATCGAACTCGATTCGTCGAACGTCTTCAGCGTCGACCAGCATCGTGGCCATAGCGGTACGCCGTGGTGGAAGGATCCGAATGGTCACTTTCCCTCGCGTGATCGCGGTGAGTTCCCGGACGATGCTCGAGTGGATCCTGTCGCGAACGGCGGGGTTCGTGTCGTCCATTCCGTGGTCGTCGAGCAGGACCACCTCGACGCCACGGTTTCGAGCGGCATGCACAGCATCGATGACATCTGTCTGTTGTAAGACAGGCGCTCTCAGCGAATCTCGGAGTTGCGCCTCGAGGAGTTCGCATTCTTGCCGTTCCGCCGTTGTCAGCGGAATCCCGGAAGCAACCCGTTCGAGAAGCGGGCGTGCAAGGAGATCGAGCCTGTCGAGTTGCGCGTCGCGTTCCTCGAGAACCGCAGCGCTAGCGGACGCGGAGGCAATTCGTTGGGTGGACTGCTCCCGAAGTTCGTAGATAACCCTGGCTTGAGGACGGATGGTGTACGCGAAGAAGGTCGACATCAGAACGGGGCCCGCGTTGATGACCGTCAATGACACTCCGTACATGGCCCCCTGGCCGGTAGTGGACGACCAGATGGCGGTCACCAACACCATGAGCCCAAGCCCGAGCCACGCGAGTGCCGTACGCCCACGAACGCACATGAAGGTGAAAACGGCCGTCGACATCCCGAACATCCACAATTGAGTCATGTCGTTGACGGGCACTGGAACCACTGACAACACCAGGCCACTCGTGACGGCGCCGGTCAGGGACACCAGAAGGCTCTGGCCCAGCGGCATCGGGTCGCCTCTGCTCAGAACGAGTGTGAATGCCGCAGTTGAGCACACGACAATTGCCAAAACCATCGGCCAGACTGCGCGGACGTCGGAGGAGGTGTACGCGACCGAGATCACGCAGGTGAGAGCGAAGCATGCAGCCATGAATCGAGCAGCACGGCTGTGCATGCCGAGAAGATCGCGGACATCTCGTCCGTCCGGTCTGGTCACGCCATCACCGCTGCGGGCAAGCTCAACGTCAGAGTCACCGAAGTACCGCGACCGGGTGACGATCGAATGGTTGCCGATCCGCCGTCGAGTTGACGCATTCTGCCGCGGATACTGACAGTGATTCCGAGGCGATGCGTTTCGACGGAGCTCGGATCGAAGCCGACGCCGTCGTCCTCGACGACTACCTCGAGGCGGGTTGTGGTTGCCGTGACCGTGACCGAACGCCGTGCACTGCTTCCGGCGTGCTTGACGCTGTTGCGCAGCGCCTCGGCCATCGCACCGGCTATCGCACGAATCGAGTCGGGTGCGTATCCGCTCGGATCGGACCCGCTCGAGATGGCGGTCTCGAACGCGACGCTTTCATCTACTTCCGAAGCAGCTGAACGCAACTGAGCGAGGATTCCGTCGAAGTCGAGAATCGTCTCGTGATCGGTTCCGGAGCGGAGTTCGTCAAGCCTTTCGACAGTCCGTCGCGCCTGAGCGATGACCGAGGGATCGGCATCGTTTCTCGAAGCAGCGAGCAGAGTGGACATCACGGTGTCATGGATCAGTGCGTCGAATCTCTCGCGTTCGACGGACTTGGCCTCGGCCGCGGCGGCACCGGCGGCAGCGGCATGAGTGGTGGCGATGGTCGCGTCCAGTACTCGGCCGGTGCGCAAGGCCATGACGGCTGCTGCGACGAAAACCGCGCAAAATGTCCAGGCGAAGGCGAGGTCGGGAACAAGCAGGTGCGTCGTAGGACTCGTCCGGATTATGTGATTGGTCAACTGTGCGAGCGTTGCCGCCAGGAAAAGGTGCACGACGGCAGCGGCCGGTCGCCAAGCCGCAGCTGCCGCAAGGCTGGCGACACCGGGGAAATTGGAAATCCACAACGTGAAATCCGTGACGTGCTCACCATTCCAGGCCGGCCACCACAGGAGGATGACCACGACGTAGAGAATCGCGTTTGCACTCGCGGCTCGTTTCACCCACCGGGTGTCTGCGTGAAACGTCGAAGCTCCCAATAGCAGTCCACTACCGAAAGTTGCGACCGCTGCCAGCGGGGTCCACCATGACGCGGACATCGCGGTGGCTTCGGCAATGGCAGGGGCAAGCAATAGCAGATAGCAGATATAGCCTGCACCGATGAAGCGGCCGAAGAGCCTCAGAATTTCGTCAGAAGCTGTGGCTGTTTTGTCGAAGGCAACTCTGTCGATCAGAGTTCGTCGATCGTCACTATCCGATCTTGTATCGCTCGCACGAGTAGTTCGCATTTCGTCGGTGCTTTCCTTCCAACGTCGGCATACTTCTCGCGAATCCGAGACAGGTGAGTCCCCACCGTTCCCACGCTTATGTAGAGGTTTTGAGCGACGCGTGACTTCGAATCACTCAGTAGCCATTCCCTGAGGACCTCGACTTCGCGATCCGACAAACTTGGTCCGACGGGATCCGGTGCCATGCAGTTTTCCACAGTGACGGTCATGAGTTTCGTCCTTCTTTCGTCCAGCGGAATGACAGACTCCCCGACAGTGCCGTCTTCGTACCAGGTGAATGTAAGTCGAAGTTGGCCATTTCCCCAGACATCAATTCCTCTGCCCATATTTCCAGGGGCAGCCTGAGCAAAACCATTCGTTACCGAACTTTTTCTTTACTGAAGGTCATTATTAGTCAGGGTCAGATTTCTGCCGAAATCCCTCCGTTCCGGAATCGGTAACACCCCGTCCTCGACTGCTCGCTTGTACAATTCGGTTTTGGTTGGCGCCGGCCGTCCGGCGGCCGCATATTTTTGCCTGATGCGCTGTAGGTAGTCGTTGACCGTTTGCGGTGCCAAACCGGTGAGCCGTGCAACGCGATCCGCTTTCTCGCCGGATGCGTAGAGTTCGAGGACCTCTAGCTGTCGAGGGCTCAGACCTACTTCATCTAGACCTGGATCACCGTCGATGGCGGCGGCCCACTCCGTCGTCACCACTTGCCCTCCCGAAGCGGCGGCACGTATCGCATCAACCACGACGGCCGTCGGTTCGGACTTGCGCACAACTCCGAGTACACCGGCACGCGCGGCGGAGCGAACGAGAAACGGGTTTTCTGCCCCGGTGAAGATCAGAGTCTCGAGGCCGGCGGTCCGAAGTTGCTCGACGTTGCTCTTGGGTGATGACCCGTCAGCTAATCGGAGGTCGAGAATTGCCAGATCCAGGGTGACGTTCTGCGCCAGAAGTTCGGACACGGTGGTCCCGATGCACACCAACTCGAGATCTGGCTCGTCCTTCAGCATCACAGACAGGCCGATAGCCACCGACTCGTGGTCCTCCACCAGCCCTATGCGGCGATGCTGAGATGCAGTTTGCTCTGACATAACGACCGATCCCCTCCTCTCGATGCGAAGACGCTATCAGGGAAGCTGACTGGTTGGTCCGGATAGTGTTATCGGCTGGCTAAGTTTTGAAGTCAGCCTGGACTGTTTTACGTTTCGGCTCTACAGTGTTCTTGTGACCGAGACCACTTCTGATGCGAAAGTGAGCCGTACGCAGGCCGAACGAACTGCCGCGATGCGTGGGCGTCTGCTCGACGCCGCCGTCGAATCGTTGGTCGAGCTTGGCTACGCACGGACCAGTACGCAAGAGATCGCCCGCCGCGCAGGCGTCTCGCGGGGTACGCAACTGCATCATTTTCCGACCAAGGAATCGCTGGTCGTCGCGGCCGTCGAGTATCTGGTCGACAAGCGACTTGAAGAAATCCTCACCGCTGAAGTGGATAGCGGCCGAGGTCTCGAGGTCCTGGCGGACGCGTTCTCCGGGCCGCTGTTCTACGCTGCGCTCGAATTGTGGGTCGCGGCGCGAACCGATCCTGTTCTGCACGCGGCGACGGTGCCCCTCGAACGCAAGGTCAGTGAGGCACTCGAGTTCGGTAGCGCCGAGTTGTTCGGCGATCGATTCGATTCCGAGTCGGTCGAACTCACCATCGAACTCGTCCGCGGTCTTGCAGTCTCAGCCCTTTTCCGTACACCCGAAGCCGACGACGCGCTCAGAGCGCGACTGTTGCCGGCCTGGCAATCCCGAGTGGAGAAGAAGTGAAGCTTCCCGAACATGTCGAAACGCTGATCGTCGGTGCCGGATTCGCTGGTATGGGCTTGGCAGCCAGAATGCTTCGCGACAATCGCGCGGCGGACGTCGTGTTGATCGAGCGCGGAGCTGACATCGGCGGCACTTGGCGCGACAACACCTACCCAGGGTGCGCCTGTGACGTGCCGACGGCGCTGTACTCGTATTCTTTTGCGCCGAGCGCCGATTGGAGTCACACCTTTGCTCGTCAACCCGAGATCTACGACTATCTGAAGAAGGTGGCGGCAGACACCGGCATCGTGGATCGCGTAGTCCTGAACTGCGAACTCGAAGCTGCTGTGTGGGACGAGGATGCGGCGCTGTGGCGTGTTCGGACATCCCGAGGGGCATTGACAGCCAAGACGCTGGTCGCTGCGACCGGGGCGTTGTCGACTCCAAAGATTCCCGACTTTCCCGGTCTCGACCAGTTCTCCGGTACCACTTTCCATTCGGCGACGTGGAATCACGAACACGACCTGCGCGGTGAGCGCGTAGCAGTGATCGGAACGGGAGCGTCGGCGGTTCAGTTCGTTCCCGAAATTGCCGACCCTGCGGACCATGTCACCGTGTTCCAGAGAACTCCGGCCTGGGTGATTCCGCGAATGGATCGCACCCTGCCTGCTGCGCAGAAAGCCGTGTACTCGCGGATTCCCTTTACTCAGAAGGTTGTTCGCGGAGCGGTTTACGGCTTCCGTGAGCTACTCGGTGCCGCGATGTCGCATGCGACGTGGGTGCTGCCTGCCTTCGAGGCGGCCGCGCGCCTCCATCTGCGAAGGCAGGTGAAAGATCCGGAACTGCGCCGGAAACTGACCCCCGATTTCACGATCGGTTGCAAGCGCATGCTTCTGTCCAACGACTGGTTGCGCACCATTGACCGCACGGACGTGAGTCTGGAAGACAGCGGGCTCGTCTCGGTCACAGAAAACGGAGTGGTCGACGGTCGCGGAGTCGAGCACAAGGTCGACACCATCATCTTCGCCACGGGATTCACTCCCACGGAACCGCCTGTCGCGCATCTGATCACCGGAAAACATGGCGAGACGCTGGCTGCGCATTGGAACGGGAGTCCCAATGCGTACAAGGGCACCGCGGTCAGCGGGTTTCCGAATCTGTTCCTCATGTACGGTCCGAACACCAACCTCGGACACAGTTCGATCGTGTACATGCTCGAGTCCCAGGCCGAGTACGTCAACGACGCCTTGAACACCATGAAGCGAGAGCGGATCGATGCACTCGACGTGAACGAGACGGTACAGGTGCACTACAACAAGGGAATTCAGCACGAGTTGCAGCACACGGTGTGGAACAAGGGCGGATGCTCGAGTTGGTACATCGATCCGGAGGGGCGCAACTCGGTGCAGTGGCCGACGTTCACGTTCAAATTCCGTTCGCTGCTGGAGCATTTCGATCGCGAGAACTACTCCGCTCGCAAGATCGAAAGCGTCGAGGCATGACCACGACGCACTACGACGTGGTGGTGATCGGATCGGGATTCGGTGGCAGTGTCGCAGCTCTTCGCCTGACGGAGAAGGGTTACCGTGTCGGGGTGCTCGAAGCCGGCCGCCGGTTTGCCGACGACGAGTTGCCTGAAACCAGTTGGCGACTGCGAAAGTACCTGTGGGCGCCGTGGATTGGGTGCTACGGCGTGCAGCGCATCCATCTGCTTCCGGATGTACTGGTGATGGCGGGATCCGGAGTTGGCGGAGGATCGTTGAACTACGCCAACACGTTGTATCAGCCACCCAAGCGGTTCTTCGAAGACCGTCAATGGGCGCACATCACCGACTGGCACGATGAACTGGCGCCGTACTACGACCAGGCCAAGCGGATGTTGGGTGTTCGTACCAATCCGTCCTTCACTCCCGCCGACGCGGTGATGAAGGACGTCGCCGAAGAGATGGGCGTGGGGGAGACCTTCACGTCTACCCCCGTCGGTGTTTTCTTCGGGGAGGCAGGAGTTTCCGTGCCGGATCCGTTCTTCGGTGGAAAAGGGCCCGAACGCACCGGCTGCACCGAATGTGGGGGATGCATGACCGGGTGCCGAGTCGGGGCGAAGAACACGCTGGTCAAGAACTACCTCCATCTCGCCGAGCAAGCGGGCGCCAGGGTTCATCCGCTCACGACCGTCACCGACCTTCGGCCGAGCGCAGATGGTGGTTACCACCTGCTCGCCCGAAGAACGGACGGCGTCCGCCGGCGAGAAATCAGGTTCACCGCAGATCAGGTGGTGGTTGCCGCCGGAACGTACGGAACGGCGAGACTGCTGCTCGGTATGAAGGAATCCGGCGCCCTGCCGGGCCTGTCGGACACGCTGGGCACCGTCGTACGTACCAATTCCGAAGCCGTGCTGGCCGCAACGTCGAAGTCGCGTGGACGGGATTTCACGCAGGGCGTTGCGATCACCTCCTCCTTTCACCCGGACGATCACACGCATATCGAACCGGTGCGATACGGCAAGGGCAGCAATGCGATAGGTCTTCTGCAGACTGTCCTGAGTGACGGGGGTGGGCGAACTCCCCGGGTGCTGAAGACTCTGGCAGTCGCGGCCCGGCACCCGGGTGCGTTCTTCCGATCCTTGTCGGTGCGGAACTGGTCCGAGCGAACCGTCATCGCGCTGGTGATGCAGACCGACGACAACTCCCTCGAACTTTCCAAGAACACCAAACGATTCGGACGTTCCCTCACCAGTAGGCCGGGGCCGGGTGATCCACCTCCGCCGTGGATTCCGCAGGGGCATACAGCTATTCGCAAGGTCGCCGAGAAGATCGACGGCGATCCGGGTGGTTCCATCGCCGAGATCGTGAACATCCCGATGACGGCGCACTTTCTCGGTGGCTGCGCGATCGGGGACAGTGCGTCGAGTGGTGTCGTCGATCCGTATCTCCGTGCCTACGGACATGCGGGCCTGCACGTCATGGACGGTTCGGTGGTGAGCGCGAACCTCGGAGTGAATCCTTCCCTGACCATCACCGCGCAAGCGGAACGAGCGTGCGCGATGTGGCCGAACAAAGGTGGCGCAGACGCCCGCCCGAGGACTGGCGAGCCATACGTACGTATCGACCCGACGTTGCCGTCCGATCCGGTGGTGCCGACGCATGCACCAGGCGCTTTGCGGCTTCCCCTGACCATTCGAGCTGAGAAGGTGTCCGATGTGGAGCGTGCCTGAATCGACAAGTGACCGCGTCGACTGGCCGGTGAGTGATCCGCCACCGTGGCCTGCTCGCGTTCGCGCGACACTGTGGTGGCACCGCAGTACATCGGCGGCGCGCGAACTCGGCCCGGACGGTCGAACGATTCCGGTGACGGTAGCCATGATGGTGGACTACCTCGATTCTCCGGTCGGCCCGTATCGCGAGATCCTCGCCAGTCCGGTCTTGCATGCGCCAGGGAAACGGATCGGGCTTGTGCCGCGAATGGCGGTCCCTTTCATCGCGGTGGATTCGGAACCTTCGGTGCACGGCGGACGGTTCCACTGGCAACTACCCAAGGTTCTGGCCGAGTTCGACGGAGACGTGCAGCAGAAATTCACGGCAACCGGCGAAGGATGGCGGGTGCGTTCCGACACGCGGATGCTCGGGCCGCGTCTTCCGATTGCCGGGGCGTTGGGATTTGCGCAGCCGGAATCCGGTGGTGGTGTGGCGATCGCGTCGGCCAGGCTGACGGGGTCGTTCCGATACGCGCGCGTGAGCGTCGAGGCAGAGGGACCGACACTGCCGAACTGGTTGGCCGCGGGCACCCATCACGGCGTCGTGATTCTGGGCGGAAAAATGACTACGGGAGCAGCCAAGCACCGATAGCAGGGGGCTGACCTGCGAAAGAACGACCGAGGCCGCCCATCAGTGATTGGGCGGCCTCGGTCGTGTTGTGTTGAAAGTGTCGTGTTGTGTTGAAAGTTAGGTGTCGACGTCCCACAGGCGCCTCTCGGCGGGTGGTCGCTCGCAGCGACAAAAGGGGTGGGGCCCGGGGCTTGTTCGGACGCCGACAGGGTGTTCAACGGTGGTCTTCACGGATTTGTTCCCGCTCCGCCTATGTGACGCCGGTCTCGATTCAACTTAGGCAATCCTTTTCTTGACTAATTCCAGAAAAGCGGCATACTGGGAAACATGCGAGACGGAGAGCATGACTTCGACCCCCGAGCGCAACTGCGCGCCGTCGGGTTGAGGGTCACTGCTCCGCGCCTCGCCGTGCTGGATGCGGTTACAGCCCAACCGCATTCAGACGCCGATTCTGTTGCAGCACTCGTGCGGCAGCAGCTCGGATCGGTATCCACACAGGCCGTTTACGACGTGCTGAAGGCATGCGTGAACGCAGGATTGCTGCGACGCATCGAGCCGGCGGGTTCACCCGCCCGGTTCGAGACGAGAACTGGTGACAACCACCATCACCTCGTCTGTCGCGGCTGCGGCAAGGTCGTCGACGTCGATTGTGTTGTCGGCCAAGCTCCCTGCCTCGAACCTTCCGATAATCACGGCTTCGAAATCGACGAAGCCGAGGTCGTGTTCTGGGGCCGTTGCGAAGATTGCCTGAAGAAGTCTGCCGAATCCGACACCGCGTCGGACACGGTCTCGCAGAATCGAATTGATGCGTCCAGAACCTCCGAGCCAGCCCCTTCGCATGCAGCCCATGCGTTCGGCTCGGATGCAGCCCCGCTCCTCTGACGCCCAGCCCACAACGCTAGGAGGCTTCGCCATGACCAAGCCCACCACCAACAATTTCGGTATCGCGGTCGCAAGTGATGACGAATCGCTGACCGCGGGTATTCAGGGGCCGGTGCTCCTTCATGACCACTACCTGATCGAGAAGCTCGCGCAGTTCAACCGCGAGCGTGTCCCGGAGCGCATCGTCCACGCCAAGGGCGGCGGTGCTTTCGGTGAACTCGTCATCACACACGACGTCAGCAAGTACACGAAGGCCGCGTTCCTGCAGCCGGGTAAGAAGACCGAGTCGCTCGTCCGCTTCTCGACCGTCGCCGGTGAGCAGGGCAGCCCGGACACCTGGCGCGATCCGCGCGGTTTTGCGATGAAGTTCTACACCGAAGAGGGAAACTACGACCTCGTCGGCAACAACACCCCGGTGTTCTTCATCAAGGACGCGATCAAGTTCCCCGACTTCATTCGTTCCCAGAAGCGACTGCCGGGTTCCGGCCTTCGTGACCACGACATGCAGTGGGACTTCTGGACGCTGCGTCCCGAGACTGCTCACCAGGTGACCTGGCTGATGGGTGACCGCGGTATCCCGAAGACCTGGCGCAACATGGACGGTTTCGGATCGCACACCTACCAGTGGGTCAACGCTGCGGGTGAACGCTTCTGGGTGAAGTACCACTTCAAGACCGATCAGGGCATCGAATTCCTGACGCAGGCCGAGGCAGACAGCCTCGCCGGTAGCGATCCCGACTACCACCGTGCGGATCTGTACAACGCCATCGAGGCCGGCAATTTCCCGAGTTGGACCCTCAAGGTCCAGATCATGCCCGTCGACGAAGCCGAAGGCTACCGCTTCAACCCGTTCGACCTCACCAAGGTTTGGTCTCAGAAGGACTACCCACTGATCGAGGTCGGCAAGTGGACGCTCAACCGCAACCCGGAGAACTTCTTCGCGCAGATCGAGCAGGCGTCGTTCGAGCCGTCGAACGTGGTGCCCGGCATCGGATTCAGCCCGGACAAGATGCTTCTCGGCCGCGTCTTCTCCTACGCCGACGCACATCGTTACCGTATCGGCACCAACTACGCCGACCTGCCGGTCAACGCCCCGAAGAACGAGGTGAACTCCTACTCAAAGGAGGGCGCCATGCGGTACAGCTTCAATTCCCCGTCGACGCCGGTGTACGCACCGAACTCGTACGGCGGACCGCATGCCGATCCGTCGGTTGCCGGTGACGAAGGACTGTGGGCGTTCGACGGCAAGGCAGTGCGCGCCGGATACATCGAGCACGCCGAAGACGGCGACTTCACGCAAGCCGGAACGCTGGTTCGTGAGGTTCTCGACGACGCTGCTCGTGAGCGCCTGGTGAGCAACATCGTCGGCCACGCTCTTGCGGGCGTCAGTGAAGAAGTTCTGCTGCGTGTCTTCGAATACTGGAAGAACGTCGACGCTGATTTGGGTAAACGCGTCGAAGAGGGTGTACGCGCAGGTCAGTGACCCGCTGACATGAGCATCGCCTAGGTGTACCGAATGCGGACCGCTGCAAGGGAAATCACTTCCCCGCGGCGGTCCGTTTTCGTCTGCCCGACTACAGCAGTGCGAACCAGTAGACGAAGCATGCGAGAAGAAACACAACTACTGACTCCATGACGACACCCCTGTTCGACGTGCACTTCTGCTGTTCGCACTCTCCATGATCCGCTTCTCGAGCGGAGAATGCTCGGGGCACAAGTTTCGCGAACGGAAGTGTTGGGCAGTCAATTCCCATGGCAATAGGTGCAGTTCTCTTCGACATCGACGGAACGCTCGTCGATTCCAACTATCTGCATGTAGAAGCGTGGTCACGAGCCTTCTTCGAGGTAGGTCGCCCGGTTGACGCGTGGCGGGTGCACCGCAGCATCGGGATGGACGGCGACCAACTGTTGGAGACGCTGCTCGGGGAAGACATCGACGGGTGCGGGCCGCGGGCCAAAGAACTTCACACCACGTACTACCGGCAGTCGGCCGACCGTCTCCGAGTGCTGCCGGGAGCGCGCGAGTTGATCCGCCGAGTTCACTCGCTCGGACTGCACGTGGTGCTCGCTACCTCGGCGCCTGACGACGAACTGAAGTTGCTGCGCCAGACGCTCGACATCGACGAAATGATCTACGCCGCCACCTCTTCGGAATCCGTCGAGGAGGCCAAACCTGATCCGGACCTGATCGAGGTCGCGCTCGCGAAGGCAGGTGTCGACGCGGGCGAGGCAGTCATGGTCGGGGATGCCGTCTGGGACATGAAGGCGGCGACATGGGCGGGCGTTGTGGCTGTGGGAGTGCGCAGCGGCGGCATGTCGACCGACGAACTCGAAGGCGCGGGTGCGGCGGCCGTGTACGACGACGCCCGCGACCTTCTCGACCACCTCGACGGCAGTGTGATCTCCGAACTCGTTTCAGGCCAAGATACCGGGAGTTGATCAATGATGGCACGATTCGGCTACACCTTGATGACGGAACAGGCAGGCCCGAAAGAACTGGTTCGCCATGCAGTTCGGGCCGAGGAAGTCGGCTTCGACTTCGAAGTGATGAGTGATCACTACTCGCCGTGGCTGACCGAGCAGGGGCATGCGCCCTATGCCTGGTCGGTGCTGGGGGCAGTCGCCCACGCCACCGAGCGAGTCGGATTGATGACGTATGTGACGTGTCCGACCGTGAGGTACCACCCCGCCGTCGTCGCTCAGAAAGCTGCGACGATCCAGATCCTCGCGGACGGTCGCTTCACCCTGGGGTTGGGAAGTGGCGAGAGCCTGAACGAGCATGTGGTTGGCGAGGGTTGGCCGTCCATCGACACCCGCCAGGACATGCTGCAAGAGGCGGTGAGCATCATTCGCGCACTGCTCGCCGGAGATCTGGTGAGCTGGAAGGGGGAGTACTTCGACGTCCAGTCCGCCAGGATCTGGGATCTCCCGGAGAACCCGGTTCCTCTGGCGCTGGCGATGTCCGGAGACAAGTCCGTCGAGCGTTTCGGTCCGATGGCTGACGATCTGATTGCCGTGCAACCTGATTCGGATCTGGTGCACCAGTGGAAGCACGTGCACGGCCGGGCATACGGATTGGCTCCCGCAGGACGGACCATCGGTCAGATTCCGATCTCGTGGGACCCTGATCGCGACACGGCAATTGCCCGAGCTCATCAGCAGTTCCGCTGGTTCGGCGGCGGGTGGTCCGTGAACTCCGAACTACCGACGCCGGCGAGCTTCTCGGGCGCGACTCAGTTCGTGCGCAAAGAGGATGTAGCTGAAAGCATTCCGTGTGGTCCCGATCTGGATGTGATCGTCGAGGCGGTCAAGGCATACACGGACGCCGGATTCACCGATGTGGCACTGGTACAGATCGGTGGAGATACCCAAGACCGATTCTTCGACGAGGCGGCCAAGCCGCTGCTCGAGGCTCTGCACGTCGAATTGGGTTGATCGAAAAGATCAATCGAGTTCCGCCTAGTGGGCTCTTGTCGAGTCGCGCGCTACCGCCGTGCAGTCGCGCCTGCTGCGCCACGAGGGCCAACCCCAAACCGCTTCCGGCGTCGCCCGCACCGGTACCACGAACAAATCGTTCGAACATCGCTTCGCGTTCCGAAGGCGCGATCACGGTGCCGTTGTCGTCGACGAATACCGTCGCCGAACCGGTGGCAGCACCTGATCGGACGGTGATCTCGACTTCGTCGGCATTGCCGTGCCGAACGGAGTTGGTGACGGCGTTGGTCAACACCAGACGGATGCCCGCGGGGAAGGCCTGAACCGAAAGTTCTTCCGGTGCTTTCAAGCGAACGTCGACCTTTGGGTGCAGACGGCCGGCATCCGCGACGGCGCGATCGGCAACTTCCACGAGATCGACGTCGGCACAATCCTCGGGATCGGCCACTTCACCCAGGGCGAGTGTCTCCAGATCGGTCAAGGTGCGCTCGATCTGGCGCTGCGCTTCCAATAATTCGCTGGACAGTTCGCGCCGTTGGCTTTCCGTGAGATCCAGCGTCGCGAGAACTTCCAGATCGGTGCGCATCGACGTGAGAGGTGTGCGCAGTTCGTGGGCGGAGACGCGAGCGAAATCGCGTGCCGACTCCAACGCCTCCTCGGTGCGACTTCGATCGCTTTCGATGCGACTGAGCATGCTGTGGATTGCCTCCGACAGTTCTTCGGCTTCGCGCGTTCCACGTACCGACGGTGCCCGGCGCGAGAGTCCTTCGACATCGAGGTTGTTGCCTATGGAACTGGTGGTCTCGGTCAATTGCTGGAGAGGGCGGACGGCACGGCCCGTGAGGAACCAGCCGAGCCCGGCCGCGGCAAGGATGGCGACCACTGCCGCAGCGGCCACTTGGAACTGCTGCTCACGGATTGCCTGGGTCAGTGGGTCTTCGGGGATACTGACAGCCAGTGCGGCGCCGCTGTCGCCGGGTACGAGAACATCACGACTGCGAACATCGGTGGTAGCCAAGGCGCTGACGGTCGTGGCATTGAACCCAGGGCTGACGACCAATGGTTCTGTTGTTGCAGTTGGTGTTTCGATGAACAGCGGGCTCGGCGCACTCGCTGCGACACCCAGGGTGACGGAATCGAGAGTGCGTTCCAGTTGTTCGGATCCGTTGACGCGCAGGAAGACCGCGAATGCAATTCCGATCGCGGCAATCACGATTCCGGCGGCCAGGCCCGAGGCGATGGCTACCCGGGTCTGAAGTGACAGCGGCCGCTTCATCGTTCGGCCCTCAGGACGAAGCCCACTCCGCGCACCGTGTGGATCACGCGGGGCGCCCCGTCGACTTCGAGTTTCTTGCGTAGATAGGTGACGAAGACGTCGACGACATTGGTGTCGGCCGCGAAGTCGTAACCCCAGACGAGTCGCAGGAGTTGTGCGCGACTGAGTACGACACCGGCATGCTCGGCGAGTACCGACAGCAGGTCGAACTCTCTTTTGGTGAGTTCGATTCGCCTACCGTCGATGTGCGCTCGATGGCCACGGAGATCGACCGTCAGCGGCCCCACCGTGATCGGATGGTCGACCGACGGAGTGGCTCGCGTCGTGCGTCGAAGCAAGGCATTGAGTCTGGCGACAAGCTCCGCCAACTCGAAAGGTTTGGTGAGGTAGTCGTCGGCGCCCGCCTCCAGCCCCGCGATGCGGTCACCCACGGAACTTCGGGCACTGAGTACGCAGATCGGAACCTCGTTGCCGATTGCGCGCAGGGCCGTCACGACTCCGACGCCGTCGAGGCCGGGCATGTTGACGTCGAGAACAAGTGCGGCCGGGCATTGCTTGTTCACCGAGGACAAGGCGGATCGTCCGTCGACGGCAGTTGCCGTGTCGAAACCCGACAATCGAAGTCCACGTTCGAGCGAATTCAGAACCTTCGTGTCGTCGTCAACGATCAGGATGCGCTCGCGTGTACTCACCCCAGCCATGGTGCCATCGGATTACGGCCCGGGGCCTCGCTCGGAGCCAGGGCCGCCGCATTCTCATCAACTCCTAAGAAACCGACAACAGATCTGCAGTGTCGGCTTCATAACCTCGGGTTTCTCGGATGCGACCGCGCCGAGAATTCGAGAACGTTCGATCAAGGAGAACAACGATGACGCGATTGACAGTGAACGGCAAGCGGGCCCGCCGCACCGGTGTGGTGGTGGCATCCGTGGCGGTCCTCGGTATGGCCGTGGCACCGGGAATCGCCTGGGCTTCCAATCCGATTTCCGACGGGTCGCCGGTAGCGGTGCGATCGATCGCGACCGCTCCGTCCGATGCTGGTGTGGCACCCGAAGTGGCGTGTGGTGCGACGACGCCGATATCCGACGAGGAGCTGCAGAAGCTCATCGACGAGGGCAAGGTTGTGCGCGCGGAGGAGGCCGGTACAGCCGCAATCACGATTGAAGTGCCGAGCGACGCCGCGACATTCATTGCGCGTGAAGGGGTGCCGGCGTTGCCGACCGTCGAGTGGGCTCCGACCACCGAGGGGGTTCCGGCAGAGGTGCTCGACTTGGCAGGCGTCGCTCCGCTGGAGGAAGGCGTTGCCCTGTCATGCACCGTTGCTGCGGGCTGACGAGCGAAAAAAGCTCCGCATGAACCGCTTTGACCTGGAACGGTACGGCCGTACTCAACTGGGGCGAGAGGGCGGTCAACCCTGTCGGTAGCACTTGCTACGTTCGGGGCGGTCTCGGCGAGCATGCCGGGACCGTCGCCGATGGCGTCATGTGTGTGGTGTCTCGCAGAGGGTGCGGTGCGGCCTGATGCGGGGCGCGTTTCGAAAGGTGTTGTGTTTCATGGTCATGGGCCCCACCCACGCGATGTCCGGTGCTGCTGTGGGGTTGGTGGTTGCAGAGTTGTTGCCTCTCGATTGGGGAGGGCCCACATCCACCGCTGAAACCTTGACCTTTGCCGGTGTGTGCGCCGGCGCCGCCTTGCTTCCCGACCTCGATACCGGTCAGTCGACGGTTTCCCGATCATTCGGTCCGCTCAGCAAAGCGTTGGCCAAAGGTATCGACGCAATTTCGGTGACCTTCTATCGCATCACCAAAGGCAAGAAGGACGGCAAGCGTCGTGGTGGGCATCGGACGCTCACGCACACCGCACTGTTTGCCGCCGGTCTGGGGGCCGGGGTCTCTGCGTTGGTTGTTCAATTCGGGAAGCCCGCCATCATCATCACGCTGTTCTTCTGCCTCGGGCTGGCCATCCGAGGGTTGGCGGGTGAATTGGCCAAGGAGAAGGGGTGGCTCGCGGTTTCCGCCGTTGCGTTGGTGCTCTCTGCCCTCACTTGGCAGTGGTATCCGAGTGAGGCCGGATCCACCGGGCTAGGTGTTGCGGTGGCACTGGGCTGCGCCACGCACTGTCTCGGCGATGCGATCACCAAGGAAGGGGTGCCGTTTCTCGCGCCCCTGATTCCGCTCGGCGGCAAGCGATGGTGGGAACAACGGCTGCCGTCATTCCTGTCCATCCGTGCAGGTGGGAACCTCGAGAAGATCCTGATCGGGCCGGCGCTGACTGTTCTGACTGCCTGGTTGATCATCAGTGCGTTCGACGGCGCCCCGGAAGCGATCTATGCCGTTTTCGCTCCGATGGTGCAGTGAGCTTCGGAAAACTTTTATTACGGAACCACTGGCATCGTAATCATATTTGTTCTACGTTCGTCCCTGACATGAACCGAGTCGGCTGATGGAGTGAGCAGTGGTGCATCGAGCAGAACCCAAGGCAGAGCACAGCTCAGGAGTAGACGGTGTGAGCCGGCGCGGATTTCTCGCAGCGAGTGCCGGTGCTGCCGCGCTCGCGGGCATTTCCTGGGCACCGGCGGGAGCAGTGCCCTGGGGTTCGGCATCGACCATCGCGCCACCGCCCGGATTTCCGTCGGACATTCCGCTGTCACAGCAGGCATACGCCAACTGGTCGCGAGAAATCATGCTCGACAGCGTGTGGACTGCAACGGCGCGTCACAGCGGCGACGTCGTCACCCTCGCCAACTGGGCGTTCGACAACGGGTACACAGTGCGTGCGAAGGGAACGATGCACGGGTGGAGTCCGTTGACCGTGGTGCCCGGCGCGCCTTCGGATCGAGTTCTGCTGGTCGATACGATGGCGAACTTGAATTCGGTTGTGGTGCAGCACGGCACGCCCGCAACAGTCACGGCGGGCGCCGGTGCCAGTATCGAAGCCATTCTGACAGCGCTCGAGCGAGAAGGGCTCGGCTGGGCGAACTCTCCGGCGATCGGTGAGCTGTCCATCGCCGGGGCACTGGCGATCGGCGCTCACGGGGCAACGTATCCGGCGGTAGGGGAGACGATCACCCCTGGTCAATCGTATGGTTCGCTGAGCAATCTGATCACCGAGATCACGGTGGTGGCGTGGGACGAAGGCAGCAATCGATACGGGCTGAAGACTTTTCGCCGATCAGATGACGAGATCACGGCTTTCCTGACTCACCTGGGCCGAACCTTCGTCACCTCCGTGACGCTGCAAGCCGGGGAGAATTACCGGCTGCGGTGCCAGAGTTTCACCGACATTCCGTGGCAAGAACTCTTTGCTGCTCCCGGTTCGCCAGGGCGTACCTACGAGAGTTTTGTCGAGAAATCCGGACGGGTAGAAGCCATCTGGTTCCCGTTCACGCAAACACCGTGGCTCAAGGTCTGGACGCCGACCCCGGTCAAACCAACGGAGTCCCGAGAGGTGAGCGGGCCGTACAACTACTTCTTCTCCGACGCGATTCCCGAAGAAGTCACCACACCGTTGGGGATGGTGGCGCAGGGTCTTCAAGCTGCGACACCACTGTTCGGTGCCTCTCAGTTCGGAGCGGTAGCAGCAGGGTTGGTGCTGACCGACACCGACGATCTGTGGGGCTGGTCGAAAGACGTCTTGTTCTATCTGCGGCACACGACGTTGCGCGTCGTAGCGGGCGGCGGGGCGGTGATCACCAAGCGCTCCAACATCGGCCGCGTCGTCCACGAGATGACGAGTTGGCTGAACGAGCGAATGACGCACTACGCGTCATTGGGGCAGTATCCCGTCAACATGCCGTTCGAAGTACGTCTCTGCGGTGTCGACGATAACGGCGAGGTGTTGGTCGACAGCGCCGGTGTGCCGGATCTGTCAGCGGTGCGGCCCCGCGCGGATCGTCAGGACTGGGACACGGCGATCTGGATGAACGTGGTCTCGATTCCCGGCACCGCGGGATTGCCCGTGTTCCTTCGTGAGATGGAACGGTGGATGGTCGCGAACTACTCCGGCGACTACGCGACTTTCCGTCCGGAGTGGTCGAAGGGATGGGCATTCACCGATCAGGCGGCGTATCAGGACGACGAATTCCTCATCAGCACAGTGCCTGCCACCTTCCGGGCCGGTGGAGACGGGAACTGGGACTTCGCTATCGCCACGCTCGACGAACACGACCCACACCGCGTATTCAGCAATATGTTCCTCGACCGCGTATTGCCGCCCAGCTGAATCTCCTACTGCGGGAGCGGTTTGCGCCAACGCACGTCGGTGACACGGATACGCTGATTGTTGTCACCGTTCCAGTCGACGCTCAGTCCCTGGGTTCGGAGTGCGTCGGCCACCCGGCGCCCGACGGTCTGATCGGTGTGCGCGATCATGTGTGCCTTGGCGGTTTCGTCGCCGCCGAAAGCAGCGGCGATCAGTGCGGGATCGAGATCGTGGGCAGGGCGAAACGCACTGTAGGACAAGTAGAGATCGGACGGCTCGTCGCCGAGACGCTCCGCATCCTGCATGTGGAAGAACGTGTACGCCCACTGAGCAAAGGGATACCCGTTCTCGTCCGGTTCGGCCGGCGTGCGCTCGTCGTCGATTTCGGTAGTGCCACACTGCATGCAGCAGGTGAAGTTCATTCGGGCCACGATGCCGTTGTGCTCGAGTTCTGCGAAGGCGGCGGATAGGCGCTCGAAGTCGCCAGGAGCCGTCCACTGGGTCTGCTCCTCGAGTCTTCGGTCCCAGACCTCACGCACTACTGCGTCGATCCGTCTGCCGAGTTCATCGTTCTCGAAACCGCCCTCGACGCTGTCTCGGGCGGCTTCGCAGATTTCGTCGAACGTCGCGAAACCACGGACTACCAGCTCGCGCGCTTGCTCACGGACAGCGACGATGTCAGCCCCACTGAGCACCGATGCTGACCGTGACTGTGCTGACCGTGACTGTGTTGACCGTGACTGTGTTGACCGTGACTGTGCGGACCGTGACCAGGGCAATCGCATACCGGCACCGTACTGCACCTATCCGGCCGTCAGGCGACGTCGGCTGGTGCTTTCGTTTCCTCCTCGCTTGACGGGGCAGGCTTGTTCGGGATGAGCGCGGTGGCGATCAGGCCGACCACGACGAATCCGGCCGCAAGGTATCCGCCGAGTGTGATGCCGTGAGTCATTGCAGACTGTGCGGCGTCGGCGACGAAAGCGGTGCTCGGTGACCCGGCCAGCGAGTCTATGGCGGCGCCCGCGCTGTCGGTGACAGCACGCGTCAACTGATCAGCCTGAGCTTGGTCGACACCGGATTCGGTGAGGTCGTTGTTCAGCGTGGAGTTGAGAGTGCTGAAGAAGACCGTGGTCAGGACAGCGATGCCCAGTGCGGATCCGAGTTGGCGGAACGCACTCTGAATTCCGGAGCCTTGACCGGCGCTCTGCTCGGGAATCTCCTCGAGCACGACGTTGGTCACCTGCGCAGTCGCAAAACCGACGCCGATTCCGTAGAAGAACAGCACTGCGGCGATAGTCCACCAGGGGCTGTCTGTCGCAGCGATGAATCCGAGACCGGCGAGACCGAGCGCCTCGAGGGCCAAACCGATACGGACCAAACCCAACGGCGAGACCTTCGATGCCATTCCGAAGCTCGCACCACTGGCGACGAAGCTGCCGATGGCGATGGGAACCAGTGCAAGTCCGGCCTGGAGTGCGCTGTATCCGAGCGTGAACTGAAGCCAGAGAGGAAGCACCGCAACGATTCCGAACTCGCCGAGCCCGATGATCAGCGTCGCGATGTTGCCGTTGCGGAACGACGAGATGGAGAAGAGTCGCACGTCCATCAGCGCCCGCGACGGATCGTCGCTGCGGGTGAGCATGGTTTGACGGTAGGCGAACGCACCGAGCGACAGAACGGCGAGTACGAGTGCGACCAGAACCGGTGACGGTCCGCTGGACCATGACAGACCGAACAGATCGAAGGGTTCCTTCGTGGTCAGCCACCCGTACGTACGTCCCTCGACGAGGCCGAAGGCGAGCAAGCCAAGGCCGGCGATGGACAGTGCCGCTCCCGTGGCGTCGATGCGCCCAGCGGTGCGGGGTGAGGGCGCGATGAACAGCACTGCGCCGATGAGAATGAGCGCAGCCAGCGGAATGTTGATCCCGAATGCCCAACGCCATGAGGCATGTTCGGCAAGCCAGCCGCCGAGTAATGGGCCGAGGGCGGAGGCTGCACCGATGGTGGAGCCCCAGACTGCGAAGGCCTGGCCGCGGGCTTTGCCGGTGAACATCGCGTTCAGCAGCGACAGTGAGGTCGGCAGGATCATGGCCGCGCCGGCGCCCTGCAGGAATCGCGCCAGGATCAATAGACCGCCGTTCGGTGCCAGTCCGGCCAGCAGGCTCGTCGCGCCGAACACGATGACACCGGCGATGAAGATGCGACGAGCGCCGACCAGATCGGCAACTCTGCCGACCAATAGCAGAAGTGCCGCGAACACGATTGCGTAGGACTCTTGGATCCATTGAGCCTGAACGGAATTGATTCCGAGATCTTCGATGATCGAGGGAACTATGACGTTGACGATGGTGGTGTCGACGACGATCAGCGCCACGCCGAGTGCAATGGCGATCAGGCCCAACCACTTGCGGGTGGTGGGTGAGATGTTCACGAATAAACCTCCATGGTGAAGTAACTTTACAATAAAGGTATATTTGAGGCGGTAAGTTGTCAACGTGCGCGCTGGGCTCTGCTGGCCGCCGTCTGGCACAGGAAAGGTGGGATCACCGAGGTGGAGGCACCGCGCGACATCTCCGTGGAGCGGGAGCGGCTGATGGACGAATTCCGCGCGTACGGTGGGACGTTCACCGAATTCAGCCATCGATTCGCGTCGTGGCTGGGTCTTCATTCCACCGATGCAACTGCCCTGATGGAAATCACCGCAGCCGAGGAGAAAGGTGCGCCGCTCTCACCCGCGCGCCTCGCGGAGCGGATCTCCTTGACGTCGGGCGCAACCACCGCGCTGCTCAATCGTTTGGAGAAGGCGGGACACATCGTCAGGACCCGAGAGAATGCAGACCGTCGCGTGGTCACGCTGCACAGCAGTGCGCATGTGCAGGATCTGGCGGACGAGTTCTTCGGGCCCCTTGCCGTGCGACTCGACGCCATGATGGAGAAATACCCGCCCGAACTGCTCAGTCGATTCGAGGAATTTCTCGTCGACCTGCACTCGACGATGAACGAACACCTCGAGCAGGACAACCGCTGAACAAAAAACGCCGCTCGACTCCGGAGAGTCGAGCGGCGGTCTTGGCTTCGGTGACGGCTACTTGCCGAGCTTGGCCTGCAGGTCGTCGAGAACCAGGCCGGCACCTGTCGGGCCGAGACCCAGGAACCAGGTCTCGTCGCTGACCTCGGTGGCGCGACCTTCCTTGACTGCGTCCATGCTGGCCCACAGCGGGCCGGCAACGACGGTGGTCTGGCCGGTGTCGGCGGGATTTCCGTAGCTGGAGTAGAAGATTCGGTCTCCCTCTGCTTCGGTGATCGTCTCCGGGCTGACCTCGACGGCCAGTTCGTCGATGTCCTGGATCGCCGGGCGGGGCAGGCCGACGTCCTTCAAGATGACGCCGATGAACGACAGGTTGCCGTACAGGCGCAGCTTGCCGGACATGAAGCGAACCAGTGAGATGGTGGGGGAGCCGTCGATCGACTCACGGACCTGATCCGCGTGCGTCTGGTAGTCGTTGAGAACCTGCTCGGCCTTGGTCTCCTCGCCGAGTGCGTCACCGGCAAGGAGGAAGTTCTCCTTCCACGGGAAGCCGGGGCGGATACTGAAGACTGTCGGAGCGATTGCCGCGAGCTGCGGGTACAGCTTGTCCTGGCGCAACTTGCTACCGAGGATCAGATCGGGCTGCAGTGCGGTGATCGCCTCGAGGTTGAGGTTGTTGGTCGTGCCCACGTCGGGGACTCCGACCAACTTGTCGGCCAGGTACGACGGCTGACCGGCGGCACTTTCCGGGCTGGCGATGCCTACCGGCGTGATCCCGAGCGAGAGGACCTCGTCGAGTTCGCCACTGTCGAGGACCACGACGCGGGTCGGCTTGGCCTCGAGGGTGGTCTCGCCCAGAGCATGGGTGATGGTGCGCGGGAACTCGCCGGGCGCGGCATCGCTGCCGAGCTTCGCGGTTTCCGTGTCGGCGGTGCTGAACAGCTTGCCGCCGGTCGCGACATCGGTGTTGCCGTTTGCGTTGCCGCCGGCGTCGGAAGAACCGCAGGCCGTAGCGGCAAAAACGGTCGCCAAGGCAACCATGGCGACCCGGACCGACGTGCGGCTCCGGAGAGTGGTGCGTGAATGCATTAGGCTACCCTACCTTTATTGTTCGATTGCCTGATCCGCCGGTTCTCGCCCAGCGGCTTTGCGAACGCGGCAGATCGTTTCTGCCGTCAGGCGTCGGTCGGTGGTACTCGGTACAGGGATTGTGTGGGAAGGGCTTGACGAAGGCGGTCGATCTCGTTGCTCGAATCCATCACCTCGGAACAAGTGCTTCACTCACTACGTCCAAGGCAACGGCGACCGCTACTGCCTTGCAAGGGCCGATGGTCCAGTCGGGCGCGGGATGGCTTGCGAACAAGATGAATACACAGCTGAGCTGACCAATCGCTAAGGCCCGCAACGGATTCGTTGCGGGCCCTGCTGCCGTTCCTGCCCCGGGGTAGGGCGCTCCGCATCGTCAGAGGTTCAGCGACTTGGAGATGACGCTCTTCATGACCTCGCTTGTGCCGCCGAAGATGCGCGAGACGCGGGCGTCCGCGAACAGTCGCGCGATCGGGTACTCGCGCATGTAGCCGTAACCGCCATGCAGCTGCAGGCACTTGTCTATGACCCGCGACTGCATCTCCGTGCAGAACAGCTTCGCCTTCGCGGCGTCGGCAGGGGTGAGCGTTCCGGCGTCGAGGGCGGCTATAGCGCGGTCTACCAACGCCTGACCCGCTTCGAGATCCGTCGCGCATTCGGCGAGGACGAACTTCGTGTTCTGGAAGTCGGCGACCCGCTGACCGAACACCTTGCGCTCCTTGACGTACTCGACGGCCAGGTTCAGCGCCGCGACCGCGGTGGCCTGCGCCGTCACCGCGATCGTCAAACGTTCCTGCGGCAGGTTGGCGCTGAGCATGGAGAAGGCCTCGCCCTCCATCCCCAGCAGGTTCGAAGCCGGCACCCGGACGTTGTCGAACAGCAGTTCCGCAGTGTCCTGCGCCTTCAGCCCGAGCTTGTCGAGGTTGCGCCCGCGGCTGAAGCCGGGCATCCCGGACTCGACGACGAGCAGCGAGAGCCCCCTCCGTCGATTGCTGTCGCCGCGTGACGTACGCGCGACGACGACGACGAGATCGGCATTGATACCGCCGGTGATGAAGGTCTTGGCGCCGTTAAGGGTGTAATCGTCGCCGTCGCGCACCGCGGTGGTGGCCACGCCGGCCAGGTCCGAACCCGTCCCGGGTTCGGTCATCGCGATTGAGCTGACCAGTGATCCGTCGGCGAACCCCGGGAACCAGCGTGCCTTCTGCTCCTCGTTGGCAAACTCGAGGAAGTACGGCAACACGGTGTTCAGGTGCACCTGCAACCCACCCAATGTCGCGGCGGCGTAACCGTTCTCCTCGAGAACGACGGTGTTGAAGCGGAATGTGTCCATCCCGCCGCCACCGAACTCCTCGGGGATCTGCAGGCCGTTGATGCCAATTTCTGCGGCCTTCGTGTACAGCTCGCGGGGGACAATCCCAGCGGCTTCCCATTCGGGGATGTACGGCACGATCTCCTTGCCGACAAACTGCCGAACGGTGTCGCGGAACGCCTCGTGATCCTCGGTGTAGATGTCCCTGAGCATGATTCTCTCCTAGCAAGGTATGCGGAATGGGGATTCGGCGGGTGTGCCGAATCCTGAATCTTCGAGATGGGGTGTTACTGAGGCAGGCCGATCACCGATCGTGCCGCCAACGTGGAGATGTCCTGACCGGTGTAGCCGAGCTCGCTGAGCAGTTCTGCGGTGTGCTGGCCGATTCCCGGCGCACCCCTGCCGTCACCGCCGATCACGCTGGCCAAGTGCCACGGTGACCCAAGTGTGGTGTGCTGCGTCCCGTCGGGGCCCTCGACGTCGATGAAGAGTCCGGTCGCCTCCACGTCGGGGTTCTTGCGCACCTCGTCGTAGCTGCTGATCCGGCCGGCCACCACACCGTTAGGCGTGAGCAGGTCCATCGCCTGCTCGGTCGACATATGAGCGAAGGCCGCGCGCAGTTCGACCAGCAACTCCGCGCGGTTCGCGACCCGCACCGCATTCGATTCAAATCTTGCGTCCAGGACCAGGTCGGGTCGCTGGATCAGCCTGCACAGCTTCTCGAAATGCGGTACCGAGTAGGCGGACACCACGATCGCGCCGTCTCGCGTGGGCATGATGTCGGCGGCCGGGGCGACCGTCGGCTGCCCGTTTCCGCTGCGCACTGGAGGGTTCCCGGTCAGCAGGTATTCGCCCCAGTTTGGTCCTTGTAGATGGATGGCCACCTCGAGGAGCGAGACCTCGACCTCGTCGCCTGCCCCGAAGCGCAGCCTGCGGACGTAGGCGCCGAGGATGGCCTGCGCTAAGACGTGCGCAGCGGCGGCGTCGACCATCGGGAACCCGACCCGTTGCGGCTCACTGTCGGCCTCGCCGGTGACCCACATGATCCCGCTCTCGGCCTGCGCGGCGATGTCGAGGCCGGGCCTGCCCTTCGACGGGCCGTGCAAACCGAAGCCACTGACGGTCGCGTAGACGAGCCGCGGGTGCGCGGCTCGCACCGCGGCGGCTCCGAGTCCGAAGCTCTCCATGACGCCGGGGCGCAGGTTCTGGACGACGATGTCGGCGCTGTCGATCAGCTGGTGCGCAATCTTCTGTCCGTGCGGATTCTTGAGATCAAGCGCGATGCAGCGCTTGTCACGGTTATACGTGCGGAGGATCGCCTCGCCGTACAGTCCGATCAGTCGGGCGGACTCGCCGTGTACAGGCTCGACCTTGATGACATCGGCACCGAGATCGACCAGGATCTGCGTTGCTGCCGGGGCCGCGATGAACTGTCCGAAGTCGACGACCCGGACTCCTTCCAGCGGTGGATTCACAGCGAAACCTCCACTCGTTCACGGATCTTGGCCAGATCTCGTTCGGGGCGGACCAGGAACAGAGCGAGCACGCCACCCACAGCCATGATGATGCCGGTCAGCGAGAAGCCCTGCCCGTATCCGGTGGCCTTGTCGGCCGCTCCGCCAATGAAGTGTCCGAGCAGCAAGGGGGCTATGACGCCTGCAAGGCTGTAGAACGCGACCAGGCACCCGAGGACCATGCCCCGCTGCTTTGGATGCACGACGTCGCCGATCGCGGTGAAGGCGATCGCGTAGGCGGCCGTGTTCATCGAGAAAGCAAGGGTGATGAAGGCCATCTGCATGGGCCCCCTGTCGATCGTCGTGAACAGGTACATCGACAGCCCGGCGAGGACCACCAGGCCGCCAGCGAGATAGCCGCGGGCGATGCGCCTCGACACACCGCGTGCGGTGAGCCGGTTCGAGAGCAGTCCGGCGCCGATCGCCGCCGCTGCGGCGACAGCATAGGGCAGCATGATGAGCCAACCGGCGGTGATCGTGTCGTAGCCGAGTCCTTGGTTGAGGTACAGCGGCAGCCAGGAGACCTTGAGCGTGGTCGACCAGTAGGCGAAGAACGTGAGGAATCCGATGCCGATCACGCTCCCCGTGGTGAGCAGCACGCGCAGCGACGCTTGCACCGGCAGCGCTGCCGCCGCTTTCGGGTCGTCGGCGACTGACTCGGCCGTCTGCTGTTCGGGCGCGTCCCTGCTGAGTATCAGCCACGCAACCAGCCAGAGCGCCCCGACGACGATGAGCACACCGAAAGCAGCGTGCCAGGACCACGTGGCGATCACCCAGGTGAGGACGGGTGCCGCGATCAATGGGCCGATGGACGCTCCGGCGCTGACGACGCCCGCCGGTAGGCTACGTTTTTCGGGTGGGAACCACGAGTGCACGATGTGGGTCGCCAACGCGTAAGCGGGACCCTCCGCGAAGCCCAACGCGATCCGACACGCCAGGAGCACCGTGAAGTTGACCGGCCCGAGCATCGGGAGCATGGTCAGGATCCAGATCAGCATCAACACCGAGACAAGCCACCGGACATTGATCTTCGAGGTCAGCGCGCTGACCAGGATCGCGCCCGCCGCGAACAGCCAGAAGAAGGCGCTCTGCAGCAGGCCGAACTGTTGGGCCGAGATGCCCAGATCGTTCATTATTTGCACACCGCCGAAGGCGAGGACGGCCTTGTCGGCGAAGTTGAGCAGCATAAAAGCGAGCAGGAGCAGCGTAACGATCCAGGCCCGCCGTTTCACGGAGGGGCGTGACATCAATGTCTGCGGGGGCGATGTTGGAACCTTGATGGTCATGAGGGTCTCCAAAGGAAGAAGAGAACGCAATGTCTGCCGCGCGAAGGTGGAATATTCAGCGACCGGCGAAAACAGGCTCGCGACGTTGCAGGAAGGCCGACGCAGCCTCACGTGCGTCGTCGGTGTGGAAGCAATGGACCATGCGGTCGACCTCCACGCCGAGGTATTCCGCGAGCGGAAGTGCCTGCGCGCCGAGTAGGTTCTGCTTCATCGCCCTGACAGCGACCGGGGCGGCTGACGCCAACCGCGCGGTGATCCGGTCGGTGAGTTCGCCGAGCCCGTCGGCGGGAGCGACCGCCGTGACCAGCCCGATCTCTGCCGCCCGGCGCACGTCGAACTTCCCGGGCATCAGGAACAGTTCTCGGGCCCTTGCGCTACCGAGCAGGTGTGTGAGGAACCAGATCCCGCCTAGGTCGCCGGAGAGGCCGGCACCGAGGAAGGCCGTATTGAAGACTGCGGTGTCGGCGGCGACCCTGAAATCGGTCGCCAACGCCAGCGACAACCCTGCCCCAGCGCAGGCGCCGTTGATCGCGGCCACCGTGGGCTGGGGCATCAGGTGCAGGTGCTGTGCCACGTTGCTCGCGGCGCGCAACCGCGCCGTGTCACCCTCGACCGAATCACCGCGCAGCGACCGGAGTTCCGGCGGTGCGGCGAGATCAGCGCCGACGCAGAAGGCCGAGCCGGAGCCGGTGAGCACAATGACTCGGACCTCGCGATCGGCCTCGAGCCGGGTCAGAATGGCTTCGAGGTCGCCGAGGAGCCGGATGGACAGTGCGTTTCGACGCTCGGTGTTGCGGAGGGTCACCGTCGCGATTTCGCGAGCGATCGAGCACGTGACCTGAGATGGCATCTGGGTGCCTCCTGTGAGTATGTGGTCACTCACGAACCAGCTTCGCGATGACATGCATCACATTCAATGTCTGCTTATCGACAGGGTCAAAGACCTGTTTCGGTTCACTTGACTGCAATTGCCTATCTATCGATGTCGTTGCCCTCTACGAGCCGGGAAATCGGCGACTGGATGCGAAACTCCTCGAGTTGCCGCTTCTCGACCGCCGACACCGTCAACGCTGCGGCTTCGATCCTGCTCAGACCCGATGCCATGCGACGTTCGACGGCCCGATCCCAGGACGCGAGACTTGCCTTGGTCTGGTCGAGGAAGGCCGAAGCGGCGCCGGTAAGTCGCCCGGGTCGATGCACGACACCCATCTGTCGCCGAAGCTCCGGAGCCAGTTCCCGCACGACCGCGCCACGCTGCGCTGCGTCCAACGCGATCCGCATCGGCAGGATTGCCGCGCCTGCGCCCGATAACACCATTGGTACAACGGCACCGCGCTGTGGCACTTCGACGGCAATCCTCGGCTCGACCCCGCTGGCTCGCAGCATGGACTCCACGTAGTCGCGACTACCGGTATTGCGCTCCCCCATCACCAGCGGTATGCCTGTCAGCGACTCGAGGGGGACGGGATCCGGAAATTCGGATTCGGTTCCGGGTGGGAGCACCAGCACGAAGGTCTGCCAGCCCAGGGGCTGGTCGACAACCCCCTCTCGCGGTAGTGGGAGGACCGTGATTCCAAGTTCACAGGCACCCGACTTGACCATCTCGATAACCTCCGAGAGGTGGTCGCGCTCCTCGATTCGGAGGTGAATGTTCGGATTCTTGACCCGGAACTGAGCTACCCACACGGATAGCGGATCCGTCGACATGTCCGACAGGCCCGCGATGTCTATTCGGCCCCGTTCGACATCTCGAACCTCGCGCACTGCCTCGCGCGCGGAATCCATGTCCCGCAGGATCTGCCGGGCTGGGCCGACGAGCGCCTCGCCGGCCGGGGCCAAGACGATGCCCCTGCCGACCCGATGGAACAACTCGGTCCGAAGGTCCTTCTCCAGCTTTCTGATGGACTGAGACAGGGAGGGCTGCGCGACGTGCAAAGCGGCGGCGGCCCGATTCACGCCGCCGTTGTCGACCACTGCGAGGAAATACTCCAACTGCCGAACGTCCATCCCCAAAACCTACGGGTCGGCGACAGTCTCGGCCGAGGGAGACGTCCATCTCCAGGTCCTCGGGGCCTCGTCCACCGGAGATCGTGGATTTACGTCTAGAAGAGGACGTCCACGTAGACAAGGGCCTGTCCGGTTCGTTTCCTTACCGCACGGCTGATGGTCAGGTACGGAGCGTCCGTCACGATCTCGGCAGTGCGGCCGTGGGCTAGGCGTCCGCGATCAATAGATTGCGCCTATCGACGGGACTGCAAATTGGTCATGGACTGCGCCGCCGGTGCCCACCACGCTTATCGGAGAATCCGATCCGAGGTGAGGACATCCGTGGACACACTGCAACCAACATGGCAACGCGAGGGTGAGGAACCCCATGCTCAACGGCGAGACCATCCGACTCGACGACGCCATCAGCACAGCCTCGCGCTGATCGAGGAGGGACGATAACCGGAGAGCACGAAACCACCGCCGGCATGACTGGAATTCCAG
Source organism: Rhodococcus sp. KBW08 (assembly GCF_003852455.1). Taxonomy (NCBI): domain Bacteria; kingdom Bacillati; phylum Actinomycetota; class Actinomycetes; order Mycobacteriales; family Nocardiaceae; genus Rhodococcus; species Rhodococcus sp. KBW08. Next base: position 229,073 of record NZ_QAJJ01000004.1, read on the forward strand.
CGCTGCAGCGCGGCCTCATCTGTTAGATCACGCCACCTCCTAAGACCACGAGAACAAGAAGCCGTCCTCGTGGTCTCCCGACCAGTTCGCCGTCGGGTACACAACCATCGTGCTGCGCGTCGTCGGCCACCGACCCAATGACTGAAACATCAACTGCGAGGAGATTTTCGTGCTGTCCACCGCCTTCACCGAGACCTTTGGCGTCCGCCACCCCATCGCGCAGGGCGGCATGCAGTGGGTCGGTCGCGCCGAACTCGTTGCCGCTGTTGCCAACGCTGGGGCCCTCGGCATGATCACCGCATTGACCCAGCCCACCCCCGAGGATCTGGCCAAGGAGATCGCCCGCACCCGCGAGCTGACCGACCAGCCGTTCGGGGTGAACCTGACCATCCTGCCCGCGATCACTCCTCCGCCGTACGAGGAGTACCGGCAGGTCATAATCGACTCGGGTGTCAAGATCGTGGAGACCGCCGGATCCAACCCTGCCCCGCACTTGCCAGACTTCCACGCTGCCGGCGTCAAGGTGCTACACAAGTGCACCAGCGTCAGGCACGCGATCAAGGCACAGGACGCGGGTGTCGATGGCATCAGCATCGACGGCTTCGAATGCGCCGGCCACCCCGGTGAGGACGACATCCCGGGTCTGGTGTTGATCGCCGCCGCGGCCGAGCAGATCACCATCCCGATGCTCGCATCCGGCGGCTTCGCCGACGGACGCGGTCTCGTAGCGGCGCTCGCACTCGGCGCCGACGGCATCAATATGGGCACCCGCTTCATGTGCACTGCCGAATCGCCTATCCATCAGAACATCAAGGAGGCGATCGTAGCGGCCACGGAGACCGACACCGAGCTGATCTTTCGGCCGCTGCGCAACACCGCGCGCGTCGCCAGTAACTCGGTCAGCCGCGAGGTTGTCGAGATCTTGAACGCCGGCGGTCAATTCCTGGACGTTCAAGAACTCGTCGCTGGCGCCCGCGGTCGCCGCGTCTACGAGAACGGCGATCCCGAGGCCGGCATCTGGTCCGTCGGCACCGTCCAGGGCATCATTCACGACATCCCCACCGCCGGTGCGCTCGTCGAGCGCATCGTCCTCGAGGCTGAGGCACTCATCTCCGAACGGCTCACGGATATGATGTCGCGTGTAAACGCCTGATAGACATTGTCTTTCAGAAGAAGTTATGAATCGCAACTATTTCGAGAGTGGTCGTGAGGCGTGCCGGAGCCGGAGGGGAGCGACACGGCAACGATTCTCGACGTCGATGTGGTGCATCGGTGACTTCATTCGAGGGCCGATCGGAGCCGACATCCGCAGCCCTGTGAACAGGATCGTTGCCCCCTGTCCTGGGAGCACATGTTGCACGTCGTTATCAAGGAAGGCGGCCGCATCCTCCACGGCGGAGGGGCGCACCCATGGCAAGGGCTTCGACGACGCCCGCGTAGTCGAACGCTGCAAAGCCAAGGGTGCTCGTGCTGGAGTCGTATACCTGCGCTCGATCATCGCCAGCTTCTCCTGGCTCGCCTCCAACGAGACACTCGTCGATGAAAAAGGTTTCACAGCAGCATGTTCCATCAATCGGGCCGGGTGTTCTTGGCCCCGCGCGGCATCGTCAGGTTACGTGGGCTGTCGCGGACAACGGCGCCTGCTACCGCTCGACTTATGTTCGCCCGCACCTTGGCCGGGATGCGGCACCGGAACATTCACTGCAACTACCGTCACCCCCTCCTGTCGCGATGAAACCGCCTCCAGTGACACGACTCCACGCCGGGATCATCAATGTCATGGTCTTGAGCTTTGCGTAGCGAGGCCATGTCCGTGAATGTCTAATTGACCCTTAAGGTTTCGCTAATGAGTGCCGAGTTTTTCGCCCATACCTTGGGTGATGTCGGAGCCACAAGGGCCACGACATCGAGCGAGGAGTCCGATAATGAACAAGTCCTTAACCACCCACACCACCCGTCGGCGGTTGGTCATCGCCGCCGCGGGAATCGCCGCTGCGGGCGCGCTGGCCGTACCGGGCATCGCTTGGGCTCAGGACGGGATTCCGGCGAGCGAGCCGACTGCCGTCGACGCCTCCGTCGAGGTCGCCCCTGCTGGCGGGATCGCGTTCGACACAGTGGAGGGTGTGACCTCGCCGAGTGATACGCCGGAAAGCACGGTGATTACTCCGGGTGACGGCGCGACCCAGGGCGGACTCGGGCTCGAAACAGTCGAGGGTGTGACCTCGCCGAGCGATATGCCGGAAGCCACGGTGATTACTCCGGGTGACGGCGCGACCCAGGGCGGACTCGGGCTCGAAACAGTCGAGGGTGTGACCTCGCCGAGCGATACGCCGAACGTCACAGTCATGGTACCCAACCCCTGAGTTCACGGGTGCGGGCACCGCGTTTGCCCGCACCCTGGCCGGGTGTAGGACCCGTTCTCCGGTCCTACACCCGGCCACACCGGCAAGTCGATGGCCGCCCACCGGATCCTGACCGAGGAGTTCCTTACGCGCGTCCGTCGACGCTGTCACGTTGTTGAACGTGCATCAATGTTGCATCTGATGCAACCTTCAGCTCGCTTAGCGGCCCGTCGCCTCCGCGCGCTCTCGAATCCTGGGCTTCCGATAGTCGACGGTCCTCCACCGTCCGGGTCGAGCCCGACCTCTTTCATCCGCGACTGCCACGCCTCCGACATCGGGTTCAGCCCTGCCTCGGAACTGAAGAGGGGGGTCGACCTACGCGGTATGAATTCCGTTCTGCCACAGGTCGAACGAGGATGCGGCTTCGACGTCGCGCGAGTGTGTGAGTACTTCACGCCCCACCGACAGAGGCATCATCAGGTCGTCGTCCGAGCCGGTCCACGCCATCGGAGCGATCGTGATCGTCCCGTTCCCCAAGGCCGCGGCGCCGACGATCGAAAACTCTTCCCACTCTATGTCGTTGATACCGTGCAACCCGCGGAATTCCCCCAGGTAGCGCACGGTCATCGACTCGATCACGGCAGTCGGCGTCGCGTCGCGCACGTAAGTCACGTGCAGCCCGTTCTCGGTCCACGGATAGTCGCGGAGGAGGCACTCGAAGTCGCGATAAGTTTTGATGCGTAGGCCCTCCCGAAACGATTCCGTCATTTCCTGGTGATGATCGTCCGCAGCACGAAGCGGAACACCACCGCGGTACAGGCCCCGACCGCGATTCCGGCCATCCTGTCGTCCAGGAGAACCCCGACCGTGACGTCGGGAACTGTGGCAGCGACGATCGCCAACGCGACATCGGCGGGCACCGGCCGAGGACTGATCGCCATTCCCCTGTCGCGACAGTCGACGACGTACTCGCAGAGATCATCACACTCCGTTTGACGCGGACAACGCTGTTCAAGATGGGTGGGAACCGGTGACGAGGAGGTCAGGCCATGTGTGGGCGCTACGCAAAAAGCGCAGACATGGAATTGCAGTCGTCCTCGACACTATGCAGACCGCCGGGGATGAACTCCCACCGTCCTGCAACGTCGCACCCACCCAACCCGTCCGCGTCATCCTCAACAAACCCCACGCGAGGAACCCGACTCCGAGCCCCAGTGGCAGCTCCGGACCGTCAACAGCTTGCTCCCTGCCTGGGCCAAGGATCGGAAGATGGCATGCCTACTTTTCCAGATTCGGGCGTAGGGCGTACGGTGACCGTGGTGTGCCCTCCGCCTCGAATGGGACGGCGCATGGTTCAATGCAACCGATCTGCCAGCAGCACTAGCGGTTTCAACGGTGGAGTCGACGGGTGGGCGAGCTTGGCCAGCGTGTTGTCCGCCGCCGTCGATACCAGGTGAACGGCGCGTCAGGTCTCGCTCAGCGGGACCTCTACGCAATTCGGACTACAGGGCTCGAGCAACGTGTTAGCTTCGCGAAAGACCTGTGCTGGTAAGTGAAGACGCGTGTAGTGAGGAATTCGATGACCCTGAACATTGCCGATCTGTTCGAGGCCGTTACCGATGCGATCCCCGATCGAGTTCCCTTGATTCTGGAAGATTCGCGGTTGAGCTACGCCGAACTCGAACTGCGATCGAACCGCCTCGCTCATCATCTGCAGTCCGTCGGCGTCGAACCGGGCCAGCATGTCGGTATTCACATGCGTAACTGCGTCGAGTACGTCGAAGCGCTCCTGGCGTGCTTGAAGATCAGAGCGGTGCCGATCAACGTCAACTTCCGTTATACCGATGCAGAACTGCTGTACATCTACACCAACTCTCAAATGGTGGCACTGCTGGTCGAAGCAGAATTCGTGCCGACCGCTTTGGCTGTGGTTCCGCAGTGTCCGGAGATCACCCACGTGCTGATCGTCGGCGACGACTACGAGAACGCGCTTGCGGCGCAATCCGATACCCGCGACTTCGGCCCTCGCAGCAACGACGACCATTTCATCATCTACACCGGCGGTACAACCGGAATGCCCAAGGGCGTGGTGTGGCGGCACGAGGACTTCTTCTTCGCTGCGCTGTCCGGAGCAAACCTCAGCGGGCCACCGCGTCGGAGCCTCGAAGAGGTTGTGGAGGGGGCCGTGGCGAACACCAACCCGACTGTGCTGCTACTCATTCCGCCGCTCATGCATGGAGCCGCGATCTATTCACTGCTCACGGCATTTCTCATGGGAGCGCCCCGAGTGTTGACCCGCAGCTTCGATCCGATGGAGGTGCTGCGACTGGTCGAGGCCGAGAAGATCACCGGAATCACCGTCGTCGGCGATGCAATTGCTCGGCCGATCGCCGACGCCATCACCGCAAGCGAAGGGCGCTACGACCTTTCGACTCTCAAACTTATCGGGTCGGGTGGCGCATTGTTCTCCCCGAACTTGAAGGCAGAACTGACAACCCGATTGCCAGGGCTGGTGATCAAGGATGCGTTCGGTGCTTCGGAATCCGGCAACGACGGCGTCGTCGAATTCGGGGAGGACGGTTCCAAGCGAATTCGATCCAACCCCAACATGATTCTTGTCGACGACGAGTTTCGTCGTATCGAACCAGGCTTGGACACAGTCGGGTTCATCGCCAGGGCCGGCCATGTTCCCGTGGCCTACTTCGACGACCCCGTCAAGACTGCGGCAACTTTCCCCGTCGTCGACGGGGTGCGTCTGGCGGTGCTCGGGGACATGGGCACGATGGAAGCCGACGGAACCATCGTGCTGCTCGGGCGCGGTTCGATGTGCATCAACTCCGGTGGTGAGAAGGTCTACCCCGAGGAAGTGGAGCAGGCACTCAAAACTCACCCGGCAGTTTTCGACGCGTTGGTCGCGGGCGCGCCCGACGTACGATTCGGTGAGAAGGTCGCCGCTGTCGTGCAGGTTCGACCGGGGTTCGAAGATGTTGCGACGGAATCATTGTCGGAGCACTGCCGCACCCACGTCGCCGGGTACAAGATCCCCCGCTCGATCGTGCTCGTACCAAGTATCCTCCGCTCACCCAGCGGTAAGGCGGACTACCGTTGGGCTCGCGAAACCGTAGCGGGAGTGTGAATCAACTTTCGACTCCTTTGACGACGCACCACTCGTTTCCCTCGGGATCCAGCAACACCTGAAACGTGCCTGCCGGGTCCTCCTGAACAGTGCCGACCCGAGTTGCGCCGAGGCGCTCGGCGGCCTCGGTTGCAGCGACGACGTCATCCACGCTGACGTCGATGTGTAGACGATTCTTCGTCAGCTTGGATTCCGGTACGCGCTGGAACGCGAGGCGGGTCCATCCTGGTGGGTCGACAAACGCCCACTCCTCGCTCCGCTTCACCGGCTGCCCACCGAGGATTCCGGCCCAGAAGGTCGCCAACTGAACTGGCGCGGAGCAATCCACAACTACTTCGTCGACCTGCCCGATCACCTGTTCACAGCTCCGCTGAATGCGGCTGTCACATCTGCGCCCAATTCGGCTGTCACAGCTGCGCTGAATTCGGCTGTCACAGCCAGGGCTCGATCGGTTTCTTCACCCACATGATCTTCTCGTCCGGATGCTCACGCCGAGCTTCGGGTCGGTCTGGATGAGCGGCTGCCCACACGGCTTTCTCGTCGAGCAGTCCGGCCGCGATCGTCCAGGTCTCCCGCGTGCTCGGCGGATTGGCGCCCGCCGCCCGCGCGAGTTTGCGCAGCCGATCGTCGGGCATCTCGAGCAACTCTGCACTGCTGATATCGCGATCCCAGGCGAACTTGGCAAGGCCGACAGCTTTCTCACGTCGGCTACGGCTCGCCATGTCGTTGTGCGCGAAGTCTGGTTCGGATGCCACGGCTTCACCTTATCGTCAACGCAATCGAGGCCCTCCCGCGTAAGCGGAAGGGCCTCGATTGCTGTTCTTCACTGTCGGGGTGGCGGGATTTGAACCCACGACCTCTTCGTCCCGAACGAAGCGCGCTACCAAGCTGCGCCACACCCCGTGTCGAACCTCGGTTAGCTTACATTACCGAGTCGACTGACATTAAATCCGCAGGTCAGTTGCGTAGAACCGACGCTGGAGACTCTGTGGAACTGTGTGCGGAGACGTGCTCCGGTTCGCGCTTGGTGGCCGGAACCAGAGTCAGCAGAGTTGCCTCGGGGCGGCAGCAGAAGCGCGCCGGCGCCCACGGCGAAGTGCCGATGCCCGCGGAGACGTGCAGCTGAGTGTGTGCGCCCCACTTGGACGGCCCCTTGACCCGCGACCGGTCGATCTGGCAGTTGGTGACCAGCGCGCCGTAGAACGGAAGGCACAGCTGACCACCGTGCGTGTGGCCGGCGAGCACGAGGTCGTAGCCGTCGTCGGCGAACCGGTCGAGAACTCGAGGTTCGGGCGAGTGTGTCAGGCCGAGCTTGAGCTGGGCGACGGGATTGGGTGTTCCGGCGACGGTGTCGTAGCGATCACGCTTCAGGTGCGGATCGTCGACGCCGGCGGCCGCAATGCGAATACCGGCCACTTCGAGTTCGCGGCGCACGTGGGTCATGTCCAGCCACCCACGTTCGGTGAACGCGGCCCGCAGATCGCCCCAGGGGAGGGGATCCCCGGTGATGCGCTTGTCCTTGTTGAAGATGTAGCTCAGTGGGTTCTTCGGTTTCGGAGCGAAGTAGTCGTTGCTGCCGAAGACGAACAGACCCGGCCGAGCCAACAGATCGCCGAGTGCCTGGACCACTGCCGGGACGCTGCGCTGGTGCGACAGGTTGTCGCCGGTGTTGACCACGAGATCGGGATCGAGGCCTTCGAGCTCACGCAACCAATTCTGTTTCAACCGTTGGTTCGGCATCATGTGCAGGTCGCTGAGATGGAGGACCCGCAGCGACGACGAACCGGGCGCCAGGACTGGCATCGTCACCTCACGCAGTGCAAATGCATTGCGTTCGATGCCGGATGCGTACCCGATCCCTAGTGCAGCGGCGCCCGCGGCACCAAGTGCGGTGCGGGTCAGATTGGTGCGGAACTGGGAAGACACCTCTCAAGGATACGGGTGTGGCGTTCTTCTGCGTCGCTCTCGCCGCCTTTTACAGCTATTCCACAGAGAATTGTGTCCGGGCGGAGGTAACTATCGGCACGCTCGAAACGCCGAGCGCGTAATGTTTCCACCATGTCCGACACGACACCATCGCTCAAAGCCACTCTCCGAACCGACATGGTTGCATCCATGAAGGCGAAGGATCCGCTACGTACAGCCACCCTTCGGATGCTCATGGCAGCCATCCAGACCGAAGAGGTGGCCGGTAAGGAAGCACGAGTCCTCACCGACGAAGAAATCATCAAAGTCCTTGCAAAGGAATCGAAGAAGCGCGGCGAATCGGCCGAGATCTACACCGAGAACGGCCGCGGAGAGCTTGCCGCGAAAGAGCGCGCCGAAGCTCAGATCATCGACGAGTACCTGCCGACGCCGTTGACCGACGCCGAACTCGTCGACGTCGTCGACACCGCCCTCGCTCAGGTTTCCGAGGAGCTCGGCGAGCGTCCGGGGATGCGTCAGATGGGCCAGGTCATCAAGGCCGCCAGCGCGCTGGCCAAGGGCAAGGCCGATGGCGCTCGTATCTCTGCAGCAGTGAAGTCCCGCCTGTAGTAGCGCGCCACCAGCCCGAAAACGGCCGCGATCTCCGAG
>NZ_QAJJ01000004.1:237141-293098 GCF_003852455.1 Rhodococcus sp. KBW08
CTCGGAGATCGCGGCCGTTCTTGTTTTCAGAGCCGTCAGTTTTCAGGGCCGTCAGTTCGGCGGGGTCCCCGCAGGCGGTGCGGGTTCGCCTCCGGGCGGAGTCGCATCCGGGGGAGTCGCGCCCGGTGCCGGGGCCGCCGGGGCTGCGGGGGATGCGGGTGCTGCCGGAGCCCTCACGGAACCGTCACTGATGTAGATCGTGACGGTCGAACCCGGGATCGCGGACCCGGACGGCGAAACTCCGGTAACCGTTCCCGCCCGTGCTCCGGACGCCGTGGTCACGGAATTGACCGTGAAGCCGGACGCCTGCAGGCGGGACGTCGCGGCCGACTGGCTCAGGCCGACAACCTCGGGAACCTGGCCGTTCTGTGATCCCCGTGCGTACTTCTCGTCGATCGGAGGCAGCGAGGTGGGCCCGAAGTTGTTGGCGACCGGGTTCATTGCCGCGAACCAGGATCTCGCCGGTTCGGTACCGCCGTACAGGTTGCCGCTGTAGCAGGGGCGCAGCGGGCTCGAGCAGATCTCGCCGGGCGTCGGGGAGTCGCCGAAGATGTAGACGGCTGCGGCGAGGTTGTTGGTGAAGCCGAGGAACGCCGAGGACTTGTGGGTCTCGGTGGTACCGGTCTTGCCCGACATCGGCAGGCTCCATCCGGCGCTGCTCGCGGCACCGGCCGACGTACCGGCGCCGACGTCGTCACGGCTCATGGCGTTGGCGAGTGTGTCTGCCAGGCCGGGCTCGACAACTTGCTCACAGCCCTGCTCGGTGACGGCCACCGGCTTGCCGTAGCGGTCGAAGACCGAATCGATGGGACTCGGCGGGCACCACTTGCCGTGCGAGGCGAGGGTGGCCGCGACGTTGGAGAGTTCGAGCGGGTTGATCCAGGTGGGGCCGAGGGTGAACGAACCGAGGTTCTGTTCCTTCTGGAAGTCGGCCATGCTGCGCTCGTCGAAGCCCGAGGTGTTGGGATCGGCGTACGAGCGCATGCCGAGACGGACAGCCATGTCGACCGTCGGCGTGACGCCGGTCGCCTCGATGAGCTTGACGAAAGCGGTGTTGGGGGACTGTGCCAGTGCGTCGGTCACGGACAGCGTCGGTGGGTAGTTGCCGGCGTTCTCCACGCAGTACGTCGAGACCGGGCAGCCGGCCGCACCACCGCTACCCATGCCCTTGGCTTCGAAGCGCTTGGGCACGTCCAGCGTCGCGTTGATGCCGAGGCCCTTCTCCATCGCCGCAGCCGTCGTGAAGATCTTGAAGACGGAGCCCGCACCGTCACCGGCGAGGGAGTACGGCTGCGCCTGGACGGTTTCGTCGGCGTCGGCATTGAGACCGTACGTGCGACTGCTGGCCATCGCGATGACCTTGTGTGAATCCTGGCCCGGCCGGATCACGTTCATCACGTTCGCGATGCCGTCGAGGTTGGCACTCGCGTTCGCATTCAGGCCGGCCTTGGTGGACGCCTGGACCTGCGGATCGAGAGTGGTCTTGATGAGGTAACCACCCTCGTTGATCTGGTCGCGCGTGATTCCGGCGTCCGAGAGGTACTTCAGTGCGTAGTCACAGAAGAATCCGCGATCGCCCGCAGCGATGCAGCCGCGCGGCAAGTTGTTGGGGGTTTCCAGGACGCCGAGGGGCTCTTCCTTGGCTGCGCGGAACTCGTCGGCACGATCCGGAATGTTCGTGATCATGGTGTCGAGCACGGTGTTACGACGCTCGGTCACGCCCTCGACGTTCGTGTACGGGTTCAGAGCGGAGCTGGACTGAACCATGCCGGCCAACATCGCCGACTGGGGAACGGTCAGATCTGCGGCATCGACGCCGAAGTAGGTCTGGGCCGCATCCTGGATGCCGAAGGATCCGTTGCCGAACGGTACGAGGTTGAGGTACCGGGTGAGGATCTCGTCTTTCGTGAGTTCCTTGTCCAGCGTCAGGGCCATCCGGATCTCGCGGATCTTTCGGGCCGGAGTGGTCTCGATGGCGGCGCGGCGCTCGGCATCCGTCTTGGCCACGACCAACAGCTGGTAGTTCTTCACATACTGCTGATCGAGTGTCGACGCGCCCTGCTGCACTTCACCGGTCGTCGTGTTGGTGAGGAAGGCGCGCAGCGTTCCCTGCCAGTCGACGCCCTTGTGGTCGGGGAACCGGCGGTCCTCGATGGAGACGATCGCCAACTTCATGTTGTTGGAGATCTTCTCGCTCGGGACTTCGAAGCGTCGTTGGTCGTACAGCCAGGCAATGGGATTGCCTGCCGCATCGACCATGGTGGACACCGCGGGGACCGTGCCTTCGACCAGTTCGGCCGAGACGTTGTCGACGGTATCGGCAGCGCGATTGGACGCGAATCCGAATCCGCCGGCCACCGGGAACATCACCCCTGCGACCAGGACACCCGCCAATGCGGAGCTTCCGGCGAGCTTCGCCACTGTTTTTGCAATCGACACGATCTACAGAGTACGTGTGCCCACCCATTGGAACCGGTTTCAGTGTTTTGGGGGTGTTCAAAACCTCCTGAACACGCGCTTTGTACTGCCGTACCAAAAAATGCCCCCGACCGTCTTGCGTTAGGGGCGTTCTTTACCTAAATTGTGATCAGTGTGATCGACGTAACACTCGATCACGAATGTGTCTCAGCTTTCACCGTGCTACCGCGGGGACGGCTGAGATGGTGCGCTGCTCGCCTCATGGCGACGGTCAGACTTTGTAGAGGGGACCCAGAATGTACACAGCCACCCCGAGTAGCCGTTTGGACATCGAGCAGGCCGAGGCACGAATTGCCTGGGTAACTCAGGCACGATGCCGCGAGGTCGAACCCGACCAACTTTTTGTTCGTGGCGCCGCGCAGCGTAAGGCAGCCACCATCTGCCGTCACTGCCCGGTCCTCATGCAGTGCGGAGCCGATGCGCTCGACAATCGCGTCGAGTTCGGTGTGTGGGGCGGAATGACCGAACGTCAGCGCCGTGCGCTGCTCAAGCAGCACCCCGACGTCGACTCCTGGTCCGAGTTCTTCGAAGACCAGCGCCAGCATCACTCAGCAGTCTGATCCAGGTCGATCGGGGGGATCAGCCCTTACGAGTGAGCTGATCTCCCACCGCGCGCAGCGCCTCGAGGTCCGAGACCTCGAACGGTAGCGACGGAACACCGATCAGCGGCACCCTCGGGTGAGCTGCGGTGAATCGACTCAGCAAGGCGATTTCTCGCTTCGCGATCACGGCCCGATGGGCATGGATGCGGAGAACGGCTGCGGTGAGGGCTTCGGCCTCGGTCGCATTTTCCTTCGCTTCCAGTTTGTCGGCGGCGGTCACTGCATGATCGGCAGGCAGAGCCGTCAACGTCGGGTGCGTGCGGTTGAGAACCAAACCGGCCAACGGCATCGAATCACCCGCAAGGCGATCGACGAAGAACGCCGCCTCGCGAAGAGCGTCGGGTTCGGCCGCTGCGATCACCAGGAAATGAGTCCCCGGCTGACGCAGCAACTCGTAGGTCTTCGTGGCGCGTTCACGGAAACCGCCGAACATCGAGTCCAGCGACTGTACGAATGCCGATGCATCCGAAAGCATTTGGCTTCCCACGATGGTCGAGACGCCCTTCAGTGCCAATCCCATCGCGCCGGCCACGAGCCTGGTCAGGCCACGGCCGGGTGCCGAGAGCAGCCGGATCATCCGTCCGTCGAGGAATGTTCCCAGCCTCTGTGGAGCGTCGAGGAAGTCGAGCGCATTGCGGGACGGCGGGGTATCGACGATCACCAGATCCCACGCGTCGTTCGACGCCAGCTGCCCCAACTTCTCCATCGCCATGTACTCCTGCGTTCCGGAGAACGATGTGGCAACGGTTTGGTAAAAGGGGTTCGCCAGGATCTGCTCGGCCTTCTCAGGGCTCGAATGTTCGATGACCATCTCGTCGAAAGTCCGACGCATGTTCAGCATCATCGCGTGCAGTTCGCCCGTGGCTTCGGGACCCAGCTTCACCGGCTGCGGAGTGTTGTCGAGTTCGGCCACACCCAAGGCCTGTGCGAGGCGACGGGCCGGATCGATGGTGAGTACGACTACGCGTCGGCCCTCTTCGGCGGCACGCAACGCCAGCGACGCCGCCGTCGTGGTCTTGCCGACGCCACCTGCGCCGCAACACACCACGATCCGGGCCGTCGGGTCCTTGATGATCGCCGAAATATCGAGGGCAGGAGCTGCGCGTCGGCCGGTCCTGGAACTGCCGACCGTCACGTTCTCGGTGGTCTCGGTCATCACACGCCCTGTTCCGTGAGGTATTCGGCAAGTTCGTACAGTCCACCGAGATCGACGCCGTCGGCGAGTGCGGGGAGTTGCACCCGAGCCCCGTCGATCTCGCGGAGCTTCTCGGCGCTGGATTCTTGAGCTTCGAGCACCGACGCGTGTTCGATCGTCTCGGTGAGCAGGCCGGCGAAGTCGTCGTCCGACAGATCGATGCCGACATCGGAGAGCGTCGACCGGATCGAAGCTGCATCGATATTGCCGGCTGCAGCACCGGAGAGTTGATCTTCGGGCAAGAACCTCGGGCTGGCGCGGTTGACGATGATGGCACCGAGGTTGAGGTCGTCACGCGCCAGTTCTGCGGCAGCGTCGGCAGTTTCCTGAACGGGCAGCGCTTCGAGAAGTGCAACCAGATGTACGACGGTCTCCGGCGAGTGCAGCAGCCGAACGACGCCTTCACTCTGGGAGTGCACCGGGCCGCCCTTGGCAAGATCGGCCATCGCCTTGGTGACGTCGAGGAAGCTGCCGATTCGTCCGGTCGGGGGAGCGTCGACGACAACGGCGTCGTACACGCGTTTGCCGGTTCGATCGGTGCGGATGACGCACTCCTTGATCTTGCCGGTGAGGAGAACGTCGCGAAGGCCGGGAGCGATGGTGGTGGCGAATTCGATGGCGCCGAACTTACGCATCGCCCGGCCGGCGAAGCCGAGGTTGTAGAACATTTCGAGGTATTCGAGGAACGCGGTCTCGATGTCGACGGCCAGAGCCATTACTTCACCGCCACCTTCGGCGGCCGCGACCTTGGTCTCCTGCGGTGGAAGCGGCGGTACGTCGAAGAGCTGCGCGATTCCCTGGCGGCCCTCGACCTCCACGAGGAGAACGCGCTTGCCGCCTTCGGCCAACGCAAGCGCCAACGCAGCGGCAACCGTGGACTTACCGGTTCCGCCTTTACCTGACACAAAGTGCAGGCGGGCCTTCGTCGCGGACTCGGGCCAGGTCCTGCTCAGCTCATCTTGGGATGCAACCACACCGCGAGCCTATAAGTCTGGGGCCGAAGATGTACGCGGGATAGGCTCACCGCATGAGCGAAATAACTTCCTGGGAATACACCGTGACTCCGTTGCTGGTCCACAATCCGAAGGCAATTCTCGACAACTGGGGTGTCGACGGCTGGGAGCTCGTCGCAGTCCTGCCGAGCGCGTCGGGCGAGCAGCACGTCGCGTACATGAAGCGTCCGAAGGGCTGAATCACATGGCAGAGGCAACACAGACCTGGTCGGAGCGTCTCGCCGAACTGGGCATTGCACTTCCCGCCGTCGCGGCACCCGTCGCTGCGTACGTTCCCGCGGTTCGCAGCGGCAACCACGTGTACACGTCGGGTCAGCTCCCGTTCGTCGACGGAAAACTGACGCTGACCGGCAAGCTCGGCGCGGGCGTGTCGGATGAGGACGCCAAGGCCGCGGCTCGCACCTGCGCGCTCAACGCTCTCGCTGCCATCGACGCCCTGGTCGGCATCGACAACGTCGTTCGTGTCGTCAAGGTTGTCGGCTTCGTGGCATCCGCCGAAGGATTCACCGGTCAGCCCGGCGTGATCAACGGCGCTTCCGAATTCCTCGGCGAGGTGCTCGGCGACGCCGGTATCCACGCTCGTTCGGCAGTCGGTGTGGCAGAACTTCCCCTCGGCTCTCCGGTCGAGGTGGAACTGATCGTCGAAGTTCGCTGATGTCGACGGTCCATCCCGCCTACGCGCAGCTTCGCCGCGTCACCGACATCGCTTCGGTCTTGCTCGAGAACAATCCGGGCATGATGACGCTGGACGGTACGAACACCTGGATTCTGCATGCTCCCGGCAGCGTCGAGTGTGTTGTCGTCGATCCAGGCGACAACGACGAGGAACACCTGCAACGTGTCGCTGGTATCGGTCCGGTAGCACTGACCTTGATCACGCACCGGCACTACGACCACACCGGCGGGGTGGACCGTTTCCATGAATTGACTTCGGCTCCAGTGCGTTCCGTCGACCCCACTTTTCTTCGCGGGGGCGCTTCGGCGCTTGTCGACGGTGAAGTGATCGAGGTGGCGGGCCTGAAGTTGCGGATTCTCGCGACGCCGGGCCATACCGCCGACTCGGTGTCGATAGTCGTCGAGAACGACGCGAGCGTGCTGACGGGCGACACCATTCTCGGCCGCGGCACGGCAGTCCTCGACGATTCCGACGGTGATCTGGGGGACTACCTCACCTCGCTGCGATCCCTGGCCGCACTCGGCGAAGGACTGACGGTTCTGCCCGGGCACGGTCCGGACCTACCCGATCTGCAGACGATTTCGCAGCAGTACCTGGCTCACCGCGAGGAGCGTCTGGACCAGGTGCGAGCCGCTCTGTCGACGTTGGGGGAGTCGGCCTCGGTTCGCGACGTTGTCGAGCACGTCTACTCCGACGTGGACCCGAAGCTGTGGCCGGTGGCGGAGAAATCCGTCAATGTGCAGTTGGCGTATCTGCGTCGCTGAGGCGTTCGGCGCCGACATAGCGGGCTGAGTTGTTTGACCGAACTGCCGCCATCTATGCCGATCGAGGTATAGCTGGCGGCAGTTTTTGCATTTGTTTGATATGGGTCACGGGCCAATAGTTAGTCCATGACCTCACAATGCGACGGATGGATCCGCAATTACGTGGACGGCTCCTATGTCGAACCCGACGAGTCGTCGAGCTTCGATCAGGTCGACCCGGCAACGGGCCGTGTTCTCGCCCGGGTCCACGAGGCCGACAAGGCCCTGGTCGATCGGGCCGTGACTTCTGCCAGACGCGCTCTGGGCAACGGTTGGGCCGATACGCCGGTTCGAGAGCGGACGGCTCTGCTGCGACGCGCCGCCGACCGGATCGAGGAGCGATTCGAAGAGTTCGTCGCCGCAGAGATGGCGGACACCGGCAAGCCGATCACGCAGGCACGCGAACTCGACGTCGCGCGCGCCCTGACGAACTTCCGCACCTTCGCCGACATCGTCGCCGCAGCGGGACAGGAATCGTTTGTCACGGATCTCGCGGGTGGCAAGCAGGCGCTGAACTACGCGATCCGCAAGCCGCTCGGCGTCGTCGCCGTGATCGTTCCGTGGAACTTGCCGCTGCTTCTCCTGACCTGGAAGGTCGCGCCCGCGCTCGCGTGCGGAAACTCCGTGGTGGTCAAGCCCTCCGAGGAAACCCCGGCGACTGCGTCGTTGCTGGCCGAGGTACTCGAAGAAGTAGGCCTGCCTGCCGGCGTCTACAACGTCGTCCACGGGTTCGGTGCGAACTCCGCCGGCGAGTTCCTCACCACGCACCCCGGCATCGACGGCGTCACCTTCACCGGATCTTCGGCAACGGGTTCGCATGTCATGAAAACCGTTGCGCCGCGGGTCCGTCCGGTCTCGTTCGAACTGGGAGGCAAGAACGCCGCGATCGTCTTCGACGACGTCGACATCGACGAAGCGTTGACGGGTCTGACCAAGTCGGTGTTCACCAACACCGGCCAGGTCTGCCTGTGCACCGAGCGGGTGTACGTGCACCGCAGTATTTTCGACGACATCGCCGGTGGACTCGTCGAGCGGGCAGCAGGATTGCGTCTGGGCGACCCGACGCTCGATGCAACGACGACCGGACCGCTCATCTCGCAGGCGCACCGGAAGAAGGTTCTCGACTACTTCGAGATCGCCGAGCAGGAGGGTGCGAAAGTGCTTACCGGTGGCGGCATTCCGGATCTCGGGCAGGAGCTTGCCGGCGGGTCGTGGATCGAACCCACCCTGTGGACGGGTTTGACCAACAAGGATCGCGCCGTGCGCGAGGAGATCTTCGGACCCGTTGCGGCACTCATTCCGTTCGAGACCGAAGCCGAGGCGATCGCACTGGCAAACGACACCGAGTACGGCCTCGCTGCCTCTGTGTGGACCAACGACCTGCGCCGTGGACACCGCGTCGCGCAGAAGATGAACGTCGGAATCTCCTGGGTCAACACGTGGTTCACCCGTGAACTGCGATCTCCCTTCGGCGGTATGGGCTTGTCCGGCATCGGACGTGAGGGTGGCGAGTCCTCGCTGCACTTCTACACCGAACCGACGAACGTATGTGTGCAACTGTGAACATCGAAACCGCAAAAGTTTTCCAGAAATGAGCGAGGCGTGATGACAGCCCAAGAAGACACCGTATCCGCACTCGCACGTCGCCTCGACGACGCTCAACAGAGTCGCACCGACACCCCGAGCCTCGCCGACGAACACACCATCGACATCGACGAGGCCTACCGGATCCAGAACGAACTCCTCGAACGACGCACCAGCCGTGGCGAATCGATTGTGGGCATCAAGCTCGGCTTCACCAGTCAGGCGAAGATGGCGCAGATGGGTGTGTCCGAAGTGATCGTCGGTCAGCTGACCGACACGATGTGCGTGAGCAACGGCGGCGAAGTCGACCTGAGGACGTTCATTCATCCCAAGATCGAACCCGAAGTGGCATACCGGCTGTCGAAGGACGTCGATCTCGACGATCCGAACGTCGACATCGAAAGCTGTGTCGACGCGCTGGCTCCGGCGATGGAGATCATCGACTCGCGCTACCGCGACTTCCGCTTCACCTACACCGACGTCGTCGCCGACAACACCAGCGCGGCCGGATACGTGATCGGGCGGTGGCTGCCGCTGCAGAACGTCGAGGACCGTTCCGTGCGTATGGAAGTCGGCGGCGAGACGGCACGCGGAACCACGGCGGCCATTCTCGGCGATCCGGCGCGAGCTTTGCATGCACTGCTCGACATCGCGCGTCGACGCCGAATTCCGTTGCGCGCCGGTCAGGTAATTCTGGCCGGTGCCGCCACCGCAGCTGTGCGACTCGACGAGGGCGTCGCCCAGTGCACCATCGACGGCCTCGGAACCGTCACGGTCAAAGGTGTGAAGCGATGAGTGGGGCGCAGGTCATCGAGAAGCTGGCAAAGCCGCGCGGAAAGTTCCCGCATGTCAAGGTGGTCGGTGACTTCGTCTACGTCTCCGGTACCAGCTCGCGTCGGCCCGACAACACGTTTGTCGGCGTCGAGGTCGACGAGATGGGGACGACGGCGCTCGACATCCGGGCCCAGACCCGTGCCGTCATCGAAAACATCGCGGCAATCCTCGCCGAAGTGGGCGGAGAACTCAGTGATCTGGTTCAGGTCACCTCCTACCTGGTGTCGATGAACGACTTCGGCGGATACAACGAGGTGTACGCCGAACTGTTCGACGAAAACGGTCCGACGAGAACGACTGTGGCTGTTCACCAACTGCCCCACCCTCACCTGCTCATCGAAATTTCCGGCGTGGCGTACGTGCCCGCCTCCAAGCGCTCGGCGTCCGAAGATACGGAGAATGCATCATGACCACGATTCCTCCCGTCATCGACTTCAAGAAGTGGATCGACGACAACCGCCACCTGCTGCAGCCGCCGGTGAACAATCAGACGATGGCGCTCGGAGACGACTTCATCGTGCAGGTCGTCGGCGGCCCCAACCAGCGGACCGACTATCACCTCGATCCGTACGAGGAGTGGTTCTACCAGCTCGAAGGCGACATCCACGTCAACGTGATGACCGAAGACGGTCCTCAGCGTGTCGACATTCGGGAGGGCGAAACCTGGTTGCTGCCAGGAGACATTCCGCATTCGCCCCAGCGTCCCACCGCGGGCTCGATCGGCCTGGTCATCGAACGCGTCCGCAAGGAAGGCACGCTCGAGAAGTTCCAGTGGTACTGCCTCGAATGCGACCACAAGATTCACGAGGTCGAACTTCAGGTGCGCGACATCGTGGCCGACCTGCCGCCGGTGTTCGTCAAGTTCTACGAGAGCGAAGAAGCCCGCACGTGTGACAAGTGCGGCACGCTCCATCCCGGCAAGGGCTGAGCTATGAGCAACCTGATCGACATCCACACCCATTACGTGCCCAACGGGTGGCCGGATCTGACCGAAGACGCGGGGCCGCAAGCGCCGTGGCTGAAGGTCGAGTCGGAAACCGAAGCAATGATCATGATGGGCACCAAGGAGTTCCGCCGCATCCAGTCCGATGCCTGGGACGCCGAGGTGCGGCTTCGGGACATGGATGCCGACGGCGTGCAGACGCAGGTCGTCTCACCTACTCCGGCGTTCTTCAACTACGGCCGGAGCGGTGAGCAGGCAAGCCGCATTGCACGGATCTTCAACGACCTCGCACTCGAGATCGTGGAGCCGGCGAAGGATCGGTTGATTCCGTTCTGCCAGGTGCCTCTGCAGGACACCGACGCAGCGTGCCGTGAGTTGGAGCGGTGCATCGCGAACGGGCACCGCGGTGTCGAGATCGGCAATCATGTCGGCGATCTGGACCTCGACAGCGAGGGCGTGGTGACGTTCCTGCAACACTGTGCGTCGCTGGACGTGCCCGTCTTCGTGCACCCGTGGGACATGGCCAACTCCCCGCGTCTCGACCGGTGGATGGCGCAGTGGCTCACCGCGATGCCGGCCGAAACGCACCTGTCGATACTCGCACTGATTCTCGGTGGAGTGTTCGACAAGATCGACGATCGCCTGAAGATCGGATTTGCGCACGGTGGTGGATCTTTCGCGTTCTGGTTGGGACGGATGGAAAACGCCTGGCACGGCCGCAACGACATCATCGGTACGTCGGAGTTCCCTCCTTCGCACTACCTGGGAAGGTTCTACGTGGATTCCGTCGTCTTCGACGAGCGTGCGCTGCGACTGTTGGTGGACACGGTGGGGGTGGACCGTGTGATGGTGGGTAGCGATTACCCGTACCCCTTGGGGGAGCGTCCGGTCGGTGAGGTGGTTCGCAAGAGTGAGTTCTTGGACGATACTGCGCGCCAACTGATTTCGCGGGGGAATGCCGAACGCTTCCTGGGTCTCGCCTGAGGCCCCGGCTATACCCTTTCCGGTATGGCGGACGGTGAATTCGGCATTTGTGAGTCATGTCTCGAGCGAGCACAATTCCAAACACAACGATCGACGACGCTCGTGATGCCGACAATCCCGAAGACGGGGTCGGTGACTACAGATTTCATCGTCCGCCTGCCCCATCCAATCGATAGGTTCCGCGATGTCAGACAAGATATCCAACAGCACGACGAGTGACGGAAAGCCGTTGCCGGAGAAAGCTGCCCGCAGCCGAGTTGCCATGGCAACCCTGGCCGGCACAACTCTCGAATGGTACGACTTCTTCCTCTACGGCACAGCCGCCGCGCTGATCTTCAACAAACAATTCTTTCCGAGCCTGAGCCCCACGGCCGGCACGCTGGCTGCCTTCAGCACCTTCGCCGTCGGGTTCATCGCACGGCCGGTAGGTGGACTCGTGTTCGGGCACTTCGGTGACCGCATCGGGCGCAAGGCCACGCTCGTGGTCTCGCTGGTGATGATGGGCGTCGGGTCCACACTCATCGGCCTCATCCCGAACTACGACTCCATCGGGTTCTGGGCACCCGTCCTCCTGGTGGCCATGCGCGTCGTTCAGGGCATCGGTCTTGGCGGTGAAGGCGCCGGCGCGACACTCATGTCGATGGAGCATGCGCCGGCCGGGCAGAAGAATCTGTATGCAGGTTTCCCGCAGATGGGCACACCTGCCGGACTAGTTCTCGCCAACGGCATTTTCCTGACGACCAACGCCGTGATGTCGGACTCCGCATTCGCGTCGTGGGGTTGGCGAATCCCCTTCCTGCTGAGCTTCGTTCTGGTGGCGATCGGTTTGGTGATCCGCCTGCGCGTCACCGAGTCGCCGTCATTTGCCGGGGTCATGGAGAAGGGCGAAATAGTTCGCTTCCCGCTGCGTGAGTCGCTCAAGGTCGGCTTCCCCCGTTTGTCTCTCACGCTTGCCGCGTGCTTGGCGAACTCCGCCGTGGCGTACGCCTTCATGGTGTTCACTCTGTCGTACGGCACGCAACATCTGGGCTACGACAAGCAGTTCCTCGTGCTCAGCGTGACCGCTGCCGCAGTCCTGTGGTTCCTTTCCATCCCGTTCTGGACCAAGATCGCCGACAAGTACGGGCGTCGACACATGTTCATCGGCGGATCAGCCGCAATCCTGTTGTGGTGCATCGTGTTCTTCCCGCTCCTCAACACCGAGAACAAAATGGTCGCCGTCATCGCGTTCCTGGGTATGGGCCTGATCGTTCCGGTCACACATTGTGTCCAGGGCAGCATCATCGCCGACACCTTCCCGGCCAAGGTCCGCTATTCCGGCTCGTCTCTGATCCTCCAGAGTGGTGCGATTCTCGGCGGTGGACTGGCACCGATGATCGCCACGGCTCTGCTCGACGCCACTGGATCTTCGGCAGGTGTGACCTGGTATCTCGCCGGGGTGTGCACGATCAGCCTGGTCGGCGCCATCGCCCTGTTCAAGATTGTCCCCGATTCGTCGCGGGGCTTGGAGCACGAGGAAATTCGCGTCTCCGAAAACGCCTGAGTACCGGATTGATCCGATCGGCCCGTTCCCCCTGGAGGGAACGGGCCGATCGGCGTTTCACGGTCGCATGAGCTCGGCTGCAAAGGACTCCAGCGTCGCGATGAGGGCCTGAGCGGACGGACTCGACGTGCGAGTCGCCGACGATGTGATGCCGACGCTGTGCCCGATCGGATCGAGTGTGATGGACAGGGTGGTCAAGCGCGCGTCGTCGCGGGGGATGAGGCTCGGCAGTACCGCGATCATGTCGGTCTCGACCAGCAGTTGACGCACGGTGAGGAAAGAGGTTGCCTCGACCCGATTTTCGGGCAACGGCAAGCCGTTGCGGGCGAAGAACTCCTCCAGCTCGCGGCGGAGCACTGTCTCGACCCCGGGCAGGATCCAGGGGAAGCCGCGCAACTCTTCGAGTTGGACGTCCTCACGAAGAGCGAGCGGGTGATCCACGCGGGTGACGAGTTCGACGGATTCGGCGTAGAGGTTCCGTCGTATCGCGGTGTCATCGGTAGGTGAGGTGAGCCGGCCGACGATCAGGTCGATTCGGCCCGCTTCCAGATCGGTGAGCAACTGTTCGGGCGTACCTTCGCGCACGACGACGGTGAGCAGCGGGTGGTGAACCTTCAGGCGTGCGATGGCGCCGGGAAGCAGCACGTTGGATCCGGCGAGATGTGTTCCCACGATGACCGTTCCGCGATTGGCGTCGGCAAGTTCGACGACGTGCCGCCCGGCTTCGGTCAGCTGCGCGATCACGGCCCGCGCATGAGTTGTGAAGGCCTCGCCGAAAATGGTCGGGGTGATTCCGCGTGGGCCGCGATCGAAGAGCGAGACACCGAGAATGGACTCGATGTCGTGCAGACTGCGGGTCGCGACGGGTTGTGTGATGTGAAGTGCAGCAGCGGCACCGACCACACTGCCCTGACGGCTCAACGCGTCGACGAGCAGTAGATGGCGGAGTTTGAGTCGCCCGTCGAGGAGCTTGGGCATGTCCATGGAGCAATCCTAGACGGGATTGCGGCGAGTGGGTAGGCGCCCGAAGTTGCTCAGGAGAAGGTGATTCCGATCGGTTGGGCCGAGGTGTACTTCTCCCACGTTTCGCTGTTGTCCGGACTTCCCGTGTGCGCAAACGACGTCCAGTGCCGGCGTATCCGTCGGCCCAGTGCGTCGATGCTCTGCCAGTCGCTGCTGCCCAGCATCGGTGAGCCCTGCCAGGACTGCTCGGTTCCCAACACGAAGGGTAGTTCGATGCAGTGGGTGGCTCCGAAGACGTCTTCCGTCGGTGCCCAGTCGAAGCGATACGTGTACACCGACGCGCCGGCCGTGGTGAAGGCATCGGCCAGCTCCATCGCCGGCTCGGCAAACATGTTCTGTGTCAGTGCTTTTTCGGCGACGCGTTCGGGATCGGGTGCTCCCGCCACGTCGCGCAGGAAAGCGGATCCCTCGTCGCGGGTGTATCCCACGATGACGTCAGGCGCTGCGTCGAAGGTCCGGGTCACGGGTTCCAGTTCGGAAATCGGTGCGAAGGGCGGCTGCACGACATTGGGGGACCGCCGGCTGAACTCGATTGCCGTGCCGCGGAATGCGTCGAGGATGTGGGAAAGTGGCGCGGTCCGAGGATCTCCGTCGAGCAGTCGGGCAAACGTTTCACCGTTCTCTATCGCGGCAGCCTGCGTGAAGTTGAGGTCCGGCCGCGGGGTGCTCTGCAGAATTGCTCGACGGAACAGAGTTCGAGAGTTGTTACTGCCCAACAGATTCACAATGGAATGAGCGCCGGCCGACTGCCCGAATACGGTGACCGAATCGGGGTCGCCACCGAATGCCTCGATGTTCTCGCGTACCCACTCGAGCGCCGCGATCTGATCGTGGACCCCGAGATTGCCTTCGCTGACGCCGTCGAGGAGGAGGTATCCGAGCACACCGACGCGATAGTTGACCGACACCACGACGACGTCGCCCGCGGCTGACAAAGCCCCGCCGTCGTACCAGGGGAGGGAGCCGCCGCCACTGGAGTATCCGCCGCCGTGCAGCCACACCATCACCGGGCGGCGACCGTTCAGCGACGGGGTTGTGACCGTGACGGTGAAGCTGTCCTCGCTGAGCTCCGGTTCGGGGAGCGGCGGTCCCATGATCCGTTCGAGACGTGAAGGTGGTTGGGGGAATACCGTTCCGAGAGCCGTGGCGTCGAAGACGTCGGAGAACGGTTCCACCGGGCGAGGTTTCTCGAAACGCCCCGCGCGGGCATAGGGGATCGCACCGAAGTAGTAGGAACCGTCACGCTTTCGGCCGCGGATCTTCCCCGAAGCCGTGGATGCGATCACCGTCTCGGACGAGAGCATGGGTTCCTTTCGTCTTGTGCGTGCCTTTTCGAGCATGCCAGGTGGATGCCGTGGCACAAATGCCTTTGCGGTCGTGCGGTATGCGTTACGGCGTGAGTGTCTGCATCAGTCGATCTTCGAGTTTCGTCGTCACTCGGCTGTATACGGCGCTGTCGTCCAGCGCTCGAGACATCACGATTGCGCCTTGGATCCCGGCCACGGCTTCTTCGGCGAGTCCGATGGAATCTTCGGCGCCGGCGAGTGCCGCCGCGAGAGCGACTGTCCACTCGTCGAAGTAGGTTCTCACCTTGGTACCGAAGCGGCTTCGCTCTTCACCGAGTGCAAATGCGCCGAACAGGCAAATGCGTTGCCCGGACCGAAAGTAGTCGGCCACGGTAACGAACATGCTCTGGACACGCTGACTCGGTGGAACCGACTCTGCTCGAAGCGGTTCGAAGACTTCGGCGCGAAACCATCCGGCGACCTCGTCGAGCACCGCCTCGGCCATTTCTTCCTTCCCGCGCGGAAAGAAGTTGTAGAGACTGCCTTTGCCCAACCCGGTGTGTTCGGTGATGACGGCCAGGCTTGCTCCGTCGAACCCGTAGGTGCGGAACACGTTCGCGAGCGCGGGAATCGTGTCGGAGCGTTCAGCTACCTGTCTGACCATGGATTCATCCTTCCATTACAGGCCCAGCTCGCTCAGGCCTGGATGATCCTGCGGGCGTGGTCCGGTCGAATCCCAGAAGAACTTTCGGTCGTTCTCCGCGATGGCGACGTCGTTGATGCAGGCATGACGGTGGTGCATGAGGCCGTCGGCGTCGAACTCCCAGTTCTCGTTGCCGTAGGAGCGGAACCACTGCCCGTCGTGATCGTGCCACTCGTAGGCAAATCGAACCGCGATGCGGTCGCCGTCGTGGGCCCACAGTTCTTTGATCAGGCGGTAGTCCAGCTCGCGGGTCCACTTCTCGGTCAGAAGTTCGACGATCTCGGATCGGCCGATGACGAACGTGGACCGATTGCGCCACCAACTGTCCGGCGTGTAGGCGAGTGACACCTTCTGCGGATCGCGCGAATTCCAGCCGTCCTCGGCGAGGCGGACCTTCTGGACGGCGGTTTCGTGGGTGAAGGGCGGAATCGGTGCTCGGACGGTCATGACATGGCCTCTCGGTTGGGCGTGTACCTATCGGTACAGACTTTACTGATAGGTACAACAAGAGTCCAGGAAACGACTTCGGCCGCCCACGCATAGTGCGGGAGCGGCCGAAAGAGTCGAGAAGGAAGAACTAGCGTGCGCGACGAGCCAGACGCTCGGAATCCGAGATCAGGACGCTCTTGCCTTCGAGGCGCAGCCATCCGCGGTGTGCGAAATCGGCGAGCGCCTTGTTGACGGTCTCGCGGGAAGCGCCGACGAGCTGGGCGATCTCTTCTTGCGTGAGGTCGTGAGTGACGCGCAGTGCGCCACCTTCCTGAGTGCCGAAGCGCTGCGCGAGCTGCAGGAGCGCCTTGGCGACACGGCCGGGAACGTCCGTGAAGATCAAGTCGGCCAGGGTGTTGTTGGTACGACGCAGTCGGCGGGCGAGAACGCGCAGCAGCTGCTCGGCGATCTCGGGGCGCTGCTGGATCCATGCCTTGAGAGCGTCGCGATCCATGCTCACGGCGCGAACCTCGGTGACGGTCGTCGCCGTCGAGGTGCGGGGGCCGGGGTCGAAGATGGACAGTTCGCCGAACATGTCGGACGGGCCCATGATCGTCAGCAGGTTCTCGCGACCGTCGGGTGAGCGTCGACCGATCTTCACCTTGCCGGACACGATGATGTACAGGCGGTCACCGGGCTCACCTTCGTTGAAGATGACATGTCCACGGGGGAAGTCGACGGGCTGCAGCTGCTTTGTCAGCGCCGCTACCGCTGAGGGCTCGACTCCTTGGAAGATGCCGGCTCTTGCCAGGACGTCGTCCACGTGCGCTCCTTGTTGGGATTTGTTCGTTTGTGGTGTCATTTTTGCGCTATCTATCTTTGTACCCGTGCTGCGCACAAACCGTCGTACACAGGCTCAGCCCTCATGAGTGAGACACTGTGTCCAATGCAATCTGTGTTCAATGCAACAGGTACGGCATCGAAGTCTACGTCCCGATAGCTCGCGGCGAGTGATTGATGCCACGTAAGAGCCGAAAATTCTTCCGGAATCCGCTGCGGTGACTACTTTGTATGGCCGTCAACTTGCCCGTTGTGTCCGGATTTCGCCCAGGCTGGCGCTCTCGGGAGCCTCCGACTGACGGCCCTTCCGCTTCCGGTGGAAGCGCGCGAAAGCATGGGGAAACCCATCGCTTGCCAGGCGGGCGACATCGTCGTGACTTGCCTGATCGAGGAAGTCTTCTACTTCGTGCTCTTGAACCGAGAGCCGACGCAATCGCCCTTCGACTCGTTCCATCGCCAGGGCAAAGAGCATCAGCAGTAGCGGAAAGAGAATTACTGCGAGTCCTTGCATAGGGGGAAGTAAACACGTCGAAGGTCTCAGAATCGACACGACGGAGTCTCCACTCATGTCGTATCCGTACAGTTGTCTGAGTGCAGACCACCCCGACAGGCAGTTCAGAGCAGCGGAAGAAACCGCGTTCGGGGGGTGCGCGGAAGGAAGAATCACACCTTGGATTGGTACGCCGGGCGCGTCGGATGAATCGTGAGCTCGCGGTAGCTTTCCCGCACGTGTACTGCGAACTCGACTTCACGACTCCGTTGGAACTGGCAGTGGCGACAATTCTGTCGGCGCAGTGCACGGACGTCCGCGTCAACATGGTCACCCCCGCGCTCTTCGCGCGTTATCCCGACGCGAAGGCATACGCGGAAGCCGATCGGACCGAACTCGAGGAGTACATCCGCTCCACCGGCTTCTACCGGAACAAGACGACGTCGTTGATCGGACTCGGTCAGGCACTACTCGAACGCCACGACGGTCAGGTCCCGAACAAGCTCGAAGATCTCGTGAAACTCCCAGGCATCGGACGCAAGACCGCGAACGTCGTGCTGGGCAATGCCTTCGACATTCCGGGAATCACCGTCGACACCCACTTCGGCCGGCTCGTGCGGCGGTGGAAGTGGACCGAGGAAGAAGATGCCGTCAAGGTGGAACACGCCGTCGGGGCACTGATCGAACGTAAGGAATGGACACTGCTCTCGCATCGCGTGATCTTTCACGGCCGACGGGTCTGCCACGCGCGCAAGCCCGCGTGCGGTGTGTGCGTACTGGCCAAGGACTGCCCGTCGTACGGGCTCGGCCCGACCGACAAAACCGAGGCCGCGGCCCTGGTGAAAGGCCCCGAGACCGATCATCTGCTCGCCCTGGCAGGGTTGTGATCGCCGATGACAAGTGCTGGAAGATGGTCTCTCGCTGCGCTCGTGGTCGTCGCGGCTCTCGTCGTGGCGATCTGGCCGCGTGGGGGAGACGACACGACGCCCACCTCGACAGGTCCGTCGTCGTCCGCGTATCAGCCGCCGACGTTCACTCCGTCGTCGGAATCGCTCGATCAACTCCGTAGCCAGGCGGCTCTGGCCCCCTGCCCGACTCCGACCGGTGAAGCGCCTGCCGGCTCGGCTCTCGCCGGAATCACCCTCGACTGCGTGTCCGACGGAGCGCCCGTCGACCTTGCCGCAGCGGTGGGCGGAAAACCGACTCTGCTCAATCTGTGGGCGTACTGGTGTGCGCCGTGTGCCGAAGAGCTTCCGTACCTTCAGGAATTCGCGGAGCGCGCCGACGGCAGCATCAACGTGCTGACTGTGCACTCGGATCCGAATCAGGAGAACGCTTTGACGCGACTCATCGACTACTCGGTGCGTTTGCCCGGCGTCCAGGACGGTGACGGCAAGGTGCGGATCGCGGTGGGCGCACCGCCGGTGCTGCCTGTCTCGGTGCTCGTGCGCGCGGATGGAACGGTCGCCAAGGTCTTGCCCCAACCCTTCCGCAGTGCGGACGAAATCGCCGCCGCTGCGGCGCAATATCTGGGAGTCGTCGTATGAGTACACCGGTTCCCGAGTGGTTGCGTGCTGTCGCCGACAATCAACCCACCGATCCCCACCGGATCAACCCCGTCCTCGAGCGTCGCGCGCCGCGCGGCACCGTAACGCGTCCGGCCGCGGTGCTCGTGCTCTTCGGCGGACCTCGCGAGGCCGACCCTCTTGCCGTCGGCGGATTGCCCGAGGGCGCAGACGTGTTGCTGACCCAACGTGCGTCGACGATGCGTCAGCACAGCGGACAGGTCGCATTCCCGGGCGGCGCCGCCGACCCGGGCGACGACGGCCCCATCGGCACCGCGCTGCGTGAAGCGCAGGAGGAGACCGGGCTCGATCCGAGCGGAGTTCAGCCGCTCACCGTGCTGCCGGAGATCTTCATCCCGCCGTCGGGTTTCGACGTGACGCCGGTGCTCGGCTACTGGGAGCAGCCGACGGCGGTGGGCATTCAGGACGAAGGCGAGGTCGGACGGGTGGCCAGGGTGCCGCTGCGCACGTTGCTCGACCCCGACAACCGGTTTCAGGTTCGCCACCCCCTCGGATACCAGGGCCCGGCGTTCCGCGCCGACGGCATGCTGGTCTGGGGGTTCACAGCAGGAATCCTCGCGGCGCTGTTCACGGTGTCGGGCTGGGAGATTCCGTGGAACTACGAGGACGTGAGAGACCTGGACACAGCGCTGTCCGAGTTCGGTGAAGGTGTCGAGGATTCGGCGGTGCCGCGATGACAGGTTCTCGTTGGGTGGACATCGCCATCGTTCTGGTCGCGCTCATCGCGGCCACGTCCGGATGGCGTCAGGGCGCGGTGGCGTCGGCGTTGGCGTTCGTCGGCGTGATACTCGGCGCCGTCGCCGGAATTTTGTTGGCGCCACACCTGCTCGTGCACGTCACCGAAGGCAAGCTGCGCATCCTCGCGGGCATCTCGCTGATCGTGGTGTTGGTCATCATCGGCGAGGTCGCCGGCATGGTGCTCGGCCGCGCGGCGCGCAGCGGAATGCACAGTCCGACGGCGCGATCCGTCGACAGCGTCATCGGTGCGGGTCTACAGGCGGTGGCCGTCGTGGTCGCGGCGTGGTTGCTCGCGATTCCGCTTACTTCCTCGTCGCAGCCGAATATTGCAGCCGCTGTTCGTGGTTCGGACGTTCTCGCCAGTGTGGACGAACTGGCGCCGCAGTGGCTGCGCCGCATCCCGACCGAGTTCTCGGCGTTGCTCGACACCTCCGGCCTGCCGGACGTCATCGGCCCGTTCGGGCGCACGCCCATCACCGAGGTCGAAGCACCCGACGCGAGCGTTCTGGCCAGTCCGTTGGCTGCGCAGTTGCGCCCGAGTGTTCTACGCATCAACGGCGTCGCACCGAGTTGCCAGCGCGCGCTCGAGGGATCCGGATTCATCGTCGCCCCCGAACGCGTCATGACCAACGCCCACGTGGTGGCCGGAACCGAGAGCATCACGGTGGACACCATGGAGGGCGCACTGCCCGCGCAGGTGGTTCTCTTCGACTCCGCCGTCGACATCGCGATTCTGGCGGTTCCGGGATTGGACGCACCGGTGCTGCCGTTTGCTCCGGAGCAGGCTCAGACCGGAGACAACGCGTTGGTGCTCGGTTACCCCGGCGGCGGTCCGTACACGGCCAGCGCAGCCCGCGTTCGTGAGGTTCTGAACCTGAACGGGCCGGACATCTACAAGGCCGGAACCACTCAGCGTGAGGTCTACACCGTCCGCGGATCCATCAGGCAGGGCAACTCCGGTGGGCCGATGGTCGACGATCAGGGGCGGGTCCTCGGCGTCGTGTTCGGTGCTGCCGTCGACGACAGCGACACCGGATTCGTCCTCACCGCCCAGGAAGTCTCGCGCCAGTTGAATGCAGCTGCGTCGGCTTCGACGCCAGTGCCGACAGGCGCCTGCATTCTGTAGCGATCAGTTCTCGTAGCGGTCAGTTCTCGTTGAGGAAGTCCCCGAGTTCGCGGTTGACGCGCTCGGGGGCTTCCTGATGCGCGTAATGGCCGACTCCGGCAATGGTGCGCAGTTTCTCGCCGGGAGCCCAGTGCTTGTCGCGTCGCACGGTACGGGTGAGCACGTACGGGTCGAGCTCGCCGTGAATCTGGACGATCGGAATGCGAAGAACCTGATCCATCAAACGCATGAAACGACGGCCCTCGGGGCGGAGCTGGCTGCGGAAGGCCCAACGCTGGTACTCCAGCGTGGAATGTGCGACGCCCGGAATCCGGATCGCGGACCGCATCTTGCTCATGGCGTCCGCGAATTCGGGTTGTTGCGGCCAGGTGGGGCCGGACCGCGAGCGAACCAGACGCTCCACTTCGGCGCCGTTGTCGGCCGTCAGCCGTCGCTCGGGGCGCAGCGGCACCTGGTAAGCCAGGAACGAAGGCAACAGCGCGCGACGCTGATACGGGTCGCGCACGACGGCTTTCTTGAGCGCCATCGGGTGTGGTGACGAGATCAGCGCGATCGATCGCACCAGGCGTGGATGCAGGAGCGCGGTCGCCCAGCACACCAACCCGCCGTCGGCATGACCGATCAGCGTGGCCTTGCCGTAACCCATCGCACGAATGAGGCCGGCCACGTCACCGGCGAGCGTCCAACCGTCGTAGCCGCGAGGGGGCTTGTCGGAATCGCCGTACCCACGAAGATCCATCGCGACGACGCGGAAGCCCTGCTCGGACAGTGCCGTCAATTGATGGCGCCAGGACCACCAGAAATCAGCGAATCCGTGCAGAAGCACCACCAACGGAGCATCCGGCTCCGCGTCGCCTACCTCGACGACGTGAAACCGGATGCCGTTGGCGTGAATGTCCCGGTGAATCCAGGGGCCGTCGAACCTGACGGTGGATGGATCTGGGGCTGCCACTTTCGATCAGACTCGCTACCGGCGCGCGTTGAAATCGACAGACGGCTTTGCGTCGTCATGGCTGCCGGGGATGACGTTCTTGGCCTGCTTGAGCGATTCGATCGTCTTCTCCGGGGCCCTCAGCTTGCGTACTCGCAGATAACCGAGCAGCGCCAGAATCGCGGTGGTCACCACCATGATCAGGAAGACGATGAGGAACGCCAGCCAACGCGGCACCCAGGTGTCGAGCATCTCGGCCAGGAAGAAAAAGAAGAAGAACGAGCTGAACAGCAGAACCGTGAAGGCCAGGATGAAGAAGACGCTGCCCTGCAGACCCTTCTTGACCTCGCCTGTCACCTCGGCCTTGGCAAGTTCGACCTCGGCGCGCACGAGGGTGGAGACCTGTGCGGTCGCGTCCTTGACGAGGGCCCCGATGGTGGCCTCGCCCGGCGTGCGGGCGTCCACATCGGTGAGAGGGATGGACGAGACCGTGTTCGGTACTCCATCTCCGGTGAAGCGCTGGCTCTCTCCGTTGGTCAAGCTCACTTGTCGACCTCTCCAGGTAGTTCTCTCGCGTCCGTGGCAATGGCGGTGGAAGCGTCGTCTCGAGCCGCATGGACCCGTCCACGTCGCCACAGCAGCGCTGATCCGATCAGCGATGCCACCAACGATGTCACGAGAACTGCGGCCTTCGCTATCTCGGCCTCGCTGCCATCGCCGACCCCGTCCAATGCGAGGTCTGCTACAAGCAGGCTAACGGTGAACCCGATGCCACCGAGAACTGAGAGGGCAAACATGTCTCTCAATTCCAGTGTCTTGGGTTTGGTTGCTATCCCCAATTTGATCGCGAGCAGGGAAATTCCGAAGATTCCGACGGTTTTGCCGACGAGAAGGCCGACGACAACCGATTGCCCGACGGGGTCGGTGAAAATGTCGCCGAGTACAGCCGCGTTGATCGGAACACCGGAGGCGAACAGTGCGAAGACGGGGACGCAGAAGCCTGCGGAGTAAGGCTGAATGCGGTGCTCGAGACGGCTACCGGGCGCGTATTCCTCGTCCGGATCGCGCCTGACCCGGGTGAGTAAGCCGAGCGCGACGCCCGCGAGTGTGGCGTGTATCCCCGCTTCGTGCATCGCGTACCAGGTCAGAAGTGCCAGTGGAACGTAGAGGAACGGCGTCGTGATGCGTTTGTGTTGGGCGTAGGCGTAGACAGCGAGGGCTGCGGCCGCGGTCAACAGCCACAACATCGCGAGGGAACCGGTGAACAGTACGGCGATGAGGATGATGGCGAGCAGATCGTCGACGACGGCCAGGCTGAGCAGGAAGACTCGGGCGCTCGCGGGGATCTTCGAGCCGGTGAGTGCGAGCACGCCGAGGGCGAAAGCGATGTCCGTCGCGACGGGAATGGCCCAGCCCTTGTCCATGCCTGGCGTGCCGAAACCGATGGACGCCGCGATGATCGCGGGGACCAGGACGCCGCCGCACGCCGCGATGATCGGGAGCATCGCGGCTTTGCGGTCCGCGAGTTCGCCGACCACCAGTTCGCGTTTGAGTTCGAGGCCGGCGACGAAGAAGAAGACGGCAAGCAGTCCGTCTTGCGCCCAGGTGCCCAGGCTGAGGTCCAGATGGAGTGCAGACGGGCCGATCTGGAAGTCGCGCAGAGCGATGTAGCTCTCACCGAAAGGTGAGTTCACCCAGATCAGAGCGACAGCAGCGGCGATGAGGAGTATCGATCCGCCCACCGTTTCGGTGCGGAGATAGCGGGACAGTTCGGAACGCAAAGTGGAGATCACGCGTGGGGACGACCTTTGTTCGTGCACCCGAGTTCGGATGCAACAGACATGAACGTGATCGACGTTGTAAAGCATCGAATGCACGTGCCGACCAGACTTCCCGGCTCACCTTTACGGGATTTTATCGCGGATCGCCCGCTGAGCCGAATCCGCGAACCGAATTTGCGCCGGAAAACCCCGCGGGTGTTCAATTCCTACTGATTGGGACAGGATCCCACCAATTGGACATCTTTCGTATATCGGCGCAGGAGCATGCTTTGAGCACGTCAGTCAGTGAGAACCCACCCAAGCCCGAGGGCGGCGACGCAGATACCGTCGCCGGAGTGCCGCGTAGCCGCATCGTGGTCGCCAGCATGGTGGGTACGTCCATCGAGTTCTACGACTTCTACATCTATGCAACAGCGGCGGTATCGGTGTTCCCGCACCTGTTCTTCCCGAAGGGCAACGACACCACCGCGCTTCTCGCCTCGTTGGCGACGTTCGGACTCGCGTTCGTCGCTCGTCCCCTCGGCTCGATCCTCTTCGGGCACTTCGGTGACCGCGTCGGGCGCAAGGCAACTCTGGTCGGCTCGTTGCTGACGATGGGCATCGCGACCTTCCTCATCGGTCTGTTGCCCACCTATCACCAGATCGGTCTGCTGGCCCCGGCGTTGTTGGCGCTCATGCGTTTCTGCCAGGGTCTCGGGCTCGGCGGTGAATGGTCGGGTGCGGCTCTACTCGCGACCGA
Source organism: Rhodococcus sp. KBW08 (assembly GCF_003852455.1). NCBI lineage: Bacteria > Bacillati > Actinomycetota > Actinomycetes > Mycobacteriales > Nocardiaceae > Rhodococcus > Rhodococcus sp. KBW08. The sequence continues at coordinate 261,469 of NZ_QAJJ01000004.1, forward strand.
GACGGCCAAGGAAGGCAAGCGGGCCTGGGCGGCGATGTGGCCGCAACTCGGAGCGCCCATCGGCTTCTTCATGGCCAACGGCCTGTTCCTGATCATCACGTTGTTCATGAACCACGACAATTCCAGCCCGGACCTCGAAGGTGCCTTCCTGAGCTGGGGATGGCGAATTCCGTTCCTGCTCAGCGCAATCATGGTGATGATCGGCCTGTACGTTCGGCTCAAGCTCGAGGAAACTCCGGTGTTCGCGCGTGCAGTCGAGCGCGGCGAGAAGGTCAAGACTCCGGTTGCCGAGGTGTTCAAGACCAGCTGGCGTCAGCTGATCATCGGTACGTTCGTGATGCTCGCGACGTACACGCTGTTCTACATCATGACCACCTGGGTTCTCAGCCACGGAACCGGCAAGACGCCGGCCGACGGCGGAACGGGCGCAGGCTTCAAGTACACCGATTTCCTTGTCCTGCAGCTGATCGCAGTCGTGTTCTTCGCTGCCGCCGTGCCGGTCTCGGGTTGGCTCGCCGACCGGTACGGGCGTCGTATCACACTGCTGATCATCACCGGCCTGATCATGGTGTTCGGCTTGACCTTCGGTGTCTTCCTCGAACCGGACGGAATGAACGACGGCCGCATGTTGGCGTTCCTCATCGTGGGCATGCTGCTCATGGGCCTGACCTTCGGCCCGATGAGTGCCGTTCTCCCGGAACTCTTCCCGACCAACGTCCGCTACACGGGCTCGGGAATCGCGTACAACACCGCCAGCATTCTGGGCGCAGCGGTGGCGCCGTTCATCGCCGTCTACCTCGCGAAGAACTACGGCGTCGGCTGGGTCGGCATCTATCTCCTCGTGGCGGCGACGTTGACTTTTGTCGCGCTGCTGGTCATGCGTGAGACGAAGGGTGAGTCGCTCGACGATGTAGGGGCATAACCTGCTGTGCGCCTTTATCAACCCCCGGCGGTTAATAAAGGCGCACAGCAGTTGTCAGGGAAGCTGAGCCGGCAGGACGTGCTCACCGGTCTTGTCGGTGCTCAAGGCCAAGGAGCTGATGTACTGCTTCTCGCCGTTCGGGCCGGGAACGTTCGACGCGAGCATGTCGGGACGCTCGAACTCGATTCCGCTGACGCAGCACAAAAGCGTTTCACCGGAGGGGTTTCCGTACTCGTCGAACATCGGCAGATCGATGCCGTCGTCGGTGCGTCGTAGGTAGTACTTGCCCTTGGTGGCGACGGCGAGGACCGGCGGCATCACCAGCGCGATGACGATCGCGACGATCGGGGAGAACGGCTTGATCGTCGAACCGAAAGCACCGAAGAACACCAGGATCGAAACTCCTGCAGCCAGCAGCATCGACACGAAGCCGACGGGGTTGACGTCGTAGAGCATCCCGCGTCGGAACTCGGGGACCTTCGGGGAGAGCTTCAACCAGTACTTGTTGATCGCGATGTCAGAGGCGACGACCACGACCCAGGCGATACCGCAGTTGGCGTAGAAGCCCAGGATCGTGTTGAGGAAGTCGAACATGTTGGCTTCCATCAAGATCAGTGCGATCGCCAGGTTGACCAGTACGAAGATCATGCGTCCCGGGTAGGTCTTGGTGACGCGGGTGTACGAGTTGGTCCAAGCCAGTGAGCCGGAGTACGCGTTGGTGACGTTGATCTTGATCTGGCTGATGACCACGAGGATCACGGCAAGGGTCATGGCCAGCCAGTGCGGCATCATGTCCTGGTAGATCTCGAGGAACTGGTGCACGGGTTGGTTGGCGATCGAGGAACCGTCGACGACGTTCGCGATGATGTACACGGCGAGGAACAGTCCGACGATCTGCTTGAACGCGCCGAAGATGACCCAGCCGGGCCCGGCGAGAATTACTGCAGCCCACCAACGACGGGTGTTCTCCGGTGTCTTGGGCGGCATGAAGCGCAAGTAATCGATCTGCTCGGCGATCTGCGCGATCAGCGACAGGCAGACACCCGCGGCCAACATCACCGAACCGAAGTTGACACCCTTGCCGTTTGCGCCGTCCTCACCGCCGAAGGCGAAGAACGCGCTCACCGAATCAGGGTGCTTGAACAGCAGATACAGGAACGGCAGCACCATCATGACGAGCCACAACGGCGTCGTCCACACTTGGAGTTTTGCCAGGGCCTTCATGCCGTAGATGACCAGTGGGATGACCATCAGCGTCGAGACCGCGTATCCGATCGACAGTGGAATCCCGAGCCCCAGTTTCAAACCCTGGGCCATGATGGAACCTTCGAGGGCGAAGAAGATGAAGGTGAACGTCGCAAAGATGACGTTGGTGACGACCGAGCCGTAGTAGCCGAAACCGCTTCCGCGCGTGATCAAATCGAGGTCGATGTTGTATCGCGCAGCGTAGTAGGCGAGCGGGAAGCCGGTGGCCATGATGACCACGGCAAAGACTGCAATGCCCAGAAGTGCGTTGCCGGTACCGTACGAGATGCCGATGTTGGCGCCGATCGAGAAGTCCGCGAGATACGCGATTCCACCGAGTGCGGACGTCGCGACGACTCCGGTTCCCCATTTGCGGTAGCTGCGTGGCGCGAATCGGAGGGTGTAGTCCTCCAGCGTCTCCTTCAGTGCGGTGTTCTGACCGGGATTCGCCTGGTCCGGTGCGACTGCGGACACCTGCTCGTTCACTGCTGTCATGACGTCACTTCCCCTGGGTGCCTGTGCATGTGCACTTTGTGGTGCAGGCACCCAACCTAGGGAGGTGGCGTTACGCGGACATGTTTGAAATGTGTCGCCCACGTTGCGGATTCGATCCGCAACGTGAGCGAGCACTCATGGGGCTTTCTTTACCTGTATCTGATCACCAACTGCCCGGGCCTGCAAGGCGAGTGGCTGTGTCCCGACCGGTCGTAGGTCGAGAACGGCGCCGGCCACCGGGTCGGCCAGGACGTTCCGGATGGTCCGACGCAGACCGCGTGCGCCGTACACCGGATCGAATCCGCGTCGTTGCAGGAGAGCGACGGCGCTGTCGTCCACCTCGACGTCGATGCCTCTCCGGGCCAGCCGAGTCGTGATCAGGTCGATCTCGAGCCGGGTCACCTGTTCCGCGGTCTGGTCGTCGAACTCGTCGAGGATCACGGTTTCGTCGATGCGGTTGAAGAACTCGGGGTCGAAGAACTTCTCCAACGCGCGTTGGACGAGGTGATGGCCATGGCGTGGTCGATCGATCCGGACGCGATCGGCGAGCTGCCGCAGGTGTGACCGTCGACGTTCCGCCACCGCGGCCGAACCGAGATTCGAGGTCAGGAACACGTAGCTGTTGCGGAACGAGATCTTCTGCTGACCGTTCGCCAACCTGAGTTCGCCGTTGTCGAGGACCTGCAGTAGCGCACGCAGCACGGTGGGGTCCGCCTTCTCCACTTCGTCGAACAGGACGATTCCGGGGGTGTACGGATCGCCCTCGACGGTGTTCTTGTCGAACAGTGTGAAGGACTCCTTGCTGCCGGCGTATCCGGGCGGAGCCCCGGAAAACGACGCCGCATAATGCTCTTGCGCCAGAGCATTCATGTCGATGCGGCACAGATCGTCGGGCCCCGACCGCAGTTCCGCGGCCACGCGCCGCACCAACTCCGTCTTGCCGACGCCGGTGGGGCCGACCAGAAGGATGTTGGCGAGTGGACGCGTCGGATCCGTGGCACCGACATGCGCGATCGAAATCGCACGAACCACGGCGTCGACGGCGGCCTGTTGTCCGACGATCTTGGAACTCAGGGCTTTCGAGAGCCTCCGCGCGTCGAAGGCCCCGACCGGTACGGGTTCGGACCGTTCCTCGGCCGGTGGTGCTGCTGCACTGTTCCGGTCGTGGAGCATGTCGGTGATATACGGCACAGCAGGATCCTTACGCTTCGACGGTCTTCTCGACCGGGAGATTTCCGACGCGGCAATCCGCGACGCCCACGGTGTCTCGTGTGATGGCCTCGACGCGTTCCTGAGCCTTCTGCGCATCGGTGACCCACAGCTTGTAGAACTCGAACGGGCAGTCCGCGACGCCCTTGTCTCCGTCGCCGGCTGCGTGGACTCCGGAGTAGCCCCGGTGGAGGAGCTTGAAGATGTGGTTCTGGGATTGGTCGTTCTCGCGTGCATCACGAATGGCCGAGACGGACAGCTGCGCGTACTGGATTCCGTATTCCTCCTCGCCGGTCTCACCCAGCGTTCGACCGTCGAATCCGATGATCGCGGAGTGCCCGAAGTAGGAGTAGACGCCATCGAATCCGGCCGCATTGGCAACTGCCACATAACAATTGTTGGCCCAGGCCATTGCCTTGGACATCATCACCTGCTGGTCCTTGGCCGGGTACATGTATCCCTGGCAGCGGACGATCAGCTCGGCGCCCTTCATTGCGCAGTCGCGCCAGATCTCCGGGTAGTTGCCGTCGTCGCAGATGATGAGCGAGATCTTCAGACCCTTCGGTCCTTCCGTGACATACGTCGTGTCTCCCGGGTACCACCCTTCGATGGGGCACCAGGGCAGGATCTTTCGGTACCTCTGAACGATTTCGCCCTTGTTGTCGATGAGGATCAACGTGTTGTACGGGGGCTTGTTCGGATGGTCCTCGTGCTGTTCACCGGTGATGGAGAAGATCCCCCACGTGTCGGCTTCGCGGCACGCGGCGGAGAAGATCGCGGTCTCGTCGCCCGGGATGGTGGCCGCAGTCGCGTACATCTCCTCCTCGTTGTACATGATTCCCTGAGTGGAGTATTCGGGAAAGACCACCAGGTCCATTCCGGGGAGGCCGGTCTTCATGCCGATCATCATGTCGGCGATCTTGCGCGCGTTCTCGAGGACGCCGGCGCGATCGTGCAGGCGGGGCATCTTGTAGTTGACGACCGCTACGCCGACTGTGTCGTTGCTCGAGGAGATGTCACCGTGTCGCATTGTCTTTCACTCCTTGGTTGTGTGGATCAGTTGAAGACTGGACGGGGTTGGGGTACTGCAGCTTTGGGTGCGGCAAGGATCTTGGCAAGCCCCAGGAGAACCAGAAGTGCTCCGGCCCAGCCGGCGGCGACCGCTGGCGTGGTGTGGAAGTTGCCGGTCAGGATCAGGAAGGCAGGAACCGTGCAGGTGGGCTGGCTCAGAAGGATCGCGGCCCAGCCGGTGAAACGGCTGAGGTTTTCGCGGCCGAGGCCGAGTACCAGGAAGAACAGCGTCCACAGCGCAGCCCAGGCGAGCCAGATGACTCCGAACACCGGGTCGTTGCTCACCGTGAACGAAAGGAAGGAATACGCGAGTGCGGCGCACGCGACGAACAGCGAGAACCACCCGATTCCTTCCGGTTCGAAGCCGGCGAGATTGCTGATTCCCACGTAGAGATAGGTGAAGCCGAACAGGTAGAGCCCCGAGGCCGCCAGGACGGTGCTCGAATCTCCCTGCGCCTGAATCAACATGACGGTGGGGACGACGCATTGAAGTGCGCCGACGAAGAGGTTGAGAACCGAGGCGGATCGAACGGGAACCGTGCCGAGCAGCATCAGTCCGTTGACGAAGAGGACGGCTCCCACGTAAAGCAAACCAACACTGCCCATCGGGCACCTCCGGTTACTTCGGGACGGGTTACTTTCAAATGAAATGATTCCAAATGAAACTAAGTGATGCGCGCCACAGAAGTCAAGAGGTGGATCTCAGGAGGAGATTTCAGAGCGTTGCGATGATCGAGAAGTCGAGTCCGTCGGCGACGGCGAGCTGAATCTTCTGTCGTGCAACACGATCACGAAACTCGACGGTTCCGCGAGGCCCGTCGTATGCGGCGCCTTCGACGACGGCGTCGAGGTCGTGTGGACGTGTGCTGTCGGCGCGTCGTACCAGGGCCGAAAGGGTGTGTATCCCTTCGTAACACGACTCGGCGGCGTTGTTCAATGCTGGGGCGTGCGCGCCGTGCAGCGCCACGTAGCGCCCGAGTAGATCCATCGAGTTGCCGTCGACCATCGAGCGGAAGTACGCGGCGGAGGCAAACAGGTTTCGGGTCGCTCTCGGCCCGCTCGCGAGCAGCATGTTCTCTTCCATCAACGGGCTGAACCGAATCATCGACTCGTCGAGGCCGCGGCGGGCGAAGGCGCGGTTGAAGTCGACGGCGTCCTGCCCGACGAGGAGCATGATCACGCCGTCGCACCCGGAGTTGGAGACGGTCTCGACCAGCTGTTTCATGTTGCCGCGCCCCCAGATCGACGAACGAACCGCCGACCAGGGTGAGATCGAGTTCGGTGGCGAATTGCCTCACGGCCCCGAGTGAGCTGTGGGGCCAGATGTAGTCGTCACCCACGACGAACCACTTGCGCGCTCCGACGTTGTCGCGCAGCCACTTCAGTGCCGGTGCGATCTGCTGTCTCGGGGTTTCGCCCGAACAGTAGATGCCGGACCTTTCCTCGCCGCCCTCGTAGAGCGAGGTGTACGAGTACGGAATGCGGCCCGCGACCACTGGCGCGAGTGCGTGGCGGACCGAGGAGATGTGCCAACCGCTGACGGCGTCGATGGCGCCTGCGTCCAGTAGCTGTTGCACGCGGGCGGCGACGGCGTTCGGCGTCGCGCCGCCGTCGATCACTTCGATCTGCACTTCGCGTCCCAGTACGCCACCGGAGTTGTTGAGGTCGAGGGCGGCCAGCTCGCTGATTGCTTCGCAGGAGGGGCCGAACAGTCCGGCCGGCCCTTGGAGGGGAACCACCATGCCCAGGCGCCATACCGCGCTGCGCGCGCGTTCGAGCGCGCTCGTAGCGCTCATGCGTCGCCGCCGGAATCGGAAGTCAGCGGCCTGGCCTGGGTTACTATCATTTCATTTGAAAGTATTGCCCGAGAAGTGTGAACTACGCAACAGCGGGGGAGCGATCAGTGGGAAAAAGTGACTCCGGAATTCTTGATGCGTCGCTGACGACCGCGCTGGTCCGAGCAGCCCGAATGGCCGCGGCGGCGGCGGAGAAGACGCTGGCCGCAGAGAATCTCACTCTCGATCACTGGATGACGCTCGAAGCCTTGGCGTCGACCGAGGGGCTGACGATGGCTGAGCTGCGCGATCGAACGGGAACACCGGCTCCGACGCTGACGCGAGTTGCGGACAAGTTGGTCTCGCTTGCGCTGATCTATCGCGAGGTCGGTGAGGACGATCGCCGGAAGGTGCGCGTGTTTCTCTCCTCGCGCGGAAAATCTCTGCACAAGCGGGTTGCCGCAGATATTCGCGTGGCCGAGGAGTCCTGGCTGACGTCGAAAGAGGAAGTGAAGTTGCGAGAGGGGCTCCGCCCCTGTGCGCCCTTCCGGTAGTGGGGACTACCAAAAAGGCGCACGGGGGCCGAAGGCCTTACTTGCCGCGGATTGCGTCGAATACCTTGGGGTCGACCAGGGTTGAGGTGTCTCCGAGGTCGCGGCCTTCGGCGACGTCGCGCAGGAGGCGGCGCATGATTTTGCCGGATCGGGTTTTCGGCAGTTCCGGCACGATCGTGATCTGACGTGGTTTGGCGATGGGGCTGATGTCGGTGGAGACCTGCGCCTTGAGCTCGGCGATGAGGACGTCGCCGGTGTTTTCGACGCCTTCGCGCAGGATGACGAACGCGACGATGCCTTGTCCGGTGGTCTCGTCGGCGGCGCCGACGACGGCGGCTTCTGCGACGCCGTGGTGGTTGACCAGTGCTGATTCCACTTCGGAGGTGGAGATGCGGTGGCCGGAGACGTTCATGACGTCGTCGACGCGGCCGAGGACCCAGAGTGCGCCGTCGTCGTCGTATTTGGCGCCGTCACCGGCGAAGTACCAGCCTTCTTCGGCGTAGCGGGACCAGTAGGTGTCGCGGTAGCGGTCCATGTCGCCCCAGATGCCGCGCAGCATCGCCGGCCACGGTTCGTCGAGGACGAGGTAGCCGTTGCCGCCGGGGCCGAGGGGTTTGGCGTCGTCGTCGACGATCTTCGCGGAGATGCCGGGCAGGGGTGCCATGGCGGATCCGGGTTTGGTGGCGGTGATACCGGGGAGTGGGGAGATCATGATCGCTCCGGTTTCGGTCTGCCACCAGGTGTCGACGATGGGTGCTTTGTTGCCGCCGATGACCTCGCGGAACCAGCGCCACGCTTCGGGGTTGATGGGCTCGCCGACGGAGCCGAGGAGGCGGATCGAGGTCAGGTCGTGGGCGTCGGGGATCTCGCGGCCCCACTTCATGAAGGTGCGCACGAGGGTGGGTGCGGTGTAGTAGATGGAGACGCCGTACTTTTCGATGATGTCGAAGTGGCGGTGCTCGTTCGGGGAGTTGGGGGTGCCTTCGTAGACGACCTGGGTGACGCCGTTGGAGAGGGGGCCGTAGACGATGTAGGAGTGTCCGGTGACCCAGCCGATGTCGGCGGTGCACCAGTAGACGTCTTGTCCGGCTTTGTGATCGAAGACGTTGTGGTGGGTGTAGGAGGCTTGGGTGAGGTAGCCGCCGGAGGTGTGGATGATGCCCTTGGGTTTTCCGGTGGTGCCGGAGGTGTAGAGGATGAACAGGGGATGTTCGGCGTCGAAGGCCTGCGCCTCGTGCTCGGGTGAGGCTTGTGCGACGGTTTCGTGCCACCACAGGTCGCGGCCGTCGGTCCAGTCGACGTCGATGCCGGTCCGGTTGACCACCAACACGTTCTGGACGGAGTCGGCGCCGTCGACGGATTCGTCGACCGCTGTTTTGATGGGTGCTGCGGCGCCGCGTCGCCACTGGCCGTCGACGGTGACGACGAGTTTGGCTTGGGCGTCGTCGATGCGTGAGCGTAGGGCGGTGGCGGAGAATCCGGCGAAGACGACCGAGTGGGTCAGTCCGAGGCGGGCGCAGGCGAGCATGGTGACGATCGCTTCGGGGATCATCGGCATGTAGATTGCGACGCGGTCACCGGCGACGAGGCCGAGGTCGGTGAAAGTGTTTGCGGCGCGGCTGACTTCGGCGAGGAGGTCGTTGTAGGTCAGATCGCGGGAATCGCCGGGTTCGCCTTCGAATGCAATGGCGACGCGGTCGCCGTTGCCGGCGAGGACGTGGCGGTCGACGCAGTTGTAGGCGACGTTGAGTTTTCCGCCGACGAACCACTTGGCGACGGGGGCGTCGGTCCAGTCGAGGACGTCGGTCCATTTCTCGTGCCAGTGAAGGCGCTGCGCCTGATTCGCCCAGAAAGCGAGGCGGTCGGTATCTGCGGCAGCCTGCAACTCCGGTCCCGCGTTGGCGGCCGCAGCGAACTCTGCGCTCGGCGGATATGCCTGGGGGACGTCTGTTTCGGCTGCGCTTGTCATGGCTGACGGCCTTCTTTCCACATTGATCGACACTTTTCTGACTCCGTGTGAGGGTAGTCACAAGCTCGCTCAAACGCACCGTTGCATCACGTTGCAACCCGTTGTCCTGCGACGATCGGTCGAATCGATGCGACGGGTGGTCGCTTCCGCCGACGAATGAATGTGCCCGAATTCGATTACCCCCAATTTTCCAACAATGGGTGCGGTGCGCGCTTCGAGCTCGATGTGTCTATTGTCAAACCATTATTCGACCGCAACTCGAAGTCACGTTCACTTTCAGTTGTAGGCGACACGACGCCGGCAGTTACGGCTGTCGGCAGGCCGCGAGCATGCTCGGGGTCACTTAGATGTGGAAGGAATTCCTTTGCGTATCTCACGCATAGCGACCGGCGCGGTCGCGCTCGGAATGACGGCAGTGCTGATCACGGCATGTTCGTCCGGCGATTCGTCGGGCGGATCGTCCAGTGGCGTCGTCAACGCCTGGGCGGGCGAGCCTCAGAACCCGTTGATCCCCACGAACACGAGTGAGAACATGGGCGGCCGCGTCCTCGACTCGCTGTTCTCCGGTCTCGTTTCGTACACCGCAGACGGCGGTACGGAGAACGAGGTTGCCGAGTCCATCGAGAGCACCGACGGTCAGAACTTCACCGTCAAGCTCAAGGACGGCTGGACCTTCACGGACGGCACCCCCGTCACCGCGAAGTCGTTCGTCGACGCGTGGAACTACGGCGCTCTCTCCACCAACGCTCAGCTCCAGGCTTCGTTCTTCGACCCGATCAAGGGCTACGACGAAGTTGCCGCCGAGGTTCCGACGGCACAGACCATGTCGGGTCTGAAGGTCGTGGACGATTCCACCTTCACCATCGAACTCAAGCAGCCCGAGTCGGCGTTCCCCGATCGCCTCGGCTTCACGGCGTACTACCCGCTGCCCGAGGTCGCGTTCAAGGACATGACCGCCTTCGGTGAGAACCCGATCGGCAACGGCCCGTACAAGCTCGACGGAACCGGCGCGTGGCAGCACAACGTCCGCATCGACACCGTCGTCAACCCGGACTACAACGGCAACCGTAAGCCGAAGAACGCCGGCGTCGACTTCATCATGTACAACAGCCTGGACACGGCGTACACCGATCTCCTGGCCAACAACGTCGACGTTCTCGACCAGGTTCCGCCGAGCGCCGTCACGACCTTCGAGTCGGACCTGCCCGGACGCACCGTCAACCAGCCGTCGGCAACCATCGAGACGTTCACGATCCCGGGTCGCCTGCCGCACTTCAGCGGCGAAGAGGGCATGCTCCGCCGTCAGGCGATCTCGATGGCGATCAACCGCGATCAGATCACCCAGCAGATCTTCAACAAGACCAGGACGCCTGCACTCGACTTCACCAGCCCCGCAATCAAGGGCTGGAACGACTCGCTGACCGGCAACGGCAACCTGAAGTTCGATCCCGAGGCAGCCAAGGCCGCTTGGGCGAAGGCCGACGCGATCGCTCCGTGGACCGGTAGCTTCGAGATCGCGTACAACTCGGACGGCGGACACCAGGAATGGGTCGACGCCACGGCGAACAGCATCCGCAACACCCTCGGCATCGACGCGAAGGGCAAGCAGTACGCCACCTTCGCTCAGATCCGCACCGAAGCCACCAACCGCACCATCCAGAGCTCCTTCCGCTCCGGCTGGCAGGGTGACTACCCGCAGCAGTACGGCTTCCTGGCGCAGAACTACCAGACCGGCGGCAGCTCCAACGACGGTGAGTACTCCAACCCCGAGTTCGACCGCCTCCTGCGCGAATCGGCCGGCCAGACCGATCAGGCCAAGGCTCAGGAACTGCTCGATCAGGCTCAGGAAGTCCTGCTCAAGGACCTGCCCGCAGTTCCGACGTGGTACCGCAACGCTGCCAGTGGATGGTCGGAGAACGTCTCCAACGTGACCATCAGCTGGAACGGTGTTCCGGTCTACGAAGACATCGAAAAGAACTGACGCGTAGAACGATCCGCATCTGAAACGTGAGTTCGGGGCGGCAGGCGCCCTGCCTGCCGTCCCGAACTCGTGTTCACACCGGACTGTCCGCTGACGTACACGATCATCGACAAGGAGGTGATCCGATGCTCTGGTACATCGGTCGCCGAGTGCTTCAAATGATCCCGGTTTTTCTCGGGGCCACTCTTCTGATCTACGCCATGGTCTTCCTGCTTCCCGGTGATCCGATTGCCGCGTTGGCGGGCGACAAGGCGCTCAGTCCGGCTGTTGCACAGCAGCTTCGGGAGCGCTACCACCTCGACCTCCCCTTCTATCAGCAGTACCTGCTGTACCTGAAGGGCATCTTCACGCTGGACTTCGGCACGTCGTTCTCCGGACGACCTGTCAGTGAAGTTCTGGCACAGGCATTTCCGATCACGATGAAACTTGCCTTCATGGCACTGATCGTCGAGACGGTCTTCGGTGTCGGCTTCGGCCTCATCGCCGGCCTGCGTAAGGGCGGATTCTTCGACAGCACCGTCCTGCTGTTCAGCCTCGTTCTCATCGCCATCCCGATCTTCGTGATCGGCTTCCTGGCTCAGTTCTTCATCGGCGTCAAATGGGGCATCGTCCCGCCGACGGTCGGTGGCAACACCAGTTTCACGAATCTCCTTCTCCCGGCACTGGTTCTCGGCTCGGTCTCGTTCGCGTACGTTCTGCGACTGACCCGAACGTCCGTGGCGGAGAATCTGACTGCCGATTACGTGCGCACCGCTACCGCCAAGGGACTTTCCCGCGGACGAGTGGTTCGCGTGCACGTGTTGCGCAACTCGCTGATCCCAGTGGTCACGTTCCTGGGTGCCGACCTCGCGACGTTGATGGGCGGCGCCATCGTCACCGAGGGCATCTTCAACATCAACGGCGTCGGCGGCACGATCTACCAGGCGGTGACCAGAGGTGAAGCGCCGACGGTGGTTTCGTTCGTCACCATCCTGATCGTGATCTACCTGATCGCGAATCTGCTCGTCGACCTCTTGTACGCCGCGCTCGATCCGAGGATCCGCTATGTCTGAGACCGTGAAGACCGGACGCGTAGTCCGGCAAAGCCATTTCGTGGCGCCGCCCGAAGTTGCGGCACCGGGGGAGACGGACGCCGTCAAACTCGATCAGGCGCCGACGAGCATGTGGACCGACGCGTGGCGCGACCTACGCAAGCGTCCCCTGTTCATCATCTCGACGATCATCATCCTCGCGGTCATTGTCATCGCAGCGTTTCCGAGCTTGTTCACGAGCACCGATCCGCGGTTCTGCGACCTGACCTACAGCATGCAGGGGCCGACCTCAGGGCACTGGTTCGGTTTCGACCGCCAGGGCTGTGACGTGTACTCGCGCACCATCTACGGTGCTCGCGCCTCCGTACTCGTGGGCGTCGGTGTCACGGCGTCGGTGCTGGTGATCGGCGTGATCTTCGGTGCGCTGTCCGGTTTCTACGGCGGATGGACCGATTCGATCCTCTCCCGTGTCGCCGACATCTTCTTCGGCATCCCGCTGATCCTGGCTGCCATCGTCCTGATGCAGCTCTTCACCGATCGCACGATCTGGACTGTCGTCGGCGTCCTGGCGCTCTTCGGCTGGCCGCAGATGGCAAGAATTGCTCGCGGCGCGGTGATCTCGGCGAAGAACAACGATTACGTCATGGCTTCGGAGGCATTGGGTGTCTCGAAGCTCAAGACACTGATCCGCCACGTCATCCCGAATTCGTTGGCGCCCATCATCGTGGTGGCCACCATCTCGCTCGGTACGTACATCGTTGCCGAGGCGACGCTGTCCTTCCTCGGTATCGGTCTTCCGTCCACCGAGGTTTCGTGGGGTGGAGACATCAGTAACGCTCAGGTGACACTGCGTCAGGGTTCGACCATTCTGTTCTACCCGGCAACGGCTCTGGCGATCACCGTTCTCGGATTCATCATGATGGGTGACGCTCTGCGCGACGCCCTCGATCCCAAGTCGCGGAAGCGGTGAGCACGATGACCACCAAGGAAACTCTCACCTCGGAGGAAACTCCGTTGCTCGAGATTCGTGATCTCGAGGTGTCTTTCCAGTCCAATTCCGGTCCGGTTCCGGCAGTTCGAGGCGTCAGCCTGACCGTGTACCCGGGTCAGACGGTCGCGATCGTCGGCGAATCGGGTTCGGGTAAGTCCACTACCGCGCACTCGATCATCAATCTGCTGCCCGGCACCGGCAAGGTGACGGCAGGCGAGATCATCTTCGACGGCAAGGACATCTCGAAGGTTTCGGAGAAGGACTTCGTCCACATCCGGGGCAGCCAGATCGGTTTGGTTCCGCAGGACCCGATGTCGAATCTGAATCCCGTGTGGAAAGTGGGCTTCCAGATCGAGGAAGCACTGGCTGCCAACGGGATCGCCAAGGGCAAGGCCGCCAAGGTTCGCGCCGCCGAACTGCTCGAGGAGGCAGGTCTCGCCGAAGCCGAGAGCCGGTTGGGGCAGTACCCGCACGAGTTCTCGGGCGGTATGCGTCAGCGCGCACTCATCGCGATCGGGTTGTCCGCTCGTCCGAAGCTCCTGATCGCGGACGAGCCGACGTCGGCGCTCGACGTCACCGTCCAGCGTCAGATCCTCGACCACCTCGACGGTCTGACAACGGAACTCGGCACCGCGGTTCTGCTCATCACGCACGATCTGGGCTTGGCTGCCGAGCGTGCCGAGCATCTGATCGTGATGAGCAAGGGTCGTATCGTCGAATCCGGTCCGGCACTGGAGATCCTGAAGCGTCCGCAGCATCCGTACACACAGAAGCTGGTTGCCGCTGCGCCGTCGTTGGCGTCGAAGCGCCTCAGCTCGTCGGTGGCGCGAGCCGAGATTCGCGAACAGGCGGAAGAGGTAGCCGAAGCGGTCAAGGCCGAGGAAAGTGCGGCAGAGTCCTTCGGCAAGGCGACCGACGACGTTCTTGTCGTCGATCATCTGACCAAGGTGTTCAAGCTGCGCAAGGGTTTCCGCAAGACCACCGACTTCACAGCCGTGAACGACGTGTCTTTCAAGGTCCGCCGCGGAACCACGACGGCGATCGTCGGTGAATCGGGTTCCGGTAAGTCGACGGTCGCGCAGATGGTTCTCGGCTTGCTCGAGCCCACCGCAGGCAACGTGGTCTTCGACGGCCAGGACGTGGCGAAACTCGGCGCGAAGGAAACCTTTGCGTTCCGTCGCCGAGTGCAGCCGATCTTCCAGAACCCTTACGGCACGCTCGACCCGATGTACTCGATCTACCGCACGATCGAAGAGCCGCTGCGTACCCACAAGGTCGGGACCAAAGCCGAACGTGAGGCTCGCGTCCGCGAACTTCTCGACAAGGTCGGTCTGCCCCAGTCGGTCATGCGACGGTTCCCGAACGAGCTCTCCGGCGGACAGCGTCAGCGCGTCGCAATTGCGCGAGCGTTGGCACTGCAACCGGAGGTCGTGATCTGCGACGAGGCGGTCTCCGCTCTCGACGTGCTCGTGCAGGATCAGATCTTGACCCTGCTCAACGACCTGCAGGCAGAGTTCGGGTTGACGTACCTCTTCATCACGCACGACCTGGCCGTGGTTCGTCAGATCGCTGACAACGTGTTGGTGATGTCGCGTGGCTCGATCGTCGAATCGGCACCGATCGACGACGTGTTCGGAAATCCGCAACAGGACTACACCCGCAAGTTGCTCGATGCGATTCCCGGCGGTTCCATCACGCTGGGAAGCTGAGGCAACAGGTAGGTAGGCAAGTCCGCAGAGGGGCTGCAAGGGTACCGTCGTTGATCGTGACGGACCCCTTGCAGCCCCTCGTCGATCTTCCAGGTGTACGCGCCGCTGCCGATCATGCGCGCGACGCTTTGGGGGAGGTTCATCGGCACAAGACCAACCGTCGCGGTTGGCCCACCACTGCCGCCGAAGCCGCGGTTCGCGCAGCGCGAGCCTCCGCGTCTCTGGCGGGTGGCACTACGGAATTGCCGGCCGAGGGCATGGCCGGTGATCCGATTCTCGCGGGTGCTCTGCGCGTGGCTCAGGCACTGGACGGCGACAGTCTTCCGCTCATGGAGTCGACGTGGAAGCGCGCCCCCTTGCAGGCTTTGGCCCGGCTGCACCTGCTGGCCGCGGCGGACCTCGTCGAGGACGCGGATCAACTGGGGCGGCCACGATCGGATCGCGGAGTGGGGGAGCGGTTGGACGCTCTCGCGCAACTCGTGACAGGCGGAACCAGTGCGCCGGCTCCGGTTCTGGCGGCCGTTGTACACGGAGAACTCTTGGCGCTGAGCCCGTTCGGCACG
Source organism: Rhodococcus sp. KBW08 (assembly GCF_003852455.1). NCBI lineage: Bacteria > Bacillati > Actinomycetota > Actinomycetes > Mycobacteriales > Nocardiaceae > Rhodococcus > Rhodococcus sp. KBW08. The sequence continues at coordinate 276,984 of NZ_QAJJ01000004.1, forward strand.
GCTGACGGCATCGTCGCCCGTGCGGCCTCGCGTCTGGTTGCGGTCTCGTCCGGGTTGGATCCGCACAATCTAGGAGTACCCGAGGTCAGTTGGCTTCGGCGGCCGCAGGCGTACACGGACGGCGCGGCTGGATTCGCTTCGGGAAATCCGGCGGGCGTCGGCAGCTGGGTGATTCTGTGCTGCGGCGCTCTCGAAGCCGGTGCGCGAGAAGCGACTTCGATCGCCGACGCGGCGACTGGATAATCTGCACCAGAGCGAGGCTGGAACATAACGAACGGGCGGCGCTGCCGATAAATCGACTTCGCCGCCCGTCAGCACGGACTACTCGTTACCAAGCGTGCTCGGTGGGTTGTGTGGGTGGCCTCGGCGAGGGATCACACTTTCTGAGGTCGTCCCCGCAACCGGTGCGGGGTCCTCGCTCAAATTGAACGAATCTCGCAGGCCCACAACGCTTCTGCCCTTATAGTGGCTTGTGCTCCGCGTGGGTGCCCTAGCGCCCGTGCTAGGAATTTCGGTTGGGGAAACGGTCCTTCTCTTCCGAGCCGTTCCTGGCCTTCCGTTCTTCCGTAACTCCTTTGTACCCTGTGTCCGGGCTCACAGCAAGTACCAATTTTTGTTTGTGGGCATTGGATTTCAGCGTTTCCGACGCAGTAGCCCGAAGGTCATGGCGCCGGCCACCAAAGCTGCGATTCCCACCGCTGCAGTTGTGGCCACCGTCGTCGTGGACTGCGCCGACAATCGCGCGCGAAGCGAGACTGGGTTCGAGAAAGTCAGTATGGGCCAACCGTTTACGGCCGCTTCCTTACGCAATGCACGATCGGGGTTGACTGCGGTGGGATGTCCGACTGCCTCGAGCATGGGCAAATCGGTCACCGAGTCGGAGTAGGCGTAACTGGCGGCGAGGTCGTAGCCGTATTCCGCGGCGAGTTTTTCCATCGCCTCGACCTTGCCCGGGCCGTAGCAGTAGAAGTCGACCTCGCCGGTGTAATGGCCGTCTTCTTCCCTCATCGACGTTGCCACGGAATGGGTGGCGCCGAGGGCTCGGGCGATCGGCGCGACGATTTCCTCGCCCGATGCCGACACCACGATGACGTCGTGTCCACGCAGCTTGTGATCTGCGATCAGATCGGCCGCCTCGGCGAAGACGAGTGGGTCGACGATGTCGTGCAGAGTCTCCGCGACGATGGCCTTCACCTGTTCCACGTCCCAACCCGCGCACATGGCCGTCAGGTGCTCGCGCATGCGCTCCATCTGATCGTGATCGGCGCCGGACAGCAGAAACAGGAATTGTGCATAGCTGCTCTTGAGAACCGAGCGTCGATTGATCAGACCCTGGGCGAAGAAGGGCTTACTGAACGCCAGGGTGCTCGACTTCGCGATGATCGTTTTGTCCAAATCGAAGAAAGCGGCTGTCCGCCCGGTATTCAGTCCGTTCGCAGGCTTGTCGGTCACAGGAACGAGGATAGTCCGACAGGCGGTTCGTGTGCTCCTCGGCAAGCGTCCTCTTGCGGCGAAAAACAGCAGTTCAGTGCAGCTCAGGCTTGCGTTTCTCGCCAATGTCGGGTGTAAGATCGTTGCTGTTCGATTCGTTCGAACTAGTTCAGCCCGACCCCCCGGGGCTGAACTCAGACGACCCCCGCCTCCTCCCCCCATTGGCGGGGGTCGTTCTCTGTCTCAGGCCCGTTTCTCCACAACTTCGTAGTTGTCCACAGGCTCTCTCGACCCACTGTTTTCGGTACTCGCGCTCGTTCAGGCTCTGCAGTCATGAACACGACGATCAACTCTCCGGAAGCCGGGGCTCACATTCTGGTTCTCGTCGACGACGCGAAGGTCCTCGCGAGCGTGCGACGGGTCGCTGCGGCGGTGGACCGCCGTCTGGACGAGGCCGAGCATCCCGTGTCCCGACAACAGTGGAACCGGGCCTCGGCGGTCGTATTGGACGCGTCGGCTGCGCAAGATGCTGTGGCTCGTTCCCCCAAACGGACGCGAGTGTTCCTCGTCTGCGACGGCACACCGACCGTCGACGACTGGAAGTGCGCCACCGCGATCGGAGCCGACAGCGTTCTGTCCTTGCCGGACGAAGAGAACGCGCTGGTCGCAGTTCTGGCCGACCACATCGACGTGAGTGGTGACGGCACCGTCGTGAGCGTGGTGGGTGGCTGTGGTGGCGGGGGAGCCTCGGTAACAGCTGCGGCTGTCGCGTTGACGTCGGCGGCACGTCACGTCCCGACGCTACTGGTGGACGTCGACGCACTCGGCTCGGGCGTCGACGTGCTGTTGGGTATCGAGACGACCCCCGGATTGCGTTGGGGTGCACTGACCGTCGAGGGCGGGCGGCTGGCCCCGGATGCGCTGCGCGATGCACTGCCCGCAAAGGGGAAGTTCCTGAGGGTTCTGGCGAGCAGTCGCCGCGAGATCGACGGTCCGTCGGTGACCGCCGTTCGCGCTGTGCTGGACGCAGGCCGCAGTTCCGGCGGACTGGTGGTGTGCGACGTGCCACGTCATCCTAGCGAGGTAGGTCAGGCAGTGTTGGAGATGTCGGATTCGGTCCTCGTGGTGGTTCCGGCCACCGTGGCTGCGTGCGTCGCTGCCGAGAAGGTCGGAGCCTGGGTGGTCCGACACAACTCCAACGTCGGGCTCGTCGTGCGTGGGCCGGCGCCGGGAGGCTTACGCGGTGCCGATGTGGCAGACATGCTCGGGCTGCCCCTGACGGCCGTGATGCGCGGCCACCGCTCGCTGGCACCGACGCTCGAGCGTGGTGGCCTCGAATTGACCCGTGGTTGTCCGCTGAGTGCGGTGGCAACAGCGGTACTCGACGCCGTCGAATCCGGCGCACGCCCGCGCAGGGCTGCAGCATGAGTGCGTTGGTCACGACGGAACTGCTCGACCGAGTTCGCGAGCGGCTGACGGCGTCGTCGGTCGCCGAGCCGACGGCGGCCACCGTTGCCGACGCCGTGCGAGCCGAGTCCTCCGGCGTTCTGGCGGACACGGATCTGTTGGAGGTCGTCAGGGTGCTCCAGACGGAACTGACAGGCGCAGGGCCGCTCGAACCACTGCTGCACGAACCCGGTGTCGCCGACGTACTGGTGACAGCGCCGGATCAGGTCTGGGTGGACCGCGGGGTCGGCCTCGAAAGGTCGGGGGTCCGGTTCACCGACGAGGCAGCTGTGCGTCGGCTGGCGCAGCGGTTGGCACTGTCGGCAGGTCGACGCCTCGACGACGCCCAACCGTGGGTCGACGGCCGACTGCGGGGCGTCGGCGACGGGCACTTCGGGGTACGACTTCATGCCGTGCTCGCACCGGTGGCCCAGGGCGGAACCTGCGTGTCACTGAGAGTGCTGCGGCCCGCAACCCAGGGTCTCGACGCGCTGTGTGCTCACGGCGCCGTGGAACCGGACGCCCGCGAACTCCTCGATGACATCATCTCTTCTCGCTTGGCCTTCCTGGTGATCGGCGGGACCGGCGCGGGAAAGACCACGTTGTTGTCCGCCATGCTCGGCGCGGTCGACCCTCGCGAGCGAATCGTCTGTGTCGAGGACGCGGCCGAACTAGCGCCGCCGCACCCGCACGTCGTCCGCCTCGTCGCCAGAGCTCCCAACGTCGAGGGTGTCGGAGAGGTGACGGTGCGCGATCTGGTTCGGCAGGCGCTACGGATGCGTCCCGATCGCATCGTCGTCGGTGAGGTCCGCGGCGCAGAGGTGACGGATCTGCTCACGGCGATGAACACCGGCCACGACGGCGGCGCCGGCACCGTTCACGCCAATTCGCCCGAAGAGGTGCCGGCCAGACTCGAGGCGTTGGCTGCGCTCGGCGGCATGGATCGCCACGCGTTGCACAGTCAACTTGCCGCGGCGGTTCAAGTGATCCTGCACGTGCACCGGTTGGCCGACGGATCGAGGCGTCTCGAACAGATCGGCGTCATCGACCGCGGTGCGGACGGATACGTACAAATCATGCAGGCATGGCCGGACGGCGGTTCGGGTCGTGAGCGGCTCGAGCGGATGTTCCGGCTTCGCAATCGGGAGGACGGGACGTGACAGTCTCCCTCTTGGCCTTCGCGTTGGCGGTCTCGATTGCGCCGGTGCGGGATTCACGTGCTCGGCTCGCTACGTACGCCCCGAGCGTCCGCAAGCCCTCCCGGCAGATTCCGTGGCAGTTCGTCGCCGCATTTCTCGCGATTTCGGCAACGTGGGTTCTCGGAGGTCTTCCGGCAGGGTTCGCGGCGGTCGTCCTCGGCGGAACTCTGATCTTTCGTAGGCGACGCGCGAAGGCGGCCGAAAACCGGGAACTCTCACAGAAGATGCTGCTCTCCGGTCTGGAGGTGCTGATCGCCGAGCTGAGCGTCGGTGCGCATCCTGCAGCGGCCAGTTCTGTTGCAGGCGAGGAATGTACCGGCGAAGTGAGCGCGGTGTTCCGGTCCGCTGGGGCCAGGGCACGTCTCGGGGGTTCTGCCGCAGCGGCCTTCGCGGTACCGGATTCGTGCATCGAGAGAGAGTTCTTCCGCATCGGATCCGTCTGGCGGGTCGCAGACCAACACGGTCTGGCTCTGGCTGAACTACTCGGAGCCGTCCGGACGGACATGTTGGGACGTAGACGCTTTCGTCAGCGCACCGAGGCCGGGTTGGCGGGCGCGCGGGCGACCGCTGCGGTGCTGGCTTTTCTACCGCTGCTGGGGGTCGGCCTCGGACAGTTGATGGGTGCGTCGCCTCTGCGCGTGCTGTTCGGCGGTGGGCTCGGCGGTGTGCTACTCGTGATCGGAACTGCCTGTGTCTCAGCTGGTCTGCTCTGGACCGATCGGATCACCGCGAAGGTGGCGTCGTGACCTGGATGTCGGTGGCGGTGATGGCGTTGTCGCTCGCGATCATTCCCACTCGGCGCGGCGCTTCGACCAGAGCAGCGGGGATTCTGGTCGCAGACACAACAACAGAAGTTTCGGGTTCGGTGCCTGGCAAGCCGGATCCACTCGCAGTTGCCGCAAGTCTCGACCTACTCGGGGCCTGCCTGCGAGCGGGGCTTCCAGTCTCCGCCGCGATCACAGCGATGGCGTCGACCGCGCCGAAACCGATGGCCGACTCGCTTCGCCGCGTCGCCGACCTCCTCGCGCTCGGTGCAGATCCCGACACCGCGTGGAGCGAAGCCGCTCTCGATCCCGATACCGAGGCGCTCGCCAGAATGGCTCGGCGTTCCGCCCGTTCGGGTTCGTCGCTGTCCGCGTCCATGGCCGAACTTGCCGAGCGTAGTCGAGGTGACGCCGAGGATCTGGCTGCTGCCGCGGCCGAACGCGCGGGAGTGTTGATCAGCGGTCCGCTCGGACTGTGTTTCCTGCCGGCCTTCATCGCCTTGGGCATTGTTCCGGTGGTGATCGGGCTTGCCACGACTGTGCTCGGTAACGGCCTGCTGTAAGCCGGATCCGTGTGAAAGCTCCTGCGGCAGAGGTGCTGCCGCAGGTTTCGATTGAAGGGGGAGAAATGATTTCGAAGACGCTCAGGACGGTGTCGGCCAGATTTGCGCTGTTGATAACGGAGGACGACGGCATGTCCACCGCGGAGTACGCGATCGGCACGATTGCGGCCGCCGCATTCGGTGCCGTCCTGTACACGGTTGTCACCGGCGACTCCATTGTCTCGGCACTGACAGGCATTATCGACAAGACGCTCAAGACAGCTGTGTGATGTTGTCCACGAGAGGTATTCGGCACGCCGACGACGGCGCCGTGACGGTGGAGGCCGCGATTGCTCTGGCTTCCATCGTCACGGTGGTCGTGCTGTGTATCGGTGGTGTCCTCGCGGTGTCGATGCAGGTTCGGTGTGTCGACGCCGCTCGTGAGGCCGCGCGGTTGGTGGCACGTGGTGATCGTGAGTCTGCGGTTGCCACGGCCCGTCGGATCGCACCCGAAGATGCGTCGATCTCGGTGGAGATCGTGGACGGCTTTGCCGTAGCCGTTGTCAGCGCCGAGAGTACGTTGCTGCCGTTGGTCGACATTTCTTCCGAGGCGGTGGCAGCTGTGGAGTCAGGGGTGGAAGAGGGGTGAACCTACGTGAGGACGAAGGTGTTGCCACGGTTCTGGCGTGCTGCGTTCTGGCAGCGATCGTGATGGTGACTGGTGGGATGTTGCATGTCGGGTCCGCGGTGGTGGCCCGGCACACGGCGCAATCGGCCGCTGATCTGTCGGCTCTCGGCGGCGCGGGCGCTTTGGACGGCGGTGACGACGCGGCGTGTGAGATGTCCGCGGCGATCGCGGAGCGTATGCGTACGGTGCTCGCGGAGTGTGAGGTGCAGGGGTGGGATGTAGTGGTCGAGATACGCGCACCGGTGTTGTTGTCGGGCTTCGGGATCAGTGATGCGCAGGCTTACGCCCGTGCGGGTCCGGTCGGCTGATCGCGTCTCAGCTGATCGTATCGATGACGGCGGTCAGAACCTTGACCGCGCCGTCTTTGTCGAGTGGGTCGTTTCCGTTGCCGCACTTGGGTGAATAGACGCAGGACGGGCATCCGTGAGCGCACTCGCAGGACAGTATGGCGTCGCGCGTCGCGGTGAGCCATCGTGACAGTTCGCTGTGCCCCCGGTCGGCGAACCCGGCGCCGCCGGCATGACCGTCGTAGACGAAGACCGTCGGGAGTCCGGTGTCCGCGTGCATCGCCGTCGATACTCCGCCGATGTCTCCGCGGTCGCAGATCGCCACCAGCGGCAGCAGACCGATCGCGGCATGTTCGGCGGCATGTAATGATCCGGGGAACCGCTCGGGCGGCACCCCGATGGATTCGAGCAGTTCCGGTGTGACCGTGTACATCACTGCCCTGGTGGGCAAAGTGTGTGCGGGCATGTCGAGTTCGATCGAGTCGAGGACTTCACCCGAAGTCAACCGTCGTAGGTACCCGACGACTTGATGTGTCACCTCGACCTGAACGAGAGCGACGGCGATGTCGCCGTAGTTCTTGTGCTCGAGTTGTTCGGTGATCGTGATTTCGGTGGTCTCGCGAGCCGAGGTGGTCCAGTCCGGATTCTCGGTGTGTACCAATGCGAGTCCGACGTCGAGGTCCAGTTCGTCGACGACGTAGGTCTCGCCTTGATGGATGTGCACGGCGCCGGGATGGACTGTTGCCGGTGCGCGGCCCGCGTCGACAGTGCCCAGCATCCGGCCGGATTCACCGTCGACAATGGCCACCTGAGTTCCGATACCGCCGCGAATGTCCAGAGAGCCGTGGGGGTTCGAATCGGCGGTGACGAACCATCCGTGCTTTCGGCGCCGGATCTTGCCTTCCTCCGACACTCTGGTGAGAACCTCGAGAGCGCCGAATGCGTCCACCTCGGCATCGGAGAGTGGGAGTTCCATTGCAGCACAGAGCAGTTGTGGGCCCAGGACGTACGGATTTCCGGGATCTGTCACCGTCGCCTCGACGGGTTTGTCCAGTACCGCCGACGGATGGTGAACGAGGTAGGTGTCGAGTGGATCGTCGCGTGCGATCAACACGACGAGTGAACCCTCGCCGCGTCGCCCCGAGCGACCGGCTTGCTGCCAGAACGAGGCGACGGTGCCCGGGAAGCCCGCCACGACAACGGCGTCGAGGCCCGCGATGTCGACGCCGAGCTCCAGTGCGTTGGTGGTGGCTGCGCCCAGCAGTGTGCCGTCGGCGAGTGCAGCTTCCAGTTCGCGACGGTCCTCGGCCAGATATCCGGCGCGATACGACGCGACTCGCTCGGCGAGGTCCGGGTCCACCTCGGCGAGTAGACGTTTGGCGGCCATCGCGGTCAGTTCGGCGCCGCGGCGGGAGCGGACGAAGGTGAGAGTACGGGCGCCTTCGATCATGAGGTCCGCCATGATCCGGGCTGCTTCCGCGCCCGCGGGACGTCGTACCGGGCTACCGTTTTCGCCGGTCAATGCCTCGAGTAGCGGCGGCTCCCACAGTGCGACGGTGCGTGGGCCGTGCGGCGATCCGTCTTCCGTGACCTCGGTGCAGTGTGCGCCTATGAGCCGCGAGGCCGCCGCGCCGGGATCTGCTGTGGTCGCGCTGGCCAGGATGAAGGTAGGTTCGGCGCCGTAACGGGCTGCAATTCTGCGTAGTCGCCGGATCACGAGCGCGACGTTGGACCCGAAGACTCCCCTGTAGGAGTGGCATTCGTCGATGATCACGTATTTCAGGTTGCGGAAGAAGTGCGCCCATCGCTGATGGGTGCGGAGCAGCGAAATGTGGATCATGTCGGGGTTGGTGAAGAGCCAGCGTGAGTTCTCGCGTGCCCAGGTGCGGAGTTCCTGCGAGGTGTCGCCGTCGTACGCACTGGCGTTCGTGCTGCGAAGTTCGACGTCGAAGTCGGTGAGGGACAGCACTGCTCGCAGTTGATCCGAGCCCAGCGCTTTGGTGGGAGAGAGGTACAGGGCAGTTGCGAGCGGATCGGTCGCCATGGCCGTCAGCACCGGGAGTTGGTATGCCAGTGACTTACCCGACGCCGTTCCGGTGGCCACGACCACGTGTTTTCCCTCGTACGCGAGGTCGGCGGCCTCACTCTGGTGGATCCACGGGGACCGCACGCTGTGCTCCGCGAGCGCGCGGACGACGCTGGGGTGCACCCACTCCGGCCATTCGGTGAACTCGGCTACGCGAGCAGGCAACTGCGCGGTGAACATCAGTGGTTTTTCGCTTCCACTGACCCCGGCGACGACGCGATCGAGCAGCATCTGCCCGTAGGTCTCGCCAGGCTTCCCTCCCGGGGCGGGGATCGGGGAAGGTGCGTTCACGTGACTCTCCGGGCTCGGCGTTGGGGTGTGGCGGCAATCGGAAACTGTCGCTACCTGCAGTTTTGATGATACGCAACGGCTGATGGTCTTGGTGGAACCGGGTGGTCGGCGCGCAAGCGGGAAACCACGATCGTGGGCTGTTTTTCTCGTAGCGAACTTTTAACGTTTTTAGTTCGCTTTTCGACTGTTGTGCACGCGGAGAACATGGTTGACTGACAATCGGTCGCAGCTTCTGTGTTCGTAGGCTTGAGAAAGTGCACGCTCGCAGGATCGTTGTTGCGGGCGCGGTGCTCTGCCTTTCCTGAGGGGGAAATAAAGACGTACAGCGGTCGGAACCGGCCCGGTGGACTGTAAGGGCTGTTCACCGAATCCGGTGTTAGAAAGAGAAGGAAAAGCATGGCACAGGGCACTGTGAAGTGGTTCAACGCTGAAAAGGGCTTCGGCTTCATCGCTCCCGAAGACGGTTCCGCAGACGTCTTCGTTCACTACTCCGAAATTCAGGGCAACGGCTTCCGTACCCTCGAGGAGAACCAGCGTGTGGAGTTCGAGGTCGGCCAGGGCACCAAGGGTCCCCAGGCTACCGGCGTTCGCGCGGTCTGATTTTTCCGCTCACTCGCTGAGCGATTAGTTCGGACAGTATTTGTCCCCCATCGCACCCGTGCGGTGGGGGACAAATCTTTTCGGGCTGATTCAGTACTTTCTCTGTCCGATGTAATACACGCAGCGGTTCGACCACGGCCGGTCGTCTATGCCGTCACTGCCTTCGTGGCTTACGTTTCACTCTGTGAGCCAACTGTCCTTTTTCTCTGCCGAGTCGATTCCACCTGCCGTGACGGACCTCGCCGGAATGCTGGCCGGACCAGGTCAGGTCGTGACCTCGGAGGACCGCGCCCGGATCTCGATCGTCGTGGATCGGGACTGGAGGGCGCAGGCCGTTGCGGAGTTGATCGCGCAGTGCGGACTCGGGGCCGAGGTGACGCGCAGCGAAGAAGGCAGCCCACTCGTCCGAACTCAGTCGACCCCCGCGCTCCTTCCGCTGTCCGTGCAGTGGACCAAGGGAGCAGTGAAGGCGGTGCCGGTCGGTTGGGTACCGAACTCCCGCCAACTCCGGGTGTGGGCCGTCGCGGCCGGCCGGCTCGAAGAAGGGGGCGAGCGATTCGTGTTCGGCCTCGACCCCCATGCCAAGGAGACGCACGCACCGCTCGCTCAGGCCTTGATGCGAGTGGGTATCGCGCCGACCCAACTGGGTAACCGGACACCGGGCCCGGGGCTCCGTGTGTCGGGAAAGAAGAGACTGACAAAGCTCGTCGAATACCTCGGTGAGGCGCCGAAACACGTCGACACTTCGGTCGCCTGGCCACACGTCTGACGGTGCTCATGCCACACGTCTGACGGTGCTCATGCCGCGTGTCCGACGGAGCCCATACTGTACTGATCTGCACGAATGTCTTGCGGGTATGTCACTCTGTAAAGAGAGACACGGGGTATAACTTGCTCCACACGTCTAGTTCTGAAGATCTGCCGACGGCAGTGAACGTCCAAAGGAAGGCTCGGGCAGCAGGTGGCTAAAGCGGACAACGGCAGCGGTCAGGGAGCGTCCGGTAACCCTCGTCGCCTCGTGATCGTCGAGTCACCGACCAAGGCGCGCAAAATCGCTCCCTACCTCGGTAAGGACTACGTCGTCGAGGCATCGGTCGGTCACATTCGCGACCTGCCGCGCGGCGCAGCGGATGTTCCGGCCAAGTACAAGGGCGAGTCGTGGGCCCGTCTGGGCGTCAACGTCGATCACGACTTCGAGCCGCTCTATGTCGTGAGCCCGGAAAAGAAGGGCAAGGTCGCCGAACTCAAGTCTCTGTTGAAGGACGCCGACGAGCTCTTCCTCGCAACTGACCCCGACCGCGAGGGCGAGGCAATCGCCTGGCATCTCCTCGAGACTCTCAAGCCCAAGATTCCGGTTCGTCGAATGGTCTTCCACGAGATCACCGAGCCGGCAATCCGTGCTGCTGCCGAAGACACCCGCGAACTCGACACCGACCTCGTCGACGCTCAGGAAACCCGCCGCATCCTCGACCGTCTCTACGGTTACGAGGTCAGCCCGGTTCTCTGGAAGAAGGTCATGCCGAAGCTCTCGGCCGGCCGCGTCCAGTCGGTGGCCACTCGCGTCATCGTCCAGCGTGAACGCGAGCGCATGGCATTCAAGTCGGCGTCGTACTGGGACATTTCCGCGACGCTCGACGCCGGTGCAGAGGCCAGCCCGCGTAGTTTCGGTGCTCGCCTGGTCTCCGTCGACGGTTCGCGTGTCGCCTCCGGCCGTGATTTCGGAGCTGACGGAAAGCTCAAGGGCAGCGCGGTCACCGTGCTCGACGAGGCGTATGCCCGTCGTCTCGCGGAGGCGTTGCAAGGCGTCGACCTCACGGTTTCCTCCGCCGAGGACAAGCCGTACACCCGCAAGCCGTACCCGCCGTTCATGACGTCGACGCTCCAGCAGGAAGCCGGACGCAAACTTCGTTTCACGTCCGAGCGCGCCATGCGCATCGCACAGCGTCTGTACGAAAACGGCTACATCACCTACATGCGTACCGACTCGACGACGCTGTCGGAGTCGGCGATCGCAGCCGCTCGTGCGCAGGCCACCGAGCTGTACGGTCCGGAATACGTGCATCCGACGCCGCGTCAGTACACCCGCAAGGTCAAGAACGCGCAGGAAGCGCACGAGGCGATCCGCCCCGCCGGCGACGTGTTCCAGACCCCGGGTCAGCTGCACTCCAAGCTCGATTCCGACGAGTTCAAGCTGTACGAACTGATCTGGCAGCGGACCGTCGCTTCGCAGATGGCCGACGCCCGCGGTACGACGCTGACGCTCCGCATCTCCGGCACGGCAGGTACCGGCGAGGACTGCACGTTCTCCGCTTCGGGTCGCACCATCGTGTTCGCCGGCTTCCTCAAGGCTTACGTCGAAAGTGTCGACGAAGAGGCCGGCGGTCAGTCCGACGACGCCGAATCCAGGCTTCCGGTACTGGTCAAGGGTCAGGAAGTCACGGCCACCAAGCTCGATCCGGACGGGCACAGCACCAACCCGCCCGCCCGCTACACAGAAGCCAGCCTGATCAAGACGCTCGAAGAACTCGGCATCGGCCGTCCTTCGACGTACTCGTCGATCATCAAGACCATCCTCGATCGCGGATACGTCTACAAACGTGGCAGCGCGCTGGTTCCGTCCTGGGTGGCGTTTGCCGTCATCGGACTGCTCGAGGTGCACTTCGGCCGGCTGGTCGACTTCGACTTCACCGCCGGAATGGAAGACGACCTCGACGCGATCGCCGGCGGCCGTGAGCAGCGTGGCAACTGGCTGAGCAGCTTCTACTTCGGTGGCGAGACAGGCGCTGAAGGTTCGGTGGCCCGCGAGGGCGGGCTGAAGAAGATGGTCGGCGTCAACCTCGAGGAGATCGACGCTCGCGAGGTCAACTCCATCCGTCTCTTCGACGACGCCGAGGGCCGCGAGGTTCACGTGCGTGTCGGCCGCTTCGGCCCGTATCTCGAGCGCATGGTTCAGAATCCGGACGATCCCGAAGGCGATCTGATCTCGCAGCGGGCAAATCTTCCCGACGACCTGCCGCCGGACGAGCTCACTCCCGAGTACGCCGAGAAGTTGTTCTCGACGCCTCAAGAGGGTCGCAAGCTGGGCATCGACCCCCTGACGGGCCACGAGATCGTCGCGAAGGAAGGCCGCTTCGGCCCCTACGTGACCGAAATCCTGCCCGAACCGCCGGCCGAGCCGGAACCGGACATCGTTCCCGTCTCCGCTCCCGAGCCGGAGGAAATCACTTCGGGCAGCACCAAGACTGCGGTGAAGAAGGCCGCGGCCAAGAAGGCGCCGGCGAAGAAGGCTGCCAAGAAGGTCGCGGGTCCCAAGCCGCGGACCGGATCGCTGCTCAAGTCCATGGACTTGGCGACGATCACCTTGGAAGATGCGCTCCGTTTGCTCTCGCTTCCTCGCGTCGTCGGTGTCGACCCCGAATCGAAGGAAGAGATCACGGCGCAGAACGGCCGATACGGTCCGTACCTGAAGAAGGGCACGGACTCGCGCTCGCTCGCCAACGAAGAGCAGATGTTCACCGTCACGCTCGACGAGGCACTCAAGATCTACGCCGAGCCGAAGCGTCGTGGACGTCAGGCGTCGGCAACGCCTCCGTTGCGTGAGCTGGGTGTCGATCCGGTCAGTGAGAAGCCGATGGTGATCAAGGACGGCCGTTTCGGTCCGTACGTCACCGACGGCGAGACCAACGCCAGCCTTCGTAAGGACGACGACGTCGAATCCATTTCCGATGCTCGTGCGTCGGAGTTGCTGGCGGATCGTCGTGCTCGCGGCCCGGTCAAGAAGAAGGCAGCGGCCAAGAAGGCCCCGGCAAAGAAGGCAGCTGCCAAGAAGACTGCAGCCAAGAAGGCTCCGGCAAAGAAGGCAGCAGCCAAGAAGGCTCCGGCGAAGAAGGACTCGTAAGGCTTCGTCGGTGCCGACGGTTAGGGTTTTTGCATGAGTACTGAAGTGGCCGAACGAGGTGTGTTCGGTCGGCTGGTGGGTCAGCACGACGTCGAGCAGAGCCTGCGCGATGCCGCACTGTCGGCTCGTGGCGATTCCAGCGGCTCGGAGATGACTCACGCGTGGCTCTTCACCGGGCCACCCGGCTCAGGTCGTTCGGTGGCCGCTCTCTGCTTCGCCGCGGCCCTGCAGTGCACCTCCGACGGTGCACCAGGGTGCGGCGAGTGCCATGCGTGTACGACCACGATGGGCGGCACCCACGGTGACGTACGACGGATCATCCCCGACGGACTGAGCATCAGCGTCAAAGGCATGCGCGAGATAGTCAACATCGCTTCCCGGCGGCCGACGACAGGGCGATGGCAGGTCATCGTGGTCGAGGATGCCGATCGTTTGACCGAAGGCGCGGCCAACGCCCTCCTGAAGGTTGTCGAGGAGCCGCCGGACCGCACGGTCATCCTGCTCTGCGCGCCCACGACTGATCCCGAAGACATGTCTGTCACCTTGCGCTCGCGGTGCCGGCACATGCCGTTGGTGACGCCGTCCGTCGAATCGATCGCTCAGGTATTGATCGACCGCGACGGGCTGGATCCCGAGCGGGCGAGAATCGCCGCATCGATCAGCGGCGGACATGTCGGGCGGGCTCGGCGTCTCGCCACTGACGAGAGCGCACGGGACGAGCGTCAGCGTTCGCTGCGGCTAGCTGCCGACGCCATCGGGGCGTCGACGGCGTACAAGGCCGCAGAGAATTTGGTGAAGTCGATCGAGGCCGACACCAAGGCGTTCTACGCCGAGCTCAAGGAACAGGAACTCGAAGAACTCAAGGTCGCCTTGGGCGGCGGTGGTACCGGCAAGGGAACGGCAGGGACTCTGCGCGGATCTGCTGGTCTGATCAAGGACCTCGAAGCGCGTCAGAAATCGCGCGACACCCGGGCCCGCCGTGATCTTCTCGACCGGACGCTGATCGATCTGGCCGGCATGTACAGGGATGCACTTTCGTACTCACTGGGTTCGACGTCGACGGCGACCCATCCCGACATGGCCCGTCAGGCCGCCGAGCTCGCTGCCCGAACGTCCCCGGAGGGGTTGCTCAAGTGCATCGAAGCGGTGCTCGAATGCCGCGAAGCTGTCGACTTCAACGTCAAGTTGCAGTGGGCGCTCGATGCGATGGTTGCCTCCATCGGAGCCGCTTTCCGACCCCCGTTTTCGCGATCCGGGGGTTGACCAGATAGACTCGCCACCGCCGAAAGGCACGCTGCCTTAGCTCAGTCGGTAGAGCATTTCACTCGTAATGAAAAGGTCGAGAGTTCGATTCTCTCAGGCAGCTCGGCCAAGAGCCCCACACCCGGAAATCCGGATGTGGGGCTCTTGTCGTTAGTTCTCAATTCTTGCGTATGTGCGGTTTATCCTGAGTTCGGCGAACACGTGCCTGAACAGGGGAGACCTCGATGTCGGATCAGAACTGGGGACCGGGCCAACCATCGCAGAATCAACCGCCGTACGGGCAGATGCCGCCGCAGGGTTATCAGCCGCCGACGCCCGCCTATCCGTACGCAACCTGGATCTCTCGCGTGCTCGCGTCAATCCTCGACGGCTTTGTCGTTCCGCTCCCGGGTGTCATCCTCGCGATCATCGGGGCGGTGATCGCGTTCTCCGGATCCGAAGTGACCACATACGACGACGGCAGCGTGAGCGCGGAAGGCGGCAATCCGGTCGGCGTGATCGTCATGGTCGTCGGAATACTGGCGATCTTCTTGATCGAGGTGTGGAATCTCGTCTTCAGGCAAGGGAACACCGGACAGACGCTCGGCAAGAAGTGGCTGGGAATTTCGGTGATTCGGGAGTCCGACGGTGTACCTCTCGGCCCGGTGATGGCGCTGCTTCGTTGGATCATGATGGCGATCCTGGGTGGCGCCTGCTTCCTCAACTACCTCTGGCCGCTCTGGGACTCGAAGCACCAGTGCTGGCACGACATGGTGGTCCGGTCGGTAGTCGTTCGCGCGCGCTAGTCGCTGCCGAGGTCTCATACAGTGGGTGTCATGGAGTTGGAAGCGGTCGCACGTCGACGACGCGCGTTGGCCGCACCCGTCGGAGTTGCTGCAGTGGCGGTGACGGCCGCCGCGGTACTCCACTTCCGTGATCCCCACAGCGCGGGTAGTTACGGCGTTTGTCCGATGTACGCGTTGACGGGATTGTGGTGCCCGGCGTGTGGTGGCCTTCGTGCGGTCAACGACCTGACTAATCTGGATCTTGGCGCCGCAGTGTCCAGCAATGTCTTGATCGTGCCGTTTATCGCGGTCTTGGTGATCGCGTGGATCGGTTGGACAGTGCGCCGTTGGAAAGGCACGCGGGATCGCATGATCGTGCTTCGGCCGACTGTGACGATCGTGGTGCTCGGAGTTCTCGTTGCATTTACGGTTGTTCGAAACACCCCGTGGGGGAGCTGGCTCGCGCCGGCGTGACGGTAAGAGGTCGACATGGCACTGCAGGTTTTTTCGCTCATCGTTCTGCTCGGCGCGCTGATCATCCTGATTCCGACGGCACGACGTGTCTTCGGCAAGAAGGACGACGAGTAGGTCTCGACAACTGGGCACGAGCGGCACATGCTGACGGTATGGCTGATTCGTTGAAAGCCCGCGTCAAGGAAAAGCTGCTGAGGCAACTCGCCGAGGACGGTCGGCACCCGATCCAGGAAGCTGAGGGTGACGATCCCCGGTTGGTGTCGATCAACGACGACCTCGAAGCGTTGGAACAGGCCGAGGAAGGCGATCCGATCGTCGAAGAACTGGCCGAGAGGTACTGGGTTCCGTGAAGTTTACCGACCGCAGTGCTCTGACCTGGCGA
>NZ_QAJJ01000039.1:0-6743 GCF_003852455.1 Rhodococcus sp. KBW08
AGCGAAAATCAGCCCCGCCGCAGCGAGTTTCGCCCTTCGACCCCGTACAGAATCCACGCGTTCGACACCCCTCGATATGCCCCATGACGATACGACCGAAAACGCGGCTAGATCGGGAGCGGAATGAAGATCGGCTACGCGCGGGTCGGTACGGCGGAACAAGATTCGTCGATTCGGGTCGAGCTTCTCGCCAAGGAGGGAGTCGACCACGACCGGGTCTACGTCGATCACGGAATCAGCGGCCGGCAGACCCGGCGGCCCGGACTTGGCAACGCGATCGACGCTGCCCGCGATCGCGACGTCTTCTGCGTGACCAAACCTGATCGACTCTCCCGGTGCGCGAAGGACCTTCACGAGACAGTAGGGCGACTGGCAGATAGGGGTGTTGCCTTGTCGATCGACGGGAAGATCTACGACCCGGACGATCCGATGGGCAAGATGTTCATCGGAGTACTCGGACTGATGGCCGAATTCGAATCAGACCTGATCCGAAGCAGGACCCGAGATGCCGTTGCGGCCGCGGCGGCGGCAGGCAAGATGAAAGGCCGTCAGCACAAGCTCACCCCGGTAGAGCGTGCATACCTGCTGCAAACGTACGAGACCGGACAGTTCAAGATCGAAACACTATGCCGGAATACAGGTTTGAAGCGATCAGCGTTATACGCGAATATCGAGTTGGCGCGCACCGAACGGGCTGCGGAATGCCCCCGACACTCTGAAACTACCCGAGAGTGAGTCCGTCACGTCAACGCTCGACATTTTCGGTAGCACAGCGAACGAGGGTTTTCGAGGTAGCGTGGAAGCTTTCGACGACTTGTCCCGGGGGGCAGTAATTCACCACTGCCGTCGCGGCCTTCGCGGTGTGGCGATGTGTGCTCACTGTGGTTTTCACTGTTCTGCTATGCCGATGGTTCGTTTATCGGTTCTTGTGGGGGGCGGAGTTGCATGATTGGCAATGGAGTTTTGCGGCGCTGGTGAGGAGGTAGCGTTCCGCTGCGGCGTAGTCGGTGATCGATGTTCCGTCGGGCCCGGGGGTTTGGGCGATCAGGTCGAGGTACCGGCGGCGATAGAGGTATGCGTCGGGCTGGGTCAACAGGTACTCCGCGGCAGCGACGACGTCCAGGCTCGGTGCGGCGCGTCTGAGCCGGGTGCGCGCCGGCTGGTACGCAGCTCTGGCGTGTTTGGTCGGCCCGGTGGCCGTGTAGTGCCCGTCGCTGTGGTCGTCGTCTCGGGCATTGTCATTCATATCGTCGCCTTGGTGTGAATGAGCTCGACGTTGCCGTTGTAGTAGCCGAGGACACGGTGATCCATGATCCGCCGCCACAGTGGTGGTACGGCAGCGCAGACGATCATCACCGCGTACCCGGCAGGGAGTTGCGGAGCGGTTGGAGCGCTGCGCAGAGATTGGTAGCGCAGTCGCGGATTCGCGTGATGGTCGCTGTGTCGTTGTAATTGGTACAGGAACAAGTTGGACACGAGATGATCACTGTTCCAACTGTCTTCGGGCCTGGCTTTGACAAAGCTACCGTCTTGCCTTCGCACACGGAGCAATCCGTAGTGTTCAAGGTAGTTTGCGGCCTCGAGGAAAGTTATCCCGGCTAAGGCTTGCAGGAACAGCCAGGGCAATATCTGCCACCCGAATAAGGTGATCAAAGTCCCGAACAGTGCGGCGCTCAGCGACCATGCCTGCACGATGTTGTTTCGAGGCGACAGTACCGGTGAACCTTGTCGGCGCAGACGTGCCGATTCGATCAGCCACCCCGATTTCAGACCTCCGAATACGCTGCGGGGCAGGAATATCCAGAAAGATTCCCCGAAACGAGCACTGGCGGGATCGCGCGGCGTCGCAACGTTGACGTGGTGACCGTGATTGTGCTCGATGTAGAAG
Organism: Rhodococcus sp. KBW08; assembly: GCF_003852455.1. NCBI lineage: Bacteria > Bacillati > Actinomycetota > Actinomycetes > Mycobacteriales > Nocardiaceae > Rhodococcus > Rhodococcus sp. KBW08. The sequence goes on from NZ_QAJJ01000039.1 coordinate 1,889, forward strand.
TGCCCGTAGAACGATTGAGCGAGCACAATTTTCGCCAACCGCCGCTCGAGGCGGCTGTTTTTGTGGCCTAGTTCGTGTGCGGCATTGATACCGACGCCCGCCACGACGCCGACGGTCATCGCCAGTGCGATTTTCTCTCCGGTTGCCATCGGGGCGTGCGACCAGCACCATGCGGCGAAGACGAGACCCCCGTATTGCAGCGGCACGAACAGGTAGGTGCACCATCGGTAGTACCGGTCATCCTGCAATTCCGCGATCACGTTGTCAGGTGGGCTGCGGCCATCGGCGCCGACTGCGACGTCGACGATCGGGATGACGAGAATCAGGATCCAGGCACCGGTCGCCCAGAACAGGCCGAGGTGTAAATGTTCGACCAGCAGCCAGGACAGGAAGGGACTCAGCGGGATCAGCAATCCCAACGGCCACCAGTAACGCTTCCGATCCCGCCATGCAGGAACGTCGACACCTGCTTCGGCGCTCGCTCGAATGTCGTCGGTGTCTGTCATCGAAACTTCTCGAGCACGGGAAAGTGGAATACGGTCATTGCTCTCCAACGGTTCGTGCGGACTTTCGAAGTGGTGTGCTGCGGCGTCTCAGGCGGTTAGGCCAGGTCGGCGAATGCGATGATGTTGTCGTTGTAACTGCGTGCGGTTTCGTCGAAGGATCCACCGCACGTGATGAGCCGGAGTCCGGGGTGGTCGAGGTCGCCGTATACAACGTCGGTGGGAAAGTCGTCCTTGGGGAAGTGTTCGACACTGGTAGCGGTGAACACTGCGCGACTTCCGTCTGCGCGGGTGACGATGATATCGGCCCCTGGTTCGAGATTTCGCAGATCGAAGAAGACCCCGTCGGTGCCTTCCCAGTCGACGTGGCCGGCGATGATTGCCGGCCCGACCTCGCCGGGGGCGGGAGCCCCGGTGTACCACCCCGCGGCCTTCCCATCCGGTGGGACCTCAAGTGCTCCATCGGTATCGAGTCCGAGATCGATGATGTCGGTATCGACGCTGATGGACGGGATTTCGAGTCGCACGGGGCGGTGGTCAGCAGTTACCGGCGCCCTTTCGGGCAGTGCAGGGTCAGTGGCGCGCGGCGCGGATGTGGTGTCTTGTCGAGGCGACGAATGTGGTTGTGAATTTCCGCTGTCGGATTGTCCACCGGCGCATCCGACCACCGTGACGAGTACTGAAACAGTAAGGGCGAGAGCCGTGATGGCTCGGCGAGTTCGCGGAGCCATCACGGAGTCTTTGTCTTTCATCTATCGACTTGTCCGACGGAGGACGAGGGCCGATATAGCCACGACGCCGAAGAAGCCGACGAGCAGGGCGATCCACCCTCCACTGGACTGGTCGGCGCGTTGGGATTGTGTGCTTCCGTCGCCGGTGTCGACCGAGCCTCGTGGTACCTGCGGTACCTGAGGGGTTCGGCCAGTTGGGGATTCGGGTCTTTCAGGTTGAGTGGTCGGGGCACTCGTTCGTGAAGCAGACGTCGTCGGGACCTGAGACGGGACGGTTACCGTCCCGGGCACAGTCGGAGGTGTTCCCGGTAGTGGCGGTAAACCGGGAATCACGGGTATGGACGGATTGTTTCGGCTGGTCGTGATGATCGGCGGTACGTCCACAGTGGTTGTAGTCGTGCCGTTCGGCCCTGGTGTGGTGGTCGTCGCTTCCACCGGTGTACCAGTCGTGGTTGTAGTCACCACCGGCGGGACCACAGTCGTGGTTGTAGTCACCTCCGGCGGCACGACCGTCGTGGTGGTTGTCGTCGTGTCGGGCGGGACGGCCGTCGTGGTGGTTGTCGTGTCGGGCGGGACCGTAGTCGTCGTAGTGGCGGTCGGGGTTGTGGTCGTGACCGGAGGCGCGCAGGTGGGGGTCGTTATGGTGTTCGTATCGAGAGTGACCGCGCCGTTGATCGCCAACAGGCGACCCTCGACGGTGGCCTCCGTGGTGGCCGTAATGTCCGTCAGCGCCAACAGGTTTCCTCGGAACACGGAATTGGTGCCGAGAGTGGCGGAGCTACCAACCTGCCAGAAAACATTGCATGCCTGCGTCCCGTTGATCAACGCGACGGTGCTCGACGACGACGTGATCAGCGTTGATCCGGCTTGGAAGACGAAGACGGCATCCGGGTCACCTTGAGCGTCGAGGGTGACGGTACCCGAGAGGGCGATCGACGAACCGGAATTGTAGACACCCGAAACCAATGTCCGACCGGTCAAGTCAGCTCCGGTCGGTTGTGTGGGGCCCTGACCGGCGAGAGTGTTGTAGGCAGTCAACACGTCGGGTTTCGCTCCCTGCGATACCGCGTCGCCACCATGGTTGGTGCCGGTGATCGTCAGGTCCGATACACCGGTGATGGTCGGCGTCGGATACGTGCCGATATCGCCACCGAGGGTTGTCGGTCCGGTGTTGGTGATTCCTGCTCCGGCAAGGACTGCAAAGGGCTCAGCGGTGCCGAGCCCGACAGCGGTCGCTTCCGCGCCGGCAGTGCCGGCCGGCAGGACGAGAATGCCGACGGAGAATACGGAAATCGTTGCAATGCCTGAGAATTGAAAGAACCGCGAGCGTCGTGTTGCGGTGGGTGCTGTCATGTTCTGTTCATCTTCGATCCTTTGAAGAAGGGACTCACGCGACGAAAGTGAGTCCGAACGTCCGCGCCGACTCCGGCGCCGGGACGTATCGATGAGCGCCCACGTAAATCCGGACATTCCGGTTATACGATGTGTGTATACGTTGTACACGCAAGACGTATTTGAAAGATAAACCAATCGGCCTGTTCTGTCAATACGTAGGCATACGGTGTATGTTTCGTGGATGATCGAAACCCCCTCGAAGCGCGTCAGCGTGGAACCGTTTCCAGTTGTAGGCCGTGAAACGTCGATCAATCGTGCCGTGGTTCTGTCGACGGCGTTGGCGATCATCGACGAGGAAGGCGTGGAAGGCCTTTCCATGCGGCGGCTCGGGAAAGCGCTCGACAGAAATCCGATGACTCTCTACCGGTATGCGGAAAACAAGGCGGCGCTGTTGGACGGGGTCGTGGAGACCGTGCTCGAACAACTGGTCGTCGATCCGTCCGATCGCGACTGGAGAGGGCAACTGCACGCGGTTGCGTATAGGTATCGCCGCCTCGCGCTCGAGCATCCCAACGTGGTCCCTTTGCTGGTCACACGGCCACTGGCGACGCCGCTCGGATTGCGTCCTCCGGGGACGCTGCGCTACCTCGAGGCGATTCTCGAACTGTTGATACACGCTGGTTTCACCCCCGCAGACGCTTTGCACATCTTCCGGGCGGTCTTCGGTTTCCTCAACGGGCACATTCTCAACGAGCTTCAAGAAATAGTCGAAAAGCCCGAGGAGACGGACGATCTGCTGCGGCTAGGCCTGCACCGGCTTCCGCTCGCCGAGTTCCCGAGGTTGCGGTCGATGGCCACGATCATGGCTCACTACGACGGACGGGACGAACTCGAGCGCGGACTGGCAATTCTTCTGGAGGGTCTGGCGACGGCTTCGCCGCCGAAGAGTGCAGAAGCCTGACCATTCAGCGTCGTCCGGCAGTGCGCCGGAGCCTGATCGTGTCGTGTGCGTGATTGACTGATCCCTACATTCCATTGCGATGTCAGCGTTCCCGCATAATCTGCGGGTCAAGCGAGTGTGCTGCGCAGGTGCGCTGTCACCACGTAGTCTATCCGGACTGTGAGTTCGACATGTTCACGCAAAGCCGATGCGGCGTGAGCAGCCCCGAGGGTGCCGGCGCACAGATTCCATACAAGTCGGTGTGTGGTGGGAGTGTCGGTGAGTTCGCCGTGGGTGATGGCGGTTTCGATGATGTCGCTGCTGCCGTCGACCCAGTGTGCAAATGCTGCGCCGTTGTTGATGGTCGGTTCGAGGGCGAGTTTCATGCCGGACCGCAGGTTGGTGTCTTCGCCGATGTGCTGTGCGAGCGAGATAAAGATCGCTGTCAGCTTCTCCCCCTGCCGTGCTGCTCGGACTGGCCGCCAGTACGTCGCTGATGGTTTCGGCGAGGGTGTGGTTCCAGCCCGAGATGAGGCGTTCGGCGATCGCCTCTTTCGATGAGAAGTGGTAGTATATCGCGCCTTTGGCGAATTTTCCGGTGTGGCTGATGGTGTTCATGCTGGTGTGGCCGTATCCGTCGGTGTCGAATTGACGGGCTGCGACGGCGATGATCGCTTCGCGTGTTCGCACTGCGCGGTCCTGCATTACTGAGTTCTTGCTGCCGGGGATGCGCCCGATCCGAGGGCGGGTTCTCGTGGTGGCAGCGCTTTCCAGGCTTTCTGGGGTGTGTGCCGATTCGTTGGGTCTGCTCACAGGAATGCTCCTTCGACCATGCGGACGGCTGCCGGGTCGGTTCCGCGCCACATCAGCAGCAGATCGTCGACTCGTTTGGTGATGGTGTGATTTTCGTCGAGGCTAACGGCAACCTGCACTGCGCCTACGAATCCGGCGCAGAGAGTGTCTGCGAGCCGAGACATGCTTTCCGCGCAGTCGAGGGCGCCGGAACGAATAGCGTCGACGGCGATCGGCGTGAGAGCGTCGGTCCACGATTCGTAGGTGGCACAGGCGCCACTGAGTGACTGATCGACGGACAGGACGAGGCCGGCGCGGATAGTCGGCTCGTTTTGGGTGCGGCGGGCGAGTTCGCGGTAGATCATCAGGACTTGTCGGTCGGCGGGTTGCCCTGTCGCTGCAGCCTTCCCCACTGTGTCGGAAACTGCAACGGACCAGCGCCGGAGCATCTCGCTCGCGATGGATTCCTTCTTCGAGAAGTTGAAGTACATCGCGCCTTTGGTGGTGTCGGAGATCGCGAGGTTGTCGTTGATGCTAGTGCCCGCGTATCCCGT
>NZ_QAJJ01000040.1:0-814 GCF_003852455.1 Rhodococcus sp. KBW08
GCGAGATGCTGAGCGCCTGGGCCTTGGTAGAACTCGAGGTATTCGTCGATCTGCGACCGCTTCTTCGCGACAGCAGGTTCGTTGAGTGGGAACTTGACTCGGTGATTTCCGCTCGAGACGACCTTGCTCATCAGTGCCGAGTAGTCGGTCGCGATGTCGCCGCCCACGAACTCGGCCATGTTGGTGAATCCCATGACTCGGTTGTAGAAGTCGACCCACTGGTCCATCTTCCCCAGTTCGACGTTTCCGACGACGTGGTCGAGGGCCTGGAAGATTCGTTTCGGTGCGCCGTCACGCTTGCGGTACGACGACGTCCGTTCGACATAGCCGGGGAGGTAAGGGCCGGTGTAGCGGGAACGGTCGACGAGGGTGTGCCGAGTCTCGCCGTACGTCGCGATGGTGGCCAGGCGGACGGTGCCGTGCTCGTCGGTGATGTCGTGCGGTTCACTCAACACCGTCGCACCTTGGGTGATGGCGTGCCCGATGCACTTGTCCACGTCGGGGACGCTGAGCGCGATGTCGCGAATGCCGTCACCGTGACGGCTGTGATGTTCGATCAGCGGACTAGCCGGATCCACAGCACCCTTGACGACAAACCGGACCGCCCCGCTCTTGAGTACAAACGCGTGGTGGTCGCGGTTTCCGGTCGACGGACCTGAATAGGCCACCAATTCCATGCCGAACGCAGACTGGAAGAAATGCGAAGTCTGCGTGGCGTTTCCGACGATCCATTCGAGTCCGTCCCACCCGCTCACGGGGAAGGGATCGTGATCGCTGTCGTACTCGACCAAGCCGACCAACTGGCGCAATTGCT
>NZ_QAJJ01000041.1:0-29119 GCF_003852455.1 Rhodococcus sp. KBW08
CATCGCGCCTTTGGTGGTCTCGGAGATCGCCAGGATGTCGTTGATGCTAGTGCCCGCGTATCCCGTTTGGCTGAACAAGGTTGCGGGCACCTCGAGGATCGCTTCTCGGGTGATTTCCGCTCGCCGCCGAAAGCGGCGGACGACCGGTTCTTCCGTGGTCGATGTCCGCCTCGGGATAGTTACGATCGTTCATAGATCACAGGCGCTTTTCTGTTGTCGTCAACCCTGACGGTGTTACAGCACTGTCGGGGCCACCTTTGTTGGTGGGACTTGTTCAGACGGTGGTGAGTTCGCTTCGCATCGGGTTCTCGGCGGCTCGCAGGTCGGGCAATGGTGGACTGTCGAAGCCTGCTTCTCAGGTTGCGGTATCGAATTTCTCGTATCGGCGCCGTGCGGTCGATGTCGCGACGGGAGGCTTCGATTACAGAGCGATGGTTTCCCACGTGAGGTTCGGGTTCGTGAGCTTGCGGACTGCCGTGTCTTTCACGTTCTTCGTGAGATCCGACCGGGCGACGAAAGCCATGAGGTCGTCTTGCCGGCATCCAAGTCGGCCTGTGCTTCTTCGGCGGCGCAGCGGTCTGGGAACTCCGTAGCCGTGTCTTGGGGTCGAAGGCGGAGCGGGACAGCGGCGGCTCCGGCGGTTTGGACAAGCCACCCTCGGAGACGAATAGTCCTGTCCGAGAATGCGATCCGAGGAATCTTTGGACGACAACGGTCCAACCCGTGACAGCATTCGCCCACGAAGTCCAGATGCGTTGCAGCGCAGTATATTCGGACTCCGGCACGACACAATACAAATTATCGGCAATGCATTTTCGCACTTGGATCGCACACTCGAAGTACTATCTGGCATTTTGAACGCGGAAATTGGATAACATTTCATTGGTGCGGCGATTCTGAGTGGTCAGTTCGGCCGCGCAAGGCCTGCCCTCCGGCTGTGCATTCGCCGGGGGTGGGCCTCACCAAACTCCTCGCGCCGCCACGTTGAACCGTAGGCACTATGGACGCGCTGGCGATGTGCCTGCCTGATACTTAAGTACCGTGTGCAACCGCCAAGCGTGGTTCGGCCCCATACTCGAGAAGTAGTATCGCGCGTGCACGTTCGCCTTTGCCGGCTCGGCGTGCGCGGCCCGCCTAGGTGTAACTGACGAACACTGTGGGCGGGCCATCCGGCGAATGAAGAACTCCGTCCACCCGGACAGGAATCGGCGGCCCTCCCAAGTCTCCGACAGTCCGGCGCCGAATCTCGTCGAGAATCTGCTTGTTCGACAACTGCTGCAGCGACTTCTGTGTGGGCGACAACGGCCGGTTCTCCCCTTCTGTCATGAACCCGGCGGCGATCAACACTTCCTGCACAGGCGCATCGAACAACGCTGCGACGCGCCTCAGCACCTGCGGGGTCGGGGACCGCGAGATCCTTGTCCACTGACGCATCTGGGATGGATACACACCGAGCGCCCGAGCTGCTTCCTCTGGACTTTCATAGCCGCGGGCCACGATCTGGTCTCGAACCCAAGCTGCGAATCCTGAAGCCATGGGCGTTATTTTCCCACGGAATTTCTGAACATTCGCGCAGCGAAACAGTTCGAGAGTTTCGCGCTCGGATCAGCTATCCCCATGCGCTGTCCATGAATTAGGATAGTTCAACACTCAAGTATCTGTGACTCCGCGAAGACTGGTATCGGAACCCTCAGATCCGTAGATTTTCGTCGGCGGCATCGCTCGAACCCTCAACTTCGGGTATGGCGTAGCCCTGCCGACGCGATCCCCCAGACAGTCGGCAGGGCACCATAAACGGTGCGCCGCTTCCGCCTCGGTTCTCGGCGCACCCCGGGCCGCCAGCGTGCTGATCACACACTCGCTGGTGGCCCTTCTTGGTAACCCCTGGATCTTGAAAATGCCCGACGCGATTGAGTTTTGGCCTTCCCTCATGCGGCATACAGCTGCCGCGGCACTTCGATGCCGGTAACATGGTCAGCCACGCTGCCCAGTTCCGAGCTGGCAGCCCTTGCCTCGACTGCGCCGACTAAGATCTTTCACGGGTCGGGGCCCCGGACGCCGAGAGTTGCATTAGCCGATGAAGAACGGTGCATACTGCACGCAATGCCGACGCTGCAGCAGCGTGGTTTACGACGGCCCATGGATCTCGCCGACCGAACGGCTGAGACTGCAGCAAGATCACCGAAGTGCCTGTCCTGCGGATGTCATTCCGATCCGAGAGTCGCTCTCGACGTCGTCTCGGGTTGCCGCTGCGAACTCACACATCACGCGCCCCGCCTAATTGCGGCGCAGGGTGAAGTCGGAGATAAAAAGACCCGGAGGTTACGATATGGCTACCGTTGCATGTATGGTCGGATTGTAAACACATAACGCTACAGTTGTTCGTTTACCAGCCCTGACGGTCCCCTATCTTGTGTGGCCGTCAGGGCTGCACAGTTACGGAATGAAAAAGCCCGGATCTAGTTACTCTCGGCAACTATCTGCGACCGGAAACCTGCAGAATCTAACGGGCCTCGAAACGGAGATGTCGTGAAACGAAAAGCACTGCTCCTCATAACCGGAGCCCTCGTCATCGCCTTCGTGAACCGATCACTCGGTTCGGTGGCCACGACCCAGCCCTTCGGCGTACCTCTCGGGCACCGCCTCGTCCGCTGAAACCTAACAGAGCCCACCCACCGCTGCTGCGGGGCCAACGAACTCGGCCCAGTCTATTCGGCCCATCACGCCGTATGAAACAGCAAAAGACGCCCCCACCGAACCCCGGCAGGGGCACCCTCTTTTACAGAACGGCGACGCCGCTCCGCGTGAAGATAGTGGTGCCGAACTGGCTGATTCGGTTGTACTGAACCTTCACCCCGTCCCCGGCGGTCAACGGGTAGCTGACTGCAGTTCCGCCGCGCACGTCATAACCCCCGATATCGGAACTGATATTCACCACATAGCCATTTACGAGGATCCGGATTGCAGACCTACCGTCCTTCGACCCACCCATCGAATCAGTCCAGTGGGTCACCGCAATCGGCGCTCGCCCCGGCGTCAACTCCCGAACTTTGCTCCAAGCAGACCTGATCGCACGCCCGATCCTCCTCAGCCCCGTCCAGCAGATCCCGGCCACCAGGACAGCAATCGCGGGCACACGCTAAACCGCTCCCCTACAACACAATTGGAAGACTAGACATGGAAACATTCGCCGTGACCTACGTCTTCGACAAGACAAGACAAGAGCAGATGCACGCAGCAACCACAGACCAGCGCACAACAACCTGGCTCGCCGACCTGGTAGAACGGAACATCGTGCAATGCTCCGGCCCCTTTGCCAGCGGCAACGGCGGACTCCTCATCTTCAAATCAGACTGGACCGAAAACCTCAACGCACTGCTACTGGAGACCCATTCGCCCAACCCAACCTCATCGAGCACACCTCGATAAAACAGTGGCGCCCAGTTCACGGCACCATCGGCTCCCCTGCCAACCCCTGATCCCAAGCCCCTCGGCCTCAATCAGATCAAGTCGACAGTCAAGCAACTGACGAGCCGTGAGCGGGACGTCCTCACACTGCCGGGGGGAAGTCCTGTCCAATGGTCAGATCGCGCGCCGGCTGCACCTGGTGGAGGGCACCGTCAAGGCCCATGTAAGCGCCACCTTGGTCCAGCTCCATGCCGATAACCGTGTCCAGGCGGCGATTGTCGCCCACCAGGCAGGTCTGGCCTGACGGGAAACCGGAGGGACGACCGACACTTGGACCGATGTCCCGAACCATGCCGGCCATCATGGTGCGCCCTGCTGCGCCTAACCGACGCGTACCGATGGACTCCAGGAGGCAGTGACGGGACATTGGCTACGGACGCCTGTGATGACATACCGAGACCCGGATCCGGAACTCGATGACTGCGCCAACACAATTTCGTATTACACTAATATCTATGACTGACGAAACGATCAACGATCAGCCCGTCACCGACAACATGATCGAAGAATGGGCAGACGAAGCCGAAACCGGTTACGACGTCGAAAAGTTGCGCAAACGGGGCCGGCCCGCCCTCGGTGTCGGTCCAGGCGCAGTAGTGCCCGTACGGATGGACGCCGCATTGCTCGAAGCGTTGAACGCCCGCGCAGAACAAGAACACGTCTCCCGGTCCGAAGCGATCCGAGAAGCAGTGCGTGCCTGGACCCAGGTCGCGTGAAAGCCCATAAATCCGCGCTCAAACACGGAAGCAGCGAAGACGCCGGCATCTACGCGGCAGAGCACCACGTGTACGTCGCCGACTTGGACGACGACAACCCTGCCCGCCAATTCCGGCTGGACTTCGACCCGAACGGACGCCTCCTGGAATCAGTCGTGCTGCGCTTCGACAGTGGAAACGAGCTACTCATTCACGCTATGACGGCCCGACCTCAGTACGTCGATCTCCTGTAATCGATCTTTGTTCACCGAGTGCGATGCAGGGAAGTCGACCTGCTTGCCGGTACGACGACGACATCGCCATCAACGCTCGGTGACCGCGGCTTGCACCTACACAGGTGTGTTCGCGTCCACCGCCCCGTGCCGCGAACTGGCACCACCGACCGTTCTCGCCATCAGTGGGGCGACATGCAGCTCACACGACATCCCTCATCCCCATGACACTGACTATTCACACCCCGAAGTTGTTCAGTGACATGACAAATGAATACCCAGATGCCACAGAGGCAGCGCTCGACGACAGCCGCTTTCGGCGCTGACCCCGTCAGCTCTATGACGACGGCACTAAACCCGATCCACGACTCAGTCTCGCCAACGAACCCTCCTGGCGCACGAGCACCCGATCTCAGATGCCACACCTGCTGTTGCTGAATTTCTACCGCGATGGACTTAGTCGGGTTGGGTTTCGCGGACGACGATCCGACAAGCGACTTCAAGGTCGCCTCACAGATTTTGCCCCACAAGGAATTATAAAAACTCCTGCCAAACAGGACACGAAGGCCGTTCCCACCTCCCGACCAGGCACGCGACGCGGGACCAATTGCTCCGAACGCGAACACTACGAATACGGACAACGTCACTTCCCGTGCCGCCCCGCGCGGCTGAGACAATCCCCTCGCGGGGCTGAGCAGAAGCGTCAAGCCGCGCCGGTGGCGAATCCGAGTCCTGGGCTTGTTGCAGCGTATGCGGAGTTGCGGGGGCGGAGGCTGCGTCCGGCGCCGGGATCGGCTGCGCGCGTGGCGGCGATATGACTGACCCTTAAACGGTTCGTGTTCTTGCTCGTCCGGTGAACGAGCACGCCGGAAAGTTCCAGTAAGGGTAGTACGCCGGCACGTTTGTCGAGTTCAGCACGCCTTTGTCCGGAAGTTGTCAGTCTCTGCCGAGGTTGTGTTCGCGTTTCGGCGTGGCCGGACGTGGCGGTGTGAGGTCTTCGATAGCAGCGGTGCGGCTTCGGTGGGGAAGCTCGTGCGGGCGCGGTTGGCGATGTCGCTGAGTCCGTTGGGGTTGTATGGTTCGCGGTTTCCGTGTCCTGCGGCAATCAGATGGTGCCCTTCGGTGTATTCGCAATGGCGACGAAGCGCATGTCCATCCAGCGAATCCAGCTGCCAGTGTCGTCCTGGCGCTCCCATCGTGCCGCCATAGACGACTTGTCCTTGGACGGCCAGAGGGTGTTGTCCTTGGACGGCCAGAGGGTGCTGCGCATTCCGTCGCCCAGGAACGTCCAAGATCCGTCAGCGTTCAGGTTCGCGGTCATCCTCCCATACGCGCCGGAACCGTCGAACGCTCGCATGGCGTACGTGTCGGTCACGGCATCATGGTCCCCAATGAGCTCGAGAGCCTGCACCCGGCTGCCGCCCATCATGACGTCAACTCGATGGACCACCCATTTTCCACCGGGCAGCCACTCGTACTCATCGGTGCCGTCGATTATCGCGGCGGGCGCCCCTTGCTCGTCGAACGCAGTGCCCGATGTCCTCCACCACCCAATGATGGCCTCGAACGAGCGCATGTTCTCTGCTGCGTCAGTCATGTTGTTCCCCTCGTAGTCAAGCTCGGACGCGGCCGCCGACCTCCCGGAACGACACTCTTCCCGATCCATCTGGTGGCGATGGCGGCCCCGTCAGTGCGCACGGCGATTGCGACTCACTCCTGTAGACCCGCCGGCACTCGAAAACTCATCGGCCACATTCGGGACGTCCGACTCGGCACAGGCTCATCGTCACCGTGCGCGATGTCGAACTGGGTGCGGAGGGACATCACCACGTTCAATTTCTACGTGAATGTTCCTTCCTGGCTGCAGACTCAGCCAGACCAAATCTGTTCCACAATCATCGATTGATGGACATACCAATTCGGGGCACTGTCGCGCCCGATCTGAGTCGAGCGAGACAAACAGGATCTAGTGAGAATCGAGCGTGCGTTCGCGTCGTACGAGGTTCCAGCCCGTCACTGAAACGAGGGCCCCGACCGCTGCCCCGAACAGGGGTCCACCGATGATCATGCCAATGATGAATCGGGACACCGGGACCGTCTCGATATGGAACGGTTGACGGACACCTCGACTTCGGCAGGAACACCCGATCGTTTCCGGTCCGCGATGTGGTTCAGTCGCCATGCCGAATAGTTCTGAGTAAAGCGTGCCGAATAATTCCGAGAGAGACAGAGTGAATAAGGGGTTCTGGGTCCGATCAGGCCCTCACTTCGAGGAGAGAAGCGCTGGCGCTTGTCCAATGCGATCGAGTGTGGGAAGAAGTGGAGAGCGACGCCAAAGACGACCCGGACGCTGACGCAGGATCACGTGTCTGGCGTAGCATTACGAGATGACGAAAAGCAAAATTTGTATAACTCTAGCGTCCGCAGGGTTGGGTTCTTTTATAGGGCTGGTTTGCGCTGGCGTAAATGAGATTGTCAAACCTGAAATACTAGAAAATTCCAATTACGTTCTGCAACATGATTTTGAAGGCCTTACTTCAGGTAATGCTTCGATAACTGGTGCATCATTCACCGACCTCACCGCAGTTCCTGTAAATGAGGAATCAATATCGACATGGATCTTGCTTCCGGTTGTCGCGGGCGCTACGGCCGCCGCTGTAGGGATGACTTCTGCTATCGCGGGAGTTTCACTTGTTCGGAATAGGGTTTAGGGAACTGAACACGACTTGACCGGCCTGTCACTTTAACTCTTCACCCTTAGCGCGTTTGAGGCAGCCAACGTGTGACATTTTTCGATGCAGAGTAGGATTCGACGATGACTAGCTTAGGCACGGTATCAGCTTGGTTCGGCGATGAGGGATGGGGCGTTATCGAGTCTCCAGAGACGCCCTCTGGGTGCTGGTTCCACTACAGCGACCTTTGGAAGTTGAAATACCCGGCGCTGGCATCAGGCGAGTCTATTCGCCAGTTTGACTGTAACCGCTCGGTCATTGTCGGCGAAGAGGTCGAATTTTGGTGGGAAAAGGTTCGCCAGGATGGTTATCTTTACAGAGCAGTGGATGTCCGACCCCACCGAATGCCGCCACGAAGATTAATTGAATACAGCGTGGGAGGTGCGGTCATGCCCTGGCCGACCAGCAGGTTTGGACCTCTTCCTTACCCTGATCTTTGGACAGACGCATTCGATAGAACCGAAGACAAGGGATCATCGTCGGCGGAATGATACTTCTATAGTATTGGTTCGAAGTTTATATCAAAATTTCGTTCTCTGGCGCGCATTATATTTGAATCCATTGCACGCGGAGTCCTTGCTGAGTTGCGCCACGGTGGCCCTGGCTCAGCCACTCGCCGTGCCTGTCATGGCCGCGTGACAACTATCTACCTTTCGGGGCGCACCTCAACGCACCTATTGCGACCGAAGGCACCCACACGTCGAGTGTGAGTGCCTTCGGTTGTGAGCGTTCGAGTACGTCGGCCCGGCGCGACGTCACTTCGCCCGCAATCTCAAACGCACCTGTGAAGATCCTGGGATCGGTACGAAAACTCGCCAGTGTTGACAGAGAACCGAATTGCAGGCCTAAGTGATTGCCGAACGATTGGTCGAAATCGGGCAGGTCAGTTCAGGAACTTGTAACCCATGGCATATTGGGCGATGGTCAGGCCATAACCAATGTTTCCGGCACCGAGAACGCATGCTGAGAGAGGAATCGTCTGCGCTGCAAGGACGCATCGCAAACCTGTTCCAGGATCCCCGATCCACAGACGCAGATCGACTGGATGCAATTGCAGCCGAACTCCGAATCCCACAACGTGCCCCCCTTCTGGTCATCGGAGCTGCCGGTGACGACATCCCGGCGCTACGTGTATTCATCTCCGAAACCGAGCGCTCCGGACGAACGGTCTACACCCACTACCTCGGCGACGTCCTGATTGCCTTCACACGCAGATTCGACCTCTACGGACCACACGCCACCGATGTCGGCCGGAATCTCCTCAAGCTTCGAGTCGGAGTTGTCAACGCCGACACCGGTCTGTCAGCCCTTCGCGCAGCGGCCAATACCGCACGAGCTCTCACACGAACAATCACCAGCGAAGACCACGCTGCTCTCACCTGGGACCGAGGGTGGGCAAGACTGGCCAAGCTAGGCCTACAAGAATCAGGAAACGAGCTACTCACCGATGTCGACGACGCCTTGGTGACCTGCGGAGACGCGGAACGGGTCCGTCTCGAAGAATGCGTGCGCAGCTATATGAAAACAGGCAGTATCGGGGAATCGGCCAACGAGCTGTTCTGTCACCGCAACACCGTTTCCAATCGTCTTCATCGATTTGCGAAACTCACCGGTTTGGACCCCACGATTCCTGAACAATCCGCGAGACTCGTAGTGGGTTGGGCATAGAAGCACTCGAAACGCCTTCCCCTGTACATTCTCGGGGGACCGCTGTCGGAAGCGTCATGCAACGAACTGTATGGGCGAGGTAGCTCTGCGCGCGCTGGGAGGTTGCCCGGTCACGCGTTTGAAAGCGCGGCTGAACGCAGCTTGAGAGGTGTAACCAAGATTTCGAGCCATGGCTTCCACCGACATCGTGTCCTGGGCCAGCCACTGGCTGGCAAGAAGCATTCTCAGTTCCGTCGCGTACCTCAGAGGCGGTACGCCGATCATCGCGTGGAAACGTTCCGCGAACACCGATCGGGACACATGGCACTGCGATGCCAACTCCGCTACCGTCCAATGATGTCCAGGATGCCGGTGGACAGCCAAGATGGCTCCCGCTAGTCGCGGATCGCGCAGCGCAGCCACCAGTCCAGAGGCATTGTCGCAGCCGCATTCAACCCACCCTCGCACGATCATCGCAGCTACGACTTCGGCGAGACGCGCTGACACACCAGCAAAACCGACACGCGCCGAACAGGTCTCACGCCTCATCGCAGCAAGGATCGGTAAAAGTCCGGGGTATCGCTCCCCCTGGGCGTCGGCGATCATGATCGCGGGCATGATACGGCTCAGGCCTTGCATCCCACCGAGATCGAATTCCATGTAACCGGTGAACAATACGGCGCTGGGAGACTGGTCGGCGGCGAGGCCGACATTCACGTCCCCCACCGCATCGCCGAGGGGTTCGGAGTCGTAGCTGTCGATGCCCTGAGCCACTACCCCGGGCCCGGACAGCCACTGATGGGGTCGACCGTGCGGGATGAACACAGCGTTGCCCGCCGACAGTTCGTGGACGGTGCCGTTCTCGGCACGCAGGAACGCGTGACCGACTGCGAGGAAGTGGAAATAGGCACGGCCCGGTTTCGCATCGAAGCCGATGCCGAATCGCGGACCGGCATGTACGCGACGGTACTGCACTCCACGCAACCGCATACTCGTCAACAGTTCGCTGATGAGGTCGGAGGACGAGGCGAACGTCCCGGCAGCCGACTCGGCCGGACTCTTGATCAAAACGGCCGGATCCTCAGTCATAGATCATCCTGAAAGTCGTATCTAGTGTTGACGCAAAGCCTTTCATGCGATCCAGGAGAAGTACAACCGTTGTCCAGTGATGTGTGCACCACCGTGTCCAATTCCCGACCCGTCCGAACAGCCGCAGTTGTCGACCCGCCACCGCTGCCGGTGACACCGAAGTGGATGGCGGTGATGTCACTGTCTCTAGGCGTATTCGGACTGCTTACGGCCGAGTATCTTCCGGCTAGTCTGTTGACTCCGATTGCCGATGATTTGGGTGTGTCGGAAGCACTGGTGGGCCAAGCAGTCACCGTCACAGCTGGAGCAGCAATCCTCTCTGGACTACTGACGGCAAGCCTGACACGACGGATCGACCGGCGAATTGTTCTGCTCAGCTTCACTGTGCTGATGATCGCGTCGAACGCGCTCGTGGCCCTGGCCCCGAACATGGTGGTGCTGTTGGCGATGCGGATCCTGCTCGGTATTGCGTTAGGTGGTTTCTGGAGCATGGCGGCTGCCACGGCGATGCGCCTGGTACCGGAATCGTCGGTACCTCGAGCTGTATCAATCATTTTCAGCGGTATCGCCGTAGCAACCATCGTGGCCGTCCCGCTCGGTAGTTACCTCGGTGAACTGTCCGGCTGGCGCAGTGCCTTTTGGGCCACCGCAGCCCTCGGGGTCGTGACGCTTGCCTTCCAACTGTTCGCGTTGCCCCCGATGACACCGCGGGGCGAGGCACGGTTGAGAACTTTGTGGTCGGTGTTGGTACATCCACGCTTCGGGATCGGCATCGTCGGCATGTTGCTCGTCCACGTCGGGCACTATGCACTGTTCACCTACATTCGGCCGGCGCTCGAAACCATGGTCAATGTCGACGCCTCCACTCTGACTGTTCTATTGTTCGCCTTCGGAGTGGCGAACTTGGCAGGCACACTTGTCGCCGGATGGCTCCTCCAACTCAGCCTGCGTCTGACACTGGCGCTGATGCCACTACTGATCGGGATAGCTGCTCTAGGTCTGGCACTGGTGCCTGCAACTCAGAGCGTAAGCGCAACCTTGGTGGTGTTGTGGGGCTTGGCATTCGGCGGAGTTTCGGTGGCGTGGTCGACCTGGGCGACCAGCACCGTGCCCGACAAGGCGGAAAGTGCAGGCGGGATCGTGGTGGTCGGTGTCCAATCCGGAATCGCTGCAGGTGCCGCAGCAGGCGGTGCAATATTCGGAGCAGGGGGTGCCATGGCAGTGTTCTCGGTTTTCGGAGTCGTGCTGATTGCGTCAGCATTGTTCATCACATTGTCCGTGAAGAACCCCGATCACCTTGCGTGACATCGGTTACCTGCATGCGGAGGCAGACTGGGACCACGAATCGGCGAGGTCCGCTGATCGGTGCGTGAGCAGCGTGATGTGGCCCGGTCAGCTCTCGAACAGTTTCCGCGCCTCGAGCTGCGCCGCGAACGAGAGAAGACCAGCCTCGGTGCGTGGGCGTCCGACGAGCTGTACACCGACAGGCAAACCGTCGACGTCGGCTGCCGGAATGGACACTGCCGGCAGTCCGAGGAGACTCCACGGCGCAGTGAGTGAGAGCAGACCACTTGGAACGTCGACCGACTGATCCTCGACACTCACCCGACGGCTGAACAGCGGCGGTGCCGAAAAGGGAATCGTAGGCAGCGCAATGAAATCGACCGCACTCAGTAACTGAGCAACACCTACACGGAACTGTTCACGAATCGCGATCGCCTGCAAGAACTGCGAATCGGTGTACGCGCCGCCCATCTCGAGACGCTCACACACCTCTGGGTCGTAGAGATCGGGCGCGAGACTGAGCCGTTCGGCGTGGACCGCGTGAGCTTCACGCCCTTGGATGACACGATAGGAGAAGCGAAGCGCCTCCGCGCCGCGGATATCGATTTCGTCGGTGAGGAATGGTGCGACCAGATCGCGGGCAGAACGGGCAATCGATGGTTGAGTGGCATGAATTGAACTCGGCGATATCCAGCGAACGCGCACACCGGTGACGGAAGTGCGCTCGGCCGGTGGTGAGAAATCGTCGATCAACGCTGACAGTACGACGTGTGCATCAGCCGCACAGCGAGCCAGAACGCCCACGGTGTCCATCGAACTGGCCAGAGGAAGTACTCCGCGCGTGCTGATCGCCCCTTGTGTGGGGCGAACACCGACGACGCCGCAGCATGCGGCGGGGATTCGCACGGAACCACCGGTATCCGTGCCGAGTGCGACCGGAATAATACCGGCAGCGACGGCGGCCGCCGAACCGCTACTAGACCCTCCGGACATGTGCCCCAATGCATGTGGGTTACGAGTGGGTCCAGTAGCAGCACGATCGCCCGTCGGACCGTTCGCGAATTCATGCGTCGTCGTCTTCCCGATAACTATCGCCCCTGCTCGTCTGAGCCGCTCGACGCAATCTGCATCGCGAGTGGCGATCCGATTCACGAAATGTCGTGAACTGGCGGTCGTCGGCAGACCTCGTACATCGATCATGTCCTTCACCGCTACCGGTATCCCGTGCAGCGGACCCCGGACAGCACCTACGGTCAATTCTCGATCGGCGGCGGCTGCGGCTGCACGAGCTCCGGCCACGTCGATGGTGACGAACGCGTTGATTGTCGATTGCGAGCGCTCGGCCTCCTCGATGGCAATCCCGATCAAGTCCGCTGACCTGACCCGACGAGCCCGAAGGTCCGCAGCCAGATCTGCGATGGTCCTTCGGCTGAAGTAGCCGCCAGTCGCGGATCCATGGACGGCCGAAGAGGGATTCTCCGTCATGCCGACGACACCGCGAGCGCCGCGATGGCCTCGCGGAAGGGTTCGATCGGAGCGATAAGCAGACCGGCGCCCGCGTGTCCGCCTTCACGCAGGGCAGCACCCATGTGGATACGTGGAGTGATCGCGGTGGAAACCACACGTGCCGCGTCGATTCCGAACGGAACGCCACGAAAGCCTAGATACGGAATCTTCCACTGTGGGTGCTCAGTGTGAGTAATGCCGTACATTGCCTCCGTCGTTTCGACCATTTTCTGAACTGATCCGCCGCTGTAATCCTGGAGCGAAAAAGCAGCCGCCGCCGAAAGGCCGCCGAGTCCGACAGTCTCGGTGATCAGGCTCTCGCCGCCCATGAACGCAGTATCCTCAGCGGTGATCCCGTCGAAATATTTCGCCTGCAACGTGGGAATCGGCGCGCGGAACCATCTCTGGCCGGTGCCAGCTGTACGAATCGCGAACTCCTTCCCGCTCAACGCCATAGCGGTGACGATGCTGCTGTGCGGTGTATTGCTGGCGGTTGTCGCGATGCTCTTACCCGTCGCCATGGCGACGTGGAGAAAGAACAAATCGTTCCGACTGAGGAAGTTCAGAACGTCGCGGGTTGCTGCGGTGAAGCCATTGGCCTCGAGAACAGACTCGTGGATCTGTTCGAAGAACACCGCTGTGGCCGCTGTATTACGGCTGTGCAAGTCATCGCCCATACCGAGGGCACGCCGAATGATGGGACTGGTGCGTAGACCGCCAGTGTGTCGTAGTGCCGCTGAGAGGGCTGGGCCGAGCACGTCCTTGATCCAGGTCAATTGTTGATGTACAGCCTCGTTCCATACCCCGTAGGTGAGGCGTTCGCGGGCACTTCCCTCGTAGAGAACGCAGTGTCCGCGCGAACCCGACATCGAATCTTCGACAACGAGGACAGGCATCGACGCCGTCGTCACCCCGGTCAGCGAGCCCACGCACCCGTAGTCATGACACGGCCGGACAAGGATGTCTCCCGCATGCAGTAGAGCGTCGGCCTCCTCCACCGAGTTCGCGAGCCCCTCGAAGAGTGCTGCTCCCAGTATCGCTCGGCGCTGGCCTCCTTCGTATGCAGGCCAGGGCAACGGGGCTCCCGAGGTGAGGATGGTGTGGCGGGTCATGCCGGAGAGCGCATCGAGAGCCGGGGTGACATCGATCAAGACGGGGTCTGCTTGCAGCATCGCATTCACCGCGGCGGTATTTGCGCGAATTCGTCTGTCCGGCAGAATGTCTTGCATAGCTTCTGCCTTTTGCTCGAGCCGTGTGTCGGTCATGCCCACCGACCGAGGAAATCGATCACAGCAGCATTGACTTCAGCTGGTTTGGACGCGCTCAGGAAGTGATGCCCGTTCGGGATCGTCTCGAGGCGTACTTCGGCCGCACGAGTGAACAGTTTGATTTCCTCCTCGGCGTTGGCCACTGAATAGACCTGGTCTGCCGTGCCGTGGAGCCACAGGACCGGCTGCGTCACTTCGTCCAATCGCCCGAACAGGCCGTCGCGATCACGGAGATTGATCGTGGAGAGCCGCAGTCGGTGCCGGCCCGCGTCGCCGGAGTAGTTCGTGCGGTAGATCTCGAGCCACCTCACTCGGTCTTCCGGGCTCAAGCCTCCCAGCGCAGCGTCGAAGGTGGCATCGACGAAATCATCGGGAACAACCCAGTCGTCGTCGACCGGCTCGCCGAAGGCCTCGATGTAGGGTGTGCAGAATCCCGGCCCGTCCCAGCACCCGAGGTCTCGGCTGCGTTGACTCTCGACGTCCAGCGAGGTACCCAACGGAATCAAGCCTTTGACTACCTCTGGTGCCAGCAAGCCCATTCGAGTGGCAATCCACCCCCCTTGCGAAGTCCCCAAGACGAAGGCGTTCGGAATGTCCAGCGCCGCAAGAGCCTGCAGGTTCGCAACTGCGCTGTCCCAGTAGGTGAAATGCTTGTATGTCGAACGGGTTCGGCCATGACCGTACGGCTCCAGCGCCAGTAGGTTGGCCCTGTCGGCCAGCGCGGTATCCGCGAACTGGTCGCGGTACAACTCCGCAGAGGTGGTGTACGAGTTGATCATGACCAGGGTCGGCAATTCGGGGTTGTAAGGTCGCCCGAACGTGGCCCCTATGACCGAGCCGCCGAGGTGGGGGATCGTGATGGTTTGATCGAACGTGCTCATGAACTCAATTCCTCTTCTTTGTATGGAAGTCCCGAAAATCGGGTCACGGTATAGGTGCGGGCGCTACCTGGCCGGCACTCGGCATGGATGTTGTCTGGCCGGGGCTGCGGGACGGCTCTCGGGCCGATTCGAAGAGCTGATCAACTCGTTCCAACTCTTCCCGGTCACTGGCTCGAAGGAGGCTGACCGCGACGAAGACGACAAGATTGGCTACGAGGCCGACCAGTCCGGAACCTAACCCCTCAAGCCACGGCACTGCCCCGCCTTGGTCCATGTACGGAACCGTCAGCGCCAGAGCAATTACCGCACCGACGAGCAGCCCGGCGATTGCGCCGTCCCTGTTACCTTTGCGCCACATGAGTCCGCCGAAGATCGGTACGGCAAGTTGGATGATGGCTTGATACGCCAACTGCGTGACGCCGGCCAAGTTGGGTGAATCGTAGATGCGGTACGCGATGATCGCGGCGACTATTGCGGTAACTGCCATCGCAGCCTTGGCGAGGTAGAGCTCCTGCTTGTCCCGCAGTGGGTGAACGACAGCAACGATGTCGTTTGCAACTTGAGTGCCGATCGCTTGGGTGACCCCGTCGACGAAGCCCATTCCCGCCGCGAAAACGATGACCAGCGCGATCGCCAACAACCAGGTACCACCGGCGTCCTGCGCAATCGCGAAAAACGACGATACTGGATTAGCGGCTGCGAAAGGGATCGGCGCCGCGCACAGCGCGACAAACATGAGTAGAACACAGAACACGAAGCCGATTGCCATTGTTTGCAGCGAGCCCTTTTTCACTTCACGCACACTGGCCGCAGTGTAGATTCGCGTGAATATCATAGGCCAGCAAAGACTTCCAATGATTCCGGCGGCCACGATGCCGAAGTAGTAGAGTCCGCCTTCATCAGATCCGAAGCCGGGCAGGCTCAGTTGGGCGTCGGTAAGCTTGCTCATGTTCGAGATGCCACCGAAGTAGAAGAACAACAGGCCCAGGCACAAAATGGCCGATCCGATGTAGGCAACAATTCCCTGGACCATATCGGTGAGGATGAGACCCCTCATACCCATCTGGACGGTCCAGAACTGGCGTACGACCAATACTGCAATTCCGATCAGGATGGAGTCAGCGTCAGAGAGTTTGCCCAGCGATGCCCACTGAACTACCGCGCCCATTGCAATGAGCCCGAGAACAAGCCAGGGCACGAGGGCGACGACACTGATGGCGCTTCCGATCAGTTTCAGGCCGCGGCTGTTGTACCGCAGGTCCAGTAGATCCGCTTGGGTCCGCAGGTCGAACTTCTTACCCCACTTCCATACTGGCCGGGCGATGAAATACATCGCGAGGACACCAAGGACGGAGTAGACGAGAAAGTACAACCCGATTACCCCACTGGCAACGGTCAGACCGAAAACCGCAGTAAAGGTCGAACCGGGCCACCACGAATTCGTGTACGCCATCGACACGAACCAGCTCGAAAACGAGCGCTCGCCGACGGCGTAGTTGCTGAACGTCGCGACGCTTTGCCGGTTCTTGGAGATGTGGAGGACAACAACGATGACGGCGAAGAAGACGCCTAAGGCGCCAAAAGTGACGATCATCAGTCCACCGCTCCCTGACGACACTCGGTGACCCAGAGGCCGGTGACTGCTGCGATCGCAGCTGCGGACACGAGTATCAGGTACCAGACTGAAATCGGTACGCCGATGACCAGGCCGTGCTGGTGGGACATTGCGATGTACAAAGGTGGCCAGAGCGCGATCATATTGATCAGCGCGAATAGTGCGCCGAAGGCGATGTTCCTCGCTGGGGAACGCCTGAATAAGCCAGTGCGTTTCATTGGTACTCTTTTCGTCTCTGCAGGCCGTCAACAGGGCCGGCTGGGCGGCGTATAGCCAGATGAAAAGCGTATGAACAATCACAGTCCTTTGGCCATCGGTCAGTTGACGTATTCTCCGCATGCCTCCGGTCGGACATCCCATACGGACACGACAAACCGAACGGGCGAAATGTATTGGGGCGTCGGAAATTTCAGAACCAGAAATGGACGGGTGAGAATCCGTCTCTAAGTATGCGACCGCTGCATTATCAACGGTGATACATATTCCCTCACAGTGCCTTTGGCGCTACCGTAGGGCTTTGGTTTACGCCCGTTCCAGCTCCCCCGACTCGCTGGTCGTTGCGATCACCTGACGACGGTCGCACTCCGGGTCCTCACATCTCGCTCGCGAGCAACAGACCTGCTTCCACAGCAAGCGCGGCGAGCTGCACCCGAGATTGGCTCCCGAGTTTGACGAGAAGATGCTCGACGTGGGTCGAGACGGTTCTAGGACTGATGAACAGCTTCTTGGCGATCTGGGGGTTGGAATAGCCTCGGGTGACCCAGTGAAGAATCTGCACTTCCCGGCAGCTCAATCCGAACGGCCACGGAATCCGACGTTCAACGACCACGAGGGACGTTCCGGGACCCGCCGACAACTCGATCCGATGGCACGAACCATCCGACTCGGCCCACAAGTACTGCGCCGATCTGCCAGCCCAATCCCGGATCGCTGACGCTAACCAATTGCGCGCACACTCTCCAAGAATCGGACCCGCCGTATGACCGGGCAGCTCCGAAATTGCGCCCGTATCGGTGACGATGACGGCGTGCGCTGCCACCCCAGCCCGTTGCACGGCACCATGTGCACTCCGGAAAAGATCACAGACGTCAGCGAGTACAGGGCGGAACCTCTCGATCACGTGTAGTGCCTCGCTACTGGCGTCTTGGGGGCGCGCCCAGCTCACGTGGAGAGCGCCGGTATATCGCCCACCAGGCAACCTCAGACACATGGTCGCGCCCTCCTTGAACCCAGCGGGAATCAAGAATCCCTCGGCTGACTGAGTCTGCGCGAACGGAATGTGCCAGTCCCTCTGCAAGTCCAGCCAGCGAAGGGCGCGCGGAACCTGGGTATGCAACAAATGAAAGCCCGGATTCCCATCAACGAACGCGTCGTTCATATGTTCGTCGAGCTCCCGCGTATATCCTTCGCTCGCCAACGTGACGTGCCTATGACTTCCTGAACCAACATCCCATGCCGTCAATGCGTATCCATCCCATGGAATCGAATCACGCAGGACTCTCATTGCCGCAGAAGCGCGCACGTGGACGTCGGATAGTTCGGCGAAACGGCCATCGTCCGACGGGATCATGGCCGGAAGCAAAGCGTGGATCTGCATACAAGACTCCTGGATCCGGATCCCCCCAAGTATGTATAGGCTCTCATTGTCTCGCCAGTCAGGCAACATCGGGGACCGGGAGGGGAAACCGGTGGTAGAGCCACACGCAGTGGCCGAAAAGTGGCTGAGTTTTACGCCCGCCCGGCGATCGGCTCGAGCAAGCTGGGGTCATTGTTCCCGGCACGGTTGACGGCAGTCAAGACTTCATAAGGCTCAGATGCGGATCCGGAACGGAATTGATCGTGGCTTGAACTTCGCTTTGTCGGTGAGGTTCGGAGCGAGCTGATGCTCCAGAACATTTCCGGCAGATCAGCGTCGAACGATCGTGTATGTTTCCCGCGGCATCTGAGGTCGGCCGAGTCCAAACCGTACAGGTCCGTACCCATTTGTTCATATCATCTTCAGGCAGATCGGGATCGGGCCACAACTCGTAAAGACCCGTCGTCGCGATCACGTCGTCTCCGTGAATCGTTGGTGTCCGAGTGAGCACCCGAAGGTCCTGCTCAATGACAACGCCCCCGCTCACCCGGATGAATACGGCTTGCTGCGGCCCAACATCGCACCGACTCCAGGCGCTGGCTGGAGGGAGTAACGAGGCGAAAGACAAGAGTAACGGGCGTATTCGATCTGCCCAGATGCATTCCTACGCGAAGGACCTCTGGAAGTGTTTGCCACACAACATGCTTGGCGCAGTGAGGACACCATTGATCACAGCTGCGTAAGCGGCGCGTCGAGAGCTACTTCCTCGCGGTACCCCACCGCGGTAGCGACGAGACCGCCGCGGCTTTTGTCGGTCTGGTGAATTCCACTCCAACATTCCTGGACTACGCATCGAGGATGCAACGGCGGTGGGAAGCGTCTCTCGCCGCAGACTCGCCGACGCTGCCGGACTGCCACAGTGCGATATTTTGGCAACAGTCTTGGCACGGTACGTGCTAGACGCTGACTTCGTTGTCACCTACGGATCAGTACCGCGATCGACGTCAAGGACGATATTCGCCCGACTGCGAGAAGTTGTTCAGATTTCGGAACGCCCGCCGAAGCATCAGCCATCGCGTCGCTACTTAGCGCGATTCCTGGAGCACCTATTTTCGCATCCGCCGTACCTTTCGGCACGAATGTTGCGACAACGCTTGCGGGAGCCGCTGTTTCGCTCATCTGGCCGCCTTCCTGAGAGTCGGTGGAGTCGCTCTCCTGTCACCAGGTCGAGTGCTTCTATCTCTTTCCGCAACCTCGAACAGGTCTATTCGCCTCCCGCTGTTTGCAATGTGAGCGTCACGGCATCGATGCAGGAACGATCGGCCGTGATGCCGATCCGGTGAATCTGCCCGTCGGGGTCGAATGAAATGGTCATCAGTGCAAGTAGCCGCCCGAACGGGGCGATCGTCACGCCAGGTTCGCCATCGATGAGCACCACTGCTGCCTTCTTCGCGCGCGTGGTGAACTGCCGAGTCTCGGCTGCAACCTCGGCGGCCCCACGCATGACCCTCGACGCTCCGGGCGCAACGAGAATTGGATCTACAGTACGGATCACGTCCGGTGCAAGAAGGGTTCGAGCAACGCAGGGATATCGCTTCCCCGTGAAGCGGCAAGGAAGGCTCGCACGATCTTGGTGTGTTCCGGTATCTGCGAGGACGCAGGGGCGAGGGCGGCGTCAATTTTAGTGCGGGCTCGGCTCGCCAACTTCTTACTCGTCGCCGCAGTGCGATCCAAGATGTTCCCGATTTCGCCGAAGGGCATAGCGAATACGTCGTGCGTCACGAATGCGACCCGCTCGGCCGGGGAGAGACATTCGAGGACGACCAGGAGTGCACGACTGACAGACTCAGCGAGAAGCACTTCCGCGTCCGGGCCGCTTATTTCGCCTTCGGGAGGAAGAGCGTCGCCCACGAAGATCTCGCGGCACCGGTGACGCGCTTTGAGCGTATCGAGTGCTGTTCGAGTGGTGATCGTGGCCCGGTATCGATGAACTCCTGGTTACGGCAGTTGTAGATGGTCTGCCCGGTGACATCGAGACCTGCGGCAACCCCGGCAACCGTGTGTCCTGACTTCAACAGGTCGAGAGTTTTTCGGCGGAACTCGGGTGGATACGTCGAGACATCGTGAACCTCTCTCGGGTGCATCAATGCCTGAAGTAAAACAAACGAACTCCGGAAAATTGGGGCACATCACACTACGCAACGCCATGCGCGACCCATCAGCACTGAGGTTCCTAACTCCCGCTCAGCATGAACGTGAGGCGCCGCTCCCGATACGCGACGACTGCCATCAACCCGACAATCGCAGCAGTCTTCGCCCACAGGAGCCGCCACAGCCGTCTTACGATCACACCTCGCGGCGGCCAGTACCAACGGTACGATCGAAGATCGTTGCGGCGCATGAGGAATAATGCAGAAATGTCGCCCTATCCAGTGCCCGCCGAAACTGTGAAAGCGACGCGGGCCCGGTATCTGATCGCCCTTACCGCAGCAACATTCGTCCTCACAAGTTGTGGCACC
The DNA here is from genome assembly GCF_003852455.1 of Rhodococcus sp. KBW08. NCBI lineage: Bacteria > Bacillati > Actinomycetota > Actinomycetes > Mycobacteriales > Nocardiaceae > Rhodococcus > Rhodococcus sp. KBW08. The sequence goes on from NZ_QAJJ01000041.1 coordinate 20,514, forward strand.
ACACCCGTCGATGAAAACAGCCTGCCCACAGCCACATCGAGTGCGCCGCTGACGGGCGGAACACACACCACGCTCGATGCCGTCACAGCAACGCTCCCACCAGTATTGGCCCAGAGCAGCATCTGCTCACAGGGCTCCAACACCGAAGCCGGCGATCTCTACCTCCTCTGCAGCGTCTCCCCCGCATCACCACTCAACCAAGGGTTCTCGGACAACAACATCGTCTACCTCGTCTGGGTGAACAAGGCCGAAGCCGAACGAACACTCCAGCACTGGCGCGAAGAGAACCGACCCGAACTCGTCACCGAAAACACCACACACACCGCAGCAGCGCGCCTCGAATACCGCGACGCCGTCAACTCCGTGCACTACGTCGACACCATCACCGGCCTCAACATCGACATCAGTGCAGGTGGCCTGGAAACCGCAGAAGCAGCAACGACCTTCCTCCACCGCGCCGACCTCATGAACTGAAGACATCCACCGTCCCCCAGCTGATGCTGTCGAGGGTAAAGTCTCTCGAGTGCCGCGCCGCAGCGCTGGGAGCCTCGAAGATCGCACGTAGGGCGGCGATGTCGCTGCCCATTCCTGTCGGCAGCCATTGCGGCAAAATGTTGCGCCCCGAGCCCGTTGGACAGCATCAAGCCGGCCACGCCTGAACTGCCTTCCGCCCGGCGAAAACCGCCAACGCTCCCGTCGCCAGCGACAACACACCGCTCAAGGAGCCGATCCGCACTGGACTCGACGTGATCAGATGACCACTCGAACTCCGCCACAACCTCACCGTCTGGCCCACAGCGTACTCATCCGCGCTGGAGCACTCGACGAACGATTCGATGTGGTCGACGTCGTCCTGCGCCCATCCCACCGTATAGGTGCGCGGACGCACACAACGGCCCAGCGTGGCACCGTCCTCCACGTCCAGCACCCTCGCTTCGACAGCAGGACCCAGACCACCGGAGATCGACTGCACAGCAATGCTGAACGTCACCACCGCGCAGATGAGTGCTGCCAGAGCAAGTACCGACAATGCGGCGACTATCCACATCCCCCTCCGCTCGCCCACCGTTTCCACCCTCGACCTCATAGATCCTTGATATGACATCTACAGCCCCAATACAAAACCGGCCCACCACCCAGCTCGCACTCTTCTCCACGGGGAACGTGAGGCAATCTCTCAGTCTCGGCAGGAATGGCGGTCTGCTTCAGATGTGCGCGGCGGGACGACGCACCGCGGCGTATCCACCTGACCGGCCGAATTGCCGCGACAAGCAAAGAGAACATCGTGCGCTACGCCACGTACGGGTCCCGCACAACTCACTACGCCTGGATGTCGGGGGCAATCACCCAATCCACAGCCGCCCGGCCTTTTTGCGCGGAGCTCCAAACAGCCTCGAGCAGCAGCGTGCGACACGGCTCTCGCCCGAAGGATTTCGCAAAGCGCAGTCTGCCGATAACCCTATTCTGCGGGCGTCAGGTCTTCGTCGTTCGCAAAAATCAGGCGCCCGTCATCGAGTGCGATCGCCCACCGCTGCACCGGAGCCCAGTCCCGCCCCACCGAACCGCGGTCGATCACCATGTCCTCGTAGTCCTCGATCACCACACCCGTGCATGCCACGCTGTCACCGGCATCGGAGTCTGACACCGTGATTCGCACACGGGAACCTACTGCAGTCACATCTTTGCTTTTGCCGTTTTTGTCGGTCATCTTCCTAATTCTGGCAGAGCAACTTCGCGGCAACCGCGTTCGGGGCACAGCGACGCACGCTCTGACAGAGCAGGGGGGGCTGAGTGTGCTGGATGCCGCCATCACTCATGTCGCTGCGGGTCCGATTTCTCGGTGTTGCTCGTACCGGTCTTCGTCAGCGAGTTTTCCTCATTCACACCCGGCAATCTTCGGGCGGTCTCCACCCAGCACCTGGCTTCCCCCGTTGACACCCGTCGGTACCGACACTCGTCCGGTATGCGCGGATTCGTCATTGCCCTGGCCGCCGTTGTCGCCGCAGTCGTGATCGGGGGATGCTCGCCGACCGAGACGACGAACCCAGCGGAGGACGCGAGTACCGCCGCGTCGTTCCCCGTCACGACCGAATGCTCTGTTCTGCTGAATCAGCAAAATTTGAGAACGGGCCAGCACCGGAGCAGGGCGACATGAGCAAAATCCTCGACGAGATACGCCGCCGCACAGTAGGAGACGCCGGAGGACCCCCTATTCCCGTGCGAGTGAACGGAATACTGCACACCCCGGACGGATGGACCAGCACACCTTAGGTGTTCGACCCGTCGGTTCGTTTCGCTGTATCGAGACAAATTACTAGCGAGCCGCGTCGTCCTGCCGCTCGTCAGATGCACTCTCACTGCCACGCTGGCACGGGAAGCAAGCAGCGAGTGGGGCAGACTACGTAGGTTCTTCGGCAACCGCAGCCCGACGATCGAGGCGATCACCCGGTCCCAACAGCGCCAAGTTACTGCAGATCGAGGTGCAACCGCAGCGCATCCTCGAGCGCAGCGAAAGTCTCCATCCCGACCTTGCCGACAGGTTCAGGATCCAGACGCCGAACCGATACCGACCGCACCTGCTCCGCTTGCGCTTTCGACGCTCGCGCCAAACCTGACTCCTCGGACTCGACAATCACCTGAAACGGAAACACGTGCGCAGTATTGGTAGTCAACGGCACCACGGTGATCACGCCCCTGCCGAGATTTTCCGCAGTAGCGTTGGCCCGGTCGTTGCTCACCACCACCGCCGGTCGTCGTTTCGCCGCTTCACTGCCCTGCGCAGGATCGAGATCCACCCAGTGAATGTACGCGCGGCGAATCATTCGGTGTCTGCCGTGACAGCGTCCCACACTTCATCTACGTCACCTTCAGCAAAGGCTGCAGCGTAGTCACGTTCGAGTCCGGACGTCGAGAGAAGGCGGAGTGCGGCTCGAATTCCTGCCGACCGGCCACGAAGTCCGTGATCACGCACATACTCGTCGAGTAGGTGTACATCCTCGTCAGGGAGACTTATGGTGAATTTCGTGGTCATACTTTAAGCATACCAAAGTATGACCTGGCGGTAACCCGTGAAAACCGCTTTACCGCCTCGCAACTAAGAAAGAGTCCGTTCTGAAGAGGCAGCGAAGCTTCTCCGAACCGCATAGTTGCCAGGTCGCTGGCGTTTTCGGTGACAGCGATCCACGACTGCGCTAGCGAGGTGGCAGAAGTTGATCCAGAAGCACCTTGGCACCGGTAAGCGACAACGCCCGATTAGCCCGACGTAACTCACGTAACGCAGCCAAATTTTGTTCGAAGCAGAAATTCCCTCTGGCGCCAATATACCTACAGCCCAACGTGTTCCGACTTGGACCGCTTTCATACTCGGCCCCGCCGAACACGTCGACCAGATTCTTCCTGACGCCCACAGGACGGCGCGCCGCGACAGCGACACCCACCACTAAAGATGGCGTGGCCGGTTCGGTGCCGTCGGAACGGGCGGGTATCGACGCCGTTTTGCGTCGGAGTTGTTCGAGTTTTCTCCGCCTTATTGAGCGCGTACGCCGGTGGTGGGGCCTGGTCGGCCAGTTCAGTCATGCCGCACCTCTTCCCTCACGCCACTCTCGTGCATCACCCTAATCGAACACATGTTCTATTACATTGGCTGCTCCCGTACTCGGTACGTGAGGGACGTCAACATGAATCGCTCGTCAAACCCCACCGAAAGTAGGAATTTTTTCGAACCGTTCGGTTTTCCCAGATCAACTACCTGCACTTTGGTGAAATGTCCGAATCGGGATCGGTTGCAAAGCAAAAGTAAAGATGTTTGACTCGGCCCGGGTCGACCCACAACCAATCGATGCATCACCAGCACAATGCAAAATGACTGCGGATCATATTGGCGCACAGTCCATTTACTGGATCTGCCTGCCTGCCGGAATGCGCATGGCATGGTGATTCCTTTATAGAAGGACGAGTCATGAAACTGAAAGCTGCCATTGTGGGAGCGGCGATGGCGCTCTCGCTGATCGGAATGTCCGGGGCCACGGCGATGGCAGAACCATCCGCGCCGGTGGAGCCGGATCCGGTGGACGTCCTTCCCGATCCCACCCCCGAATCGGTAGCGGCGCTGCAACAGTCACTCGAAGGCCAGGGTTATGTTCCGACCGTGAGCACCGATGGCGGCGTCCTGACCAAGGAGTACGACGTCACGCAGGCAGGGTCACCTCGTGTGGTCATCGAGACCACCGAGCCCGCACCGCTCGATCCCGGTCAGATCGCCCCGCGTCTACATGTCGGTGTGGGCAACGGTGTGTACATCTACCTCAACCGCGCAGATCAAACTGCTCTCGCGGCCGGCAGTGCCACGTCAATGGGAATCATCATCTGCGGCTTGCCCGGCATCAATGTCGTGGCTTGCGGAGGTGTCGCGGGTGCACTCGTTGCGACGGCGTCGTACGTTGCTTCATACGGGATCTGCCCGAACGAGATGGAGGTTCACTTCGGAGGATTCCTGAACCCCGGCCCGAACATCAAGTGCCTCTAAAGGATTACACATGCGAATGAGCCAGAACGAAACCCGTGGCTTAACTGCCGGCCTCATAATTCTGGTGGTGTGCTCTGTCACCGCCGGTCTTCAATCGTCCTCATGGTCACTGTTCGCCGAGGTCTTGAGCGTAGGTGCAGTGGCTTTCGTGGTGGTCGGCGGAGGCATACACCTCCTGAACAGGTCCCAGGATGGGCATTCGCACAAGTAGTTCACCCCCGATCGTGCGATCGGTTGAGAAGAAGGCTCCCCGCCGAATCCGGTTGGGAGCCTTCTTCTTCAAAAGTTCAACGCGTACACCTCCCACTCTTGCGGCGTGAGACTATCTCTGCGGGTAGGTATTCGAAGGGAGTTCTGCGATCAACGGTCCTCGTCCGGCATCTGCTGATGTCGCGTTGGCGGTCACGGCCGCCACAGTCCTCGGTGTCGCTGTCCGGGTTCTTCTGGGGGAGGTGGTGGCCGGTGTCGCGGTCGCTGCCGGTACCGCCCTCGTGTTCCACTTCGTGTTGCGCTCGATCATCACCCGAAAATGAGCTCTGCGTTGTTCGGCAGCGTGGAATAACTCTGCTCAGGGGTTCGTTGTAGAGGCTGTCGGTGTTCGGTTCTTTGCCCCGGGTACCACCCCAGAAATGCCGCTTCGAGCGGCCACTTGCCGAGAGGCGCAAGACGGGCACCGACCCTGTGAAGTCGCTGGACACCTTTCGGTGCCGGCGGCTTCGTCATGTCCGGCGGTCAGGGAGGCGGGTTGCATCAGATGCACGATTGATGCATCTGATGTGGTGCCGGTTGCCTGTCGTTTCCGGTGGTCAGTGGCGCCCGGGGAGGTTGACGTCATCGGCGGTCTTGTCGATGCGCATACCTTTGAATGCTGGGTGTCTGAGTCCGCCGCCTGTGTACTCCCGGTACTCGACGTCGCACACTAAAAGTGGTTCTGGCCAGCGGGCTTCGCGGGTGATGCTCGGGGTGGCGTGATCGCGAACGGGCTGGTGGGTCGCTCGATCTCGATGAGTTGTTCGCGTAGTTCGCGGCGTTGTCTCGCAGAAAAGCCGGTGCCGACGTTTCCGATGTAGATGAGCGATCCGGAGTCGTCGTGGGCGCCGAGGATCAGTGATCCGATTCCGCCGGCGGCGTTGCCGGATCCGGGGATGAATCCGCAGATGATTGCTTCGGTGTTGGCGCGGAGTGGTGTTTTCAGCCAGCTCGGGGACCGTTTTCCGGGTTGGTAGGTCGAGGTGATGGATTTGGCGACGATGCCTTCGAGGTGGTGTGTGCGGGCGACCTCGAGCATGGTCGGTCCGTTGACGTTGAGCCAGTGGGGTGGGACTTTGATGCGCGGGTGCTCGAGGCTGAGGTTGGCGAGCGCTTCGCGGCGTTCGAGGTAGGGCAGGTCGGTGGTTGATGTTCCGTCGACGTCGAGGACGTCGAAGACGTAGTAGGTGGTCAGGGCGTCGTTGCGGAGCTGCGCGGTGGGTTTGAGGACGTGCATCCGGCGCTGCAATCGGGACAAGGACGGGACACCGTCGGGTCCGAGTGCGACGATCTCACCGTCGAGGACGGTTTCGCGGTGATCTAGCACGGCGCAGAGTGCGTCGACGATCTCGGGAAACGAGGCGCTGAAGTTGTTGCCGTTGCGCGACCACAATGCCGGCGGTTTGGTTCCGGTAGTGGCGATGGCTCTGACTCCATCCCATTTCGACTCGAATGCCCAGCGCTCCCCCGTTGGTCGATGCCCGAGTGTGGCGAGCATCGGCGGAACTGGTTTTCCGATGGCGGCGCTCATGCCTTCCACTGTGCGCGGGTTTGTACTGATTTCGGCCGGTTTTCCGAGGTTGAGACAATAGCGAGATGAGCGAGACTGCAGAAACCCGATGAGGTCCAAGGGTGGAGTCCAGCCCCGGACGAGGGCCAGGCCGGCACGGCGCTGACGAAGGATGGTCAGTGGGCCTACCGGTACAAGGATGGCGCGGAACTGATCATGATAAAGATGCCGGAGCGTCCTGCGCCAGCGTAGGAGTACAGCAGTGAGGCCCGCACCGAATCCGTTGCGGGCCTTGCCTGTTGGTTAGCCCACCTGTATTCATCTTGTTCGCAAGCCATTCCGCGTCCGACTGGACCATCGGTCCCCGCAGGCAGTAGCGGCCGCTGTTGTCTTGGACGTAATGGGTGAAGCACTCGTTCTCGTATCCGACGTGTCCTTCGGTGCGGGTTATCGCGAAAAAGCTTGTGGGAGTCGCTGTTTCGGTCATAGTGATGCCTTCCTGCGAGTCGGTAGAGTCGCTCCCCTGTCACCATGTCGAGGGTGGGCTGTCAACCCCGTAGAGCGGAGCGTGGATTGACGGGTCAGGTCCCCGGCATGGTGTTCTGGGGCGACTTGTACGACGACTTCTTGACCACTCGATCATGGATCAGACTTCCCGCCTCGATGGGGTTGCGCCAGCGCTCATCCGAAGGCTGCGCTACACGTACTCTGCTCTGTACGCCCCTTAGCTTCTTGAGCTTTCGGAGTCGTGGCCCCGACTGAGACGGCGATCCCTAATGCTAAAGCCGGGTGGAATTCGAGACGCACGGACGCCTCGAATTCCACGTCCGCGAGTAACGAAAGCCCTTCATCCCGGTCAGACCGATGCGATTGGGCCGAACGAGGGCACGCCACTGCGCGTTCCAATAAGGATCTAGCCTCCCTGTTGCCCAATGTCAGTCACAGTTACCACGTCTCCCGCGTAGACCAGGGTTGTAAATGTCAAGGACGACAGCGGATCATCGATTCGCATGCTCAAGGCAGCGGATGACGGAGCTGTGGCAGGCTGTCCCGACGCAGTCCGGCGCGTACAAAGCAAGATGCGCCACGGAGACCAATGCGCTCCGGAGATCAACTGGTTATTCCTGTGTTTCGTCGAAAGTTCACGATGGCTACGCGTTTCTGAAGCGCGTTCAAACAAGGGGTCTAGGGACTGCACGGCCCATCCGACGGTGTTTCATCCCGCCCATTCCCAGGTCAGTTCCAACGGGCAGGAAGCAGTTCATCCAGAGTGGTGACTGAGTCGAGACCTAGAAATACCTGGGCAGCCAGATTCTTGTCGTTCACCTGATACATGAACTCTCTGCATCGCCCGCACGGCGGTAGCACGCTGACTATGCCACTTTCGTCAACAATGACTGCGACAACTTGAGCTATCTGGGACTGCTTCGCAACCAACATTGCGCCTATGGCACCTGCCTCCGCGCAATATCCCATGCTGCACGGGACATCGATACATACACCACCGAACAAATCGCCACGATCCGTGACTATTGCGGCGGCGACTTGCCCTGATTTTCGGGTTCCCATCTTCTCTGGATTCAAATAGGCAGTGGCGGTTGCGATTATAGTCTCCGCATCCAGTGGTCCGGTATTAGGTGGTGGGAGGACGCTGGACGGGGCGCCAGCTGCAACTGGGGCCGCGGACGCCGTCCCTTCGTTCATTAGCGTTCCAAGGCCTGCGCCCATGGTAGCGCCTGCGGCTGCCGCAACGCCCGCCACACTGAAGGCTCTCCGTCGAGAATACAGACGCTGCTCCGTGGTGCTGAACTCTTTGACCTCTGGGGTAACTTGTTCGGGCATGACCTCTCCACCTGTTCCGTCTTGCTTTTGCAAGACTCAGGGAGAGTTTCACGGCAGAGTTGCCGACGGGTTAAGTCGAGTATCGAATATGTTTCCTTCAACGAGGGTAGGGTTCGTGATCAGCGTTACACACCACTATGGTGACCGCTGAGCGTTCAGTAATCCCGGTCCGCGGGTGGGCGTCCAGTGCGATTCTTTCGATGAATGAGGTGGCCGGCGGTCGGCATCCTGAAAGTTCCACTGCAGCAGCGAAACCGACTTCGACTACTGACTCTGGCAGGGATTACGGAGTTCGGCTGTGGAGGGTGCGTGAATCTTGGCGCGCCGAAGTTGCGCGTTCGCGGTGGTCGATGGTCACGCCATGTCGGTCGGCTTCATTCATATTCGACGCTGATTCATGTCCGAGTTTGTACAGCGTTAAGCCGCCGATCAGCTGATCGGCCCTCTCGCTGCGCCAAGGTGGCCAAAGTGCATTGCTGA
>NZ_QAJJ01000042.1:0-1176 GCF_003852455.1 Rhodococcus sp. KBW08
GTGATTGTTGCGGGAGCTCGTACCCCGATGGGTCGACTCCTCGGATCGTTGAAAGACCTCTCCGGGTCCGACCTCGGCGGCATCGCCATCAAAGGCGCCCTCGACAAGTCCGGAGTCGCCCCCGAACACGTCGACTACGTCATCATGGGACAGGTCCTCACCGCCGGCGCCGGCCAGATGCCCGCCCGCCAAGCCGCCGTCGCCGCCGGCATCCCCATGAACGTGCCCGCCCTGACCATCAACAAAGTGTGCCTGTCCGGCATCGACGCCATCGCCCTCGCCGACCAACTCATCCGCGCCGGAGAATTCGACATCGTCGTCGCCGGCGGGCAGGAATCGATGTCCCGAGCACCACACATGCTCGAAAAAAGCCGCGAAGGCTTCAAATACGGCGACGTCACCCTGCGCGACCACATGGCCTACGACGGCCTCCACGACATCTTCACCGACCAGGCCATGGGCCTGCTCACCGAACAAGTCAACCAACAAGACTCCGCCCACATCACCCGCGAAGAACAGGACGCCTTCGCCGCCGCCTCACACCAGAACGCGGCCCGCGCCTGGAAAGACGGCTACTTCGACAACGAAGTCGTCCCCGTCTCCATCCCCCAACGCAAGGGCGAGCCGATCGTCTTCGCGCAGGACGAAGGCATCCGCGCCGACACCACCACCGAATCGCTCGGCACGTTGCGTCCCGCGTTCAGCAAGGACGGCACCATCACCGCCGGCTCCGCCTCCCCGATCTCCGACGGCGCCGCCGCCGTGATCGTGATGAGCAAAACCAAAGCCGAAGACCTCGGCCTGACCTGGATCGCGGAAATCGGCGCCCACGGCGTCGTCGCCGGACCCGACTCCACCCTCCAGTCCCAACCCGCCCGCGCCATCGCCAAAGCCTGCGCCAAGGAAGGCATCGACCCCACCGACCTCGACCTCGTCGAAATCAACGAAGCATTCGCCGCCGTCGGAATCGCCTCCACCCGCGAACTCGGCCTCGACCCCGCCAAGGTCAACGTCAACGGCGGCGCCATCGCCGTCGGACACCCCCTCGGCATGTCCGGCGCCCGCATCGCCCTGCACCTCGCCCTCGAACTGCAACGCCGCGGCGGCGGCATCGGCGCAGCCGCACTCTGCGGCGGCGGCGGACAAGGCGACGCACTCATCATCCGCGTCCCCAAG
>NZ_QAJJ01000043.1:0-1484 GCF_003852455.1 Rhodococcus sp. KBW08
CCACAGACTCCACGGCGAACATCTCGACGATGGTGGACGTGTCCGCTACAGCAGCGGTCACCACTGCGACGTATGCATCGACCAACCGCGCTGCGGTTGCCTCCTCGAAGAGATCGGTCGCATAGGTCAGGTGTAGGTCCAGACCACCGCGAGACCCGTCGGTGGTGAGTGTCTCGTTGAACACGAAGTCCAGGTCGAACTGTGTGGTGGCCACGATGTTGTCGACTTCGGCGATGTGTATGCCGTCGAACTCGAGTTCGGTCAACGCGATGTTCTGCAGGGTCAAACTGACCTGGAAGAGCGGTGAATACGACTGCGAGCGAACCGGATCGAGTACCTCCACCAGACGCTCGAACGGTAGGTCGGCGTTGGCGAACGCCTGGAGGTCGAATTCTCGAACCGACTCGAGCAATTCCGCGAAACGTGCGCCAGGCGACACCACCGAACGTAGTGCGAGGGTATTGACGAACATGCCGACCAGATCGTCGAGTGCACGTTCTCCTCGGCCCGCAACAGGAGTTCCCACAACTACGTCGTATTCACCGGTGAAGCGCGAAAGCACCACAGCCAGACCGGCATGCAACACCATGAACGGCGTAGCGCCGTGTTCACGCGCGACCTTCTCCAACTGCGCGTTCACCTCGGGGCTCAGATGGGCCGAGAACATGGCTCCACGGCCGGAGGCTTCCGCCGGACGAGGTCGGTCCAGCGGCAGATCGATCACCGACGGTAGTGCGTCGAGAGCGCTGCGCCAGAAGTCCAATTGTCGTGTGACGAGTGAGGTCGACGATTCTTCCGAGCCCAACATCTCGAGCTGCCACAACGCGTAATCCGCGTACTGCACCTCGAGCGGCGACCACGACGGCTCCATACCTCGGGACCGCGCCTCGTACGCCACCATCACATCACGCGTCAACGGCCCCATCGAGAAACCGTCACCCGCAATGTGATGCACCGACATCGCCAGCACGAACTCGAACTCGTCGAGCTGGAACAGATGAGCTCGCACGGGAATCTCGGACGTGACGTCGAACGACGCACCGAGCACATCTGACACTCGTTCGAGCAGAACGCTTTCGGAGACGCGCTCGGTCACCAATTCCACGAGCGCGTCATCTGGCGAGAGAATCCTCTGGAAGCCGATGCCCGCCACTTCGGGATACACCGTCCGAAGCACTTCGTGGCGCAGCACCAGATCACCCACTGCCGCAGCTAGCGCCGATACGTCGAGGGCGCCGGAGAGGCGAAGGACCACCGGCATGTTGTACGCCGACGAATCAGGATCGAAGCGGTTGAGGAACCACATACGGGACTGAGCCGGTGACAACGGGATCGCCGACGGGCGCACCCGAGCTGTCAGTGCCGGCCGACTCGAGGACGCCGACGCATCGAGAACCCCGGCGAGTTCGGCTACGGTCGGCGAGTCGAAGATGGCTCGCAGCGGTATGTCGGTGCCTCGGTCTGCGTTGATGCGGCTGATGAGC
>NZ_QAJJ01000044.1:0-81444 GCF_003852455.1 Rhodococcus sp. KBW08
ATCATCCGCGTCCCCAAGGCCTGAGTGTCTCAATACACCTGAACCAGTGCTCTCGCTCAGCGGCGCCCCGTGGTTTTCCTCACACAACTACGGGGCGTCGTAGTTGTTCGGGCACAATGGCCTCATGGCGAACATCTTTGACGTATCCACTCCCGCGAAACGCTTCCGTCTGGTGGCGTGGTGGGAAGCTGTGACCTGGGCGGCTTTGCTGGTTGCCATGTTCTTCAAGTGGGTCCTCGGACACGAAGAAGCGATTCGCATCCCCGGAATGGTTCACGGAACCGCCGGCTTCCTGGTGTTCATCGTTGTTGCCCTCCTGACCGCGTGGTCGCTCAAGTGGGACATCAAGACCACGATCCTTGCGCTGATCTCGAGCGTTCCGCCGTTCGGCACCGTCATATTCGAGCGCTGGGCAGTGCGAAACGGCAAGCTCGGCGAACTGTCCACGGAGTTCGAGGCATCCAAGGGAAACGCTGCGCTCGTCTGAGTGCTGCATCCCTCTACGTAGCTCCGCGCAACTCGTGACAAACTGGGAGTCGTGACTCGACCAGGTTCCAGGCCCCCCGCGCGTTCGTCCGCAGTTGCTGCCGCCATGAGCGGCGCAGTCGACTTGTCCGCCTTCAAAGAGCGGGCCACGGCCCCACCACCGCCGCGTAACACCAGCGGCGACGGGGCCGTTTCTGCTGTCTCCGGGGCAGTGATCGAGGTGACCGAGGAGAACTTCGAAAGCGAGGTCCTGCTCAAGTCGAGCCAGGTGCCGGTCATCGTCAACATCGGTGGCCGCGCATACGAGCCCTCGGTCGTGTTCACCGAAGTTCTCGAATCATTGGCCGCGCGTGCCGGCGGCAAGTGGATTCTTGCCAACGTCGACGTCGACGTGAGCCCTCGTATCGCGCAGGCGTTCGGCGTCCAGTCGGTGCCGACGGTTGTTGCCGTCGCGGCAGGTCAGCCGTTGGCCGATTTCCAGGGCGCTCAGCCGGAGGCGCAGCTCAGTCAGTGGTTCGACGCAGTGCTCCAAGCTGTCGAGGGCAAGTTGAGTGGGCCTGTGCCCGACGGTGACGAGCCCGTGGAGGAGGTCGAGGACCCTCGCTTCGTCGCAGCTGAAACCGCGCTGGACGAGGGCGATCTCGACGCCGCCATCGCTGCGTACCAGGTGATTCTCGACGCCGAACCCAACAACGCGGAGGCCAAGAGCGCTGTCCGCCAGGTGAAGTTCATGGCTCGGGTTCAGGGCGTCGATCCCGAGTCGATTGCGGCCGCGGATGCTGATCCGTCCAATCTCGAATTGCAGTTCGCTGCGGCCGACCTGGAAATGTTCGCCCAGCAACCCGAGGCGTCGTTCGCCCGCTTGATCTCGGTGGTCTCGCGAACTGCCGGCGACGACAAGGCTGCTGCTCGGACGCGCTTGCTCGAACTGTTCGAACTGTTCGACCCGGCAGAACCGATCGTCATCGCGGCCCGACGTAAGTTGGCTTCCGCTCTCTACTGACGTGTGGACCGGCAGCCGCTACTCCGTGTAGCGGCTGTCGCACACTTCCCGGCCACCGAGTACACCGGTCCGGAACGCGTCGACGCGCGCAAACCCACTCGGAACCGTCTCACCGTTGACGTCACTGGCGGCGAGGCCGTCGGTCAGCAGCCCCGATACGGCTTCGTCGAGGTCGCCGGGGGAGAGTGTGACCTGTGCGCCGGACGCCGCGGCGTTGGTGGGACTGAGCGCTGCGGTGATGACGCCGGACAGGCAGGCGGCGCGCAAGGCAGTCTGCGGGGTGTCGAGAGATTGGCCGTTCTCCTTCTGCATCGCGAGGGTGTACCTCGACGCGAGCAGGACGTAGGCGTTGTAGTCACCGGTGATGTTGGTCTGGATCAACTCGCGTCGCCCGACGCGACCCGGCGTGCCGCGCTCGGCAAGGTCGTCGACGCTGATTCCGATGGTGTTCGTCGACGGGCAGTACGACACGGGTTCGGTCGCAACGGCATCGCTGCACCCGGTGTCGGCGCCGGTGAACACAACCTTCGGCGGCTCGGGTAGATCGAAGATCGCTTGGAATGTCTTCACGAACTCGTCGAGAGTTGCCTCGGTGACAGGCAGTTCTCCGGAGTCGTTGCCTTCGGCGAACTGCTGCGGGAGGTCTGCGCGTCGTGACTCGATTTCGTCGGCGTCCATCTTCGCGCACGCACCGGCGCCGTCGGTGAAGCCGATCTGAGTGGCGGTGACGCGCTCGAAAGCCGAACCATGATGGCTCTCAGGATCATTAGGGTCTTCGTCGCGGATGGCGACGGCCGACGCCAACACCTTGTTGAGTCCGTCGGAGGTGTTCATCGTGAAGTGTGCGGCCTTGTCCTCCGCGACGTGCCGCAGGAAGGCGCCCCCGAAACAGTCGGCTTGCTGTTCTCGCACCAGGGCCGCATCTCGTTTACCGCCGACGATCCCGGCTTTGCGTTGAACCGCGTGGCCGTACTCGTGCGCAAAGATGAACGCGACGGCCACTTCGCCGAACTTCTCTCGAACCTCGGGCAGCAGCAGTTCGCGATCCCAACCGATGGTGTGATCGATGCTGCAGTACCCGGCGTTGATGAGTTCTTCGGTGGTCTCCTCGCAGAAGTCCGGTCCGTTCGATTCGGTGGGGTCCCACGAGATCAGCTCGTCGACCGGCTCGAAGGGCTTGTCGAACAGAGCCGGGTACTCGGCGGCCCAGTAGGTTTCGATGTCGGTGATGGCGTTGGCCGCCAGGGCGTCGATGTCCCCACCGTCGGTACCGGTGATTGCTCGGTCGGCATTGGGGGCTCCCGGACGCAACCCACTTGGTCCCGCTGTCGCGTCGAGTCCGGCGACACGGAACGGGTCGTGATAAATCGAGACGGCGTGACCGTTCGTTCCGCCGGCACAACCGGCGAGCAGTGCGGCCACCGCCAACAGTGACGACGTGACAATGACTACTCGCCGGCCGACCATCAACGCTCCAGACTTATCCAAATCGCTCCAGCAGCTGGCAGCGCCACCTGTGCGGAGGCTGGCCGACCATGCCACGAACGCGACGTTGCCGTGACCGCTCCGAGGTTCCCGACTCCGGAGCCGCCGTACACCTCGGCATCGGTGTTGAGAATTTCCACCCATCGGCCGGGCTCTGGTAGCCCGACGCGGTAGCTCGAGTGCTCACTGCCCGAAAAGTTGAACAGGCAGGCGACAATCGAACCGTCAGTACCGTAACGCAGAAAACTGAGGACGTTGTTCTCGGTGTCGTTGGCGTCGATCCAGGAGTATCCACCGGGCGAGGTGTCGAGGGTCCACATTGCCGGATGGCGTCGGTACGCGGAGTTGAGATCGCCGACCAGTCGCTGGACGCCGCGATGGAGAGTGCCGGTGTACTGATCGTCGAGCTGCCACCAGTCGAGGCCGCGTTCTTCGGACCATTCCGCGCTCTGGCCGAACTCCTGTCCCATGAACAGCAGTTGCTTGCCCGGATGCGCCCACATGTACGCAAGCAGTGATCGAAGACCTGCCGCCTTGGCGAAGTCGTTGCCGGGCATCCGGGTCCACAGAGTCCCCTTGCCGTGCACCACCTCGTCGTGGCTGATCGGTAGCAGGTAGTTCTCGCTCCACGCGTACATCAGCGAGAAAGTGATCTCGTGATGGTGGTAGGTCCGGTGCACCGGGTCGTGACCGAGGAACCCGAGGGTGTCGTGCATCCACCCCATGTTCCACTTCATGTTGAACCCGAGGCCACCGACATTGGTTGCCCGAGTGACTCCGGGCCACGCCGTCGACTCCTCGGCGACGGTGACGACACCTCGATGGTTCTTGTGGACGGTTGCGTTCATCTCCTGCAGGAACGCAACGGCTTCGAGATTCTCGCGGCCACCGTGAATGTTGGGAGTCCACCCACCTTCCGGACGTGAGTAGTCCAGGTACAGCATCGATGCGACGGCGTCGACGCGCAGTCCGTCGATGTGAAACTCCTCGAGCCAGAAGAGCGCGTTGGCGACGAGGAAGTTCCGGACCTCGCGGCGGCCGAAGTCGAATACGTATGTGCCCCAGTCCAACTGCTCGCCGCGTCGCGGATCTGCGTGCTCGTACAGGGGAGTTCCGTCGAAACGGGCCAGCGCCCACTCGTCCTTGGGGAAATGCGCGGGTACCCAGTCGACGATGACGCCGATTCCTGCGGCGTGCAGGTGGTCCACGAACCACCGGAAATCGTCGGGCGTGCCGAAGCGGGACGTCGGTGCGTAGTACGACGTGACCTGGTATCCCCACGATCCGCCGAACGGGTGCTCGGAGACCGGCAGCAGTTCGACATGGGTGAATCCGGTTGCGGTGACGTACTCCGCCAGCTGTTCGGCCATCTGCCGGTAGTCGAGACCGGGGCGCCACGATCCGAGATGCACCTCGTACACACTCATCGGCGACTGTGAAGGGTCGACACCTGCACGGGTTTCCAGCCAGGCAGCGTCGTTCCACACATGGGAACTGGTGGTCACCCGCGAGGCCGTCGCCGGTGGAACCTCGGTACCGAACGCCATCGGATCTGCCTTGTCGCGAACCGAGCCGTCGTGTCCGTGGACTCGGAACTTGTACAGCGAACCGACTGCGATGTCGGGCAGGAAGATCTCCCAGACTCCGGTGGAGCCGAGGACGCGCATGGGAGCGAATTGCCCTCCCCACCCGTCGAAATCGCCGACGACGGTCACACCGCGGGCGGCCGGAGCCCAGACGGCGAACGAGGTGCCGTCGACGGGTCCGTCCGGCGTTTCGTAAGAACGCGGGTGTGCACCGAGGATGTCCCACAGGCGTTCGTGGCGACCCTCGCCGAACAGGTGTAGGTCGAGTTCGCCGAGGGTTGGCAGGAATCGGTACGGGTCAGCCGCGAGAACGGTGTGTCCACCCGGGTACGTCACCGAATAGCGATAGTCGATCAGGTCGGGATAGGGGACCAAGGAAGCGAAGATGCCGTTCGAAACATGTTCGAGGGGAAAGCTTTTGCCGCCGATGACTGCGCTGACGGACTCGGCGTGGGGACGCAGCGCTCGCAGAACGGTCCCGTCGGCGTGGGGATGTGCGCCGAGGACGCTGTGTGGATCGTGATGTTCACCGCGCGCCAGCAGATCCAGATCGTGACTGTCCGGGGCGATACCCGAAGGGGACTTGTCTGTTGGCATCACTTGCCTCCACTCGCGCGGTGCGCGTTGCGTGCTTGGTAGGCCAGAGAGATCCGGGCCGGATACGGAACGGGTGGGAGCGCGAGGATGTGCGCCACCGAACGCCAGGGCTCGAGCCGGACGAAATTGGCCTGGCCCCAATTGAACTGCTCACCGGTTACTTCGTCGAGCACGGTCATGTGGTCGTGCCACTCGCGTCCGAGTGCCGGCATGTCCAACCAGACGGTGCCCTCCTCTGCCGCGAACGGGTTGAGGTTGATCACCGTCAGGACGGCGTCGCCGGTCGAGGCGTCGAACTTCGAGAACGCGATCAGTGCGTCGTTGTCGATGTGGTGAAAGTGCAGGTTCCGCAACTGCTGCAATGCGGGGTGTGCACGCCGGATGCGGTTGAGCGCGGTGATCCACGGCTCGAGCGATTCGCCTCTCGCTGCTGCTTCGGCGAAACGGCGCGGACGGAGTTCGTACTTCTCGGAGTCGAGGTATTCCTCGCTGCCGGGGCGAACGGCTTGGTGTTCGTAGAGTTCGTAACCGGAGTAGACGCCCCACGTCGGCGCCAGCGTAGCGGCGAGAGCTGCTCGTAGAGCGAACATTCCGGGCCCACCGTGCTGGAGGGATTCGTGCAGAATGTCCGGGGTGTTCACGAAGAGGTTCGGTCGGGCTTCGTCGGCCTTCGCCGCCAACTCGTTGCCGAATTCGGTGAGTTCCCACTTCGCCACTCGCCAGGTGAAGTACGTGTACGACTGGGTGAATCCGCGTCGCGCCAGGCCGTACATGCGTGCCGGACGGGTGAATGCCTCGGCGAGGAACAGGACGTCGGGGTCGGTCTTCTTGACCTCCGAGATCAGCGTCTCCCAGAAGTTGGGCGGTTTGGTGTGCGGGTTGTCGACCCGAAAGATCTTGACACCGGCGCTGATCCAGTGACGGACGACTCGCAGGATCTCCTTGTCGAGGCCGCGAGGATCGGTGTCGAAGTTGATCGGGTAGATGTCCTGATACTTCTTGGGTGGGTTCTCGGCGTAGGCGATGGTGCCGTCGGGAAGGACGTTGAACCACTCCGGATGCTTCTTGGCCCACGGATGATCCGGGGCGCACTGCAGTGCGAGATCCAGTGCCACTTCGAGATCGAGCTTGCGAGCGGTGGCGACGAAGGCTTTGAAATCCTTGAGGGTGCCGAGCTGAGGGTGGACTGCGTCGTGCCCGCCGTCGACCGAGCCGATGGCCCAGGGCGAACCGACGTCACCGGGCTCGGGGGTGAGGGTGTTGTTGCGCCCCTTGCGATTGATCTCCCCGATGGGGTGGATCGGCGGTAGGTAGACGACGTCGAAACCCATTGCGGCGATGCGGGGCAGGTCCTCGGCCGAGGTGCGGAACGTGCCGTGTTGCGGGACCCCGTTCTCGTCCCAACCACCCGTCGAGCGGGGGAAGAACTCGTACCAGGAGCCGAACAGCGCACGGTTGCGATCGACGACGACGGGGTGGGACTCGCCCTTGGTGACCAGTTCTCGGAGCGGAGTGGCGCGGAGCAGTTCGGCCACGTCGGAGGCGAAGGCCGGAGCGACGCGAGCAGTCAGCGCCTGATCGCTGCGCAGCGACGCCGTGACGGCCTCGAGCCGGGACCTGTTGCCCCGCGGCACCTCGTGCGCGGCCTGTTCGAACAGGCGCGCACCGATTTCCAGGTCGTTGGCCAACTCGACAGCGCCCTGCCCGACGGCCAGCTTTGCTTCCACCGCGTGCTTCCAGGTGGCGATGGGATCGCTCCACGCCTCGATCCGGAACGACCACATGCCTTCGGCGGACGGCGTGAACACCGCGTCGACGGTGTCCGGTTCGGTGCCGGGATCCATCGGAATACGCAGCGGCTTGGTTCCGCGCGGACCACGCACCACCAGAGTTGCGGAAATGGCGTCGTGGCCTTCTCGCCACACGGTGGCATGCACCGGAAAGACTTCACCGACCACGGCCTTTGCCGGATAGTTACCCGAGATCTCGGGTACCACGTCGTCGATACCGAGGCGTCCTGACACGGGAAGCTCCATTTCTGGTGATGGATCGCGGTAAAACTTTCTTTCGCCGGTTCAACCGTAGTGGGTGTCGCGCCGGAGCGCTGATAACGGCGAATTCGGGTCCGTCGGTGGTCAGGTCGGCTCGGACGTGAGGTTCCACCAGACAGAGTGCAAGGAACTCGACTAGGGTTCGCGGGGTGAAAGCCTTGCGTCGGTTCACTGTCCGAGCCCACCTTCCGGAGCGCCTCGCCGCGCTCGGCCCCCTGTCCACCAACCTTCGTTGGTCGTGGCATCCCGAGACACAGGATTTGTTCTCGCGACTCGACCCCGAACTCTGGCAAGCAGTCCAGTTCGACCCGGTCCGGATGCTCGGGGAAGTCGACCCCGCCCGGCTCGACGAACTCGGCAGCGACGAGGCATTTCTCGGTGACCTCGACACTGCAGCAGCCGATCTCGACGCTTACCTGAGTACGCCGCGCTGGTATCAGTCCCAGCAGGCCAAGGGCACGTCGTTGGCCGGCGGAATCGCGTACTTCTCCATGGAGTTCGGGGTCAGTGAGGTTCTGCCCAACTACTCCGGGGGATTGGGCATCCTTGCCGGTGATCATCTCAAGGCCGCGTCCGATCTCGGGCTGCCGCTCATCGGCGTCGGACTGCTCTACCGATCCGGCTACTTCCGCCAGTCGCTGACCGCCGACGGTTGGCAGGCCGAGCACTACCCACCCCACGACCCTCAGGGGTTGCCTCTTCGTTTGCTGACGGACGCAGGCCCGGCCTCCGACGAGGGATCTCCGGTCGTCATTCACGTGGCCATGCCCGGTGGCCGTGTGCTTCGTGCGCGAGTGTGGATCGCTCAGGTCGGCCGAGTGCCGTTGCTGCTGCTCGATTCCGACATCGCCGAGAACGACGCGGACCTTCGCGGCGTCACGGACCGCCTCTATGGCGGGGACCAGGATCACCGCATCAAGCAGGAGATCCTCGCGGGTATCGGCGGCGTGCGCGCGGTCCGCGCCTACACCGCGGCTTACGGATTGCCCGATCCCGAGGTGTTCCACATGAACGAGGGGCATGCCGGATTCCTCGGTATCGAACGGATTCGGGAGCTTGTCACCACCAGTGGTCTGGACTTCGATTCCGCTCTGGCCGCGGTTCGAGCCGGAACCGTATTCACGACGCACACCCCGGTACCTGCCGGAATCGACCGCTTCCCGGCAGATCTGGTCCGCCATTACTTCGGCGGCACGAACGGCGAGAACGAATCGACGTTGCTTCCTGGCCTGACCGTCGACCGCATCGTCGGGATGGGGCGCGAATCCGATCCGTCGATCTTCAACATGGCGCACATGGGCCTTCGTCTGGGGCAGCGCGCGAACGGCGTCTCGAAGTTGCACGGCATCGTCAGCCGCGACATGTTCAACGGACTCTGGCCGGGATTCGACGCCGACGAGGTGCCGATCGGTTCGGTCACCAACGGTGTGCACGCACCGACGTGGGCGGCGCCGGAGTGGATGGACGTGGCCAGGCGGATCGTCGGGCAGGAGCAACTCGAAGAAGCGCGCGGGTGGGAGCGCCTGCACGAGTTGTCGGCCACGGAACTGTGGGAAACACGTAATGCGTTGCGCGGCAAGTTGGTCGACGAAGTTCGTCGTCGCGTCCGGGCGTCGTGGCTGGAACGCGGCGCGACCGAGGCTGAACTCGGCTGGACCACTGGAGTTTTCGATCCCAACGTTTTGACCGTCGGATTCGCCAGGCGCGTTCCGACGTACAAGCGGTTGACGCTCATGCTGCGTGATCCCGAGCGTCTGCGTGCGATGTTGCTCGACGAGGAGCGTCCGGTGCAGTTGGTGGTGGCCGGTAAGTCGCACCCCGCCGACGACGGTGGCAAGGCACTCATTCAGCAGGTCGTACGGTTCGCCGACGAAGCGGATGTCCGTCACCGCATCGTCTTCCTGCCCGACTACGACATGTCCATGGCCCGCTACCTCTACTGGGGCTGCGACGTGTGGCTCAACAACCCGCTTCGCCCACTCGAGGCGTGCGGTACTTCCGGCATGAAATCCGCGCTCAACGGTGGACTCAACCTCTCCATTCGTGACGGATGGTGGGACGAGATGTACGACGGCGAGAACGGGTGGGCCATTCCGACGGCCGACGGTGTTCTCGACGACGTGCGGCGTGACGATCTGGAAGCCAGCGCCCTCTACGAACTTCTCGAGCACGCGGTGCTGCCGACGTTCTACGACCGTGATGCGGCCGATCTGCCGACGCGCTGGGTCGAGAGGGTTCGCCACACCCTCGAGAATCTGGGCCCGAAAGTGTTGGCATCACGCATGGTTCGTGACTACGCGGTCGACTACTATGCCCCTTCGGCGGAATCAGCTCGAGCGGTAGTGGCGGATGATTTTGCCGGTGCGCGTGAGGTGGCCGAGTTCCGTCGCCGCATCGAATCGCAGTGGCCGTCGGTCGCCGTCGAGCAGGTGGACGGTTCCGGCCTGCCGGACACTCCGGAGATCGGTGCGACCATTTCGTTGACGGCCAAGGTCCGCCTCGGCGGCTTGTCGGTCTCGGATGTCGAGGTTCAGGCAGTTCTCGGACGCGTCAGCCCGGGCGAGGAACTCACCGACGTGGTGACGTTCCCGATGACACACTTCGGCGCCGAGGACGGAACCGAGATCTTCGAAGCCGAGGTCGCCCTTCCGGTCTCCGGCTCCGTCGGCTACACCGTACGGGTTCTGCCACATCACCGGTTGTTGGTCAATGCGTCCGAACTCGGATTGGTGACCACACCGAACGTCTGACGTTGTGCTTTCTGCCCCGGGCCGTTCGGTCGGTACCGGGGCAGAATTGTGCCCGGGTGAAACTCGGTCAGGGACGCGAGTCGCGGATGCGGGTGAGTGCCTTGCGGACGACTTCGGGGTTGGTCGTCTCCCAGAACGGAGGCAGTGATGCGCGAAGGTAACCCGCGTACCTCGCCGTGGCCAGACGCGGATCGAGCACGGCGACCACGCCCTTGTCGTCTGTGCTGCGAAGCAGACGGCCCACGCCCTGTGCCAGGAGCAGCGCCGCGTGATTGGCCGAGACGCTGAGAAAGCCGTTACCGCCATGGGATTCGATGGCTTGCTGGCGGGCCATCAGCAGTGGGTCGTCCGGGCGCGGGAACGGAATCCGGTCCAAGATGACGAGGCTCAGCGACGGCCCCGGAACATCGACGCCCTGCCACAGGGACAACGTGCCGAACAGTGACGTGGGTTCGTCCTTGGCGAAGGCCTTGACGAGGGTGCCGGTGGCGTCGTCGCCCTGGCACAGGATCGGTGTGTCGAGGCGTTCGCGCATGGCCTCGGACGCGGCTTTGGCGGCGCGCATCGACGAGAACAGTCCGAGGGTGCGTCCGCCCGCAGCCTCGACAAGTTCGGCGATCTCGTCGAGATAGACCGGGGAGAGGCCGTCGCGGCCGGGCGTGGGCAGGTGGCGGGCAATGTAGATGATGCCGGCCTTGGCATGGTCGAACGGCGACCCGACGTCGAGCGAGTTCCAGCGGAAAGCCGAAGCGTCGGAAGGGGCTTCGGTTCCGATGGCGGTACCCGAGTCGGGGCGCGCGGACGATTCGGCGGGGAGACCCCAGTTGACGGCGAGCCCGTCGAACGATCCGCCGACGGTCAGTGTCGCGGAAGTGAGAACGACGGTGGATTCGGCGAACAGTCGTGAGCGCAGCAACCCGCCGACCGAGAGCGGAGCCATCCGGACGGAGCGCCGCACCGATCCGCGGAACTCGTCCGAGGACAGCCAGACGACGTCCTTGCGCTTGGCCGGGTCGGGTTCGTCGAAAGCAGTGAGAATGCGCACGGCGCTGTCGTGGACGTCGTCGACGGACGAGAGCGCGGCGTTGCGGGCGGCAGCGGCTTCGGGGTCTGCGGCCGCCATACCCGGTTTGGCCGGGCCGATAGCGGTGCGCAGCGACCAGGCCGCGTCGCGGATCGCGGCCAGTGCGGGCGCCGCCCCGTCCGGGAGGCCTTCCCATCGACCTGGCCGTAATTCTTCGAGGAGCCCCGCCCAACCCTCGCCGGCAGCTTCGAGTCGGTCGGCGTCCTGTTCTTCGGCGATCTTGCCGCAGCGCCTGGCCGCGGCACTGATCGAGGCGGCAGTGAGATCAGCCGTGGCAACGCCGGTGACGCGGTCGACCAACTCGTGGGCCTCGTCGATCACCACGACGTCGTGGTCGGGAAGGATCTGGATGCCGGTGATGGCGTCGATGGCGAGCAGTGCGTGGTTGGTGACCACTACGTCGGCTTTCGACGCCTCGACTCGGGCCCGCTCGGCGAAGCAGTCCTCACCGACCGGGCACTGGTTCTTGCCGATGCACTCGCGGGAGGTGACGCTGACCTGCCGCCACGCCTGATCGGACACGCCCGGCACCAATTCGTCACGATCACCGGTTTCGGTGTCGGAGGACCATTCGGTGAGGCGTACGACCTCCCGGCCGAGACGCGAGACCGTGAACGGATCGAACAACTCGTCCTCGGGCGGCTGCTCGGACGCGCCGGTGTGGATCTTGTTCATGCACAGGTAGTTGTTGCGGCCCTTGAGGATTGCGAACTCGGCGCGTCGGCCGAGTGGCTTCTTCAGTGCGTCGGCGAGCCGCGGCAGATCTCGATCGACGAGCTGACGCTGAAGCGCGATGGTGGCGGTGGACACGACCACGGTGCGTCCCGATTCGACCGCGTGGCGCAGGCTCGGAACGAGGTAGGCGAGCGACTTACCGGTACCGGTGCCGGCCTGGACGGCAAGATGCTCGCCGGTGTCGATCGAGTGCGCCACGGCGGACGCCATCGTCAGCTGACTGGTTCGTTCGGCACCGCCGAGCGACCGCACCGCTGTCTGGAGCAGTTCGGGAACGTTCGGGAGTTGATCGGCCACCCACGAAGGTTAATGGATCCCTACGTCAGAAACGTCCACGGATGATTCCCGGGGTAGTTCCCCGGCATTCGAGTCTTCTTCCAACGACGCCTCGTCTCGCCCGATCAGCTGCACTCCCGCCTCCTGCATCTGCACCAATGCCGACTCGATCGTGGCGGTCGACACACCAGCGGTGAAGGGGAGAAGAACCGTCGTGGCGAACCCCGCGCGCGCGGCGTCGACGGCCGTGGCCTTGACACAGTGATCCGTGGCGATGCCGATCACGTCGACGTCGGTGATCTCGTGGGCGCGGAGCCAGTCCTCGAGCGTCGTGCCGTCCTCGGTTGCTCCCTCGAAACCGGAATAGGCAGCGCTGTAGGCGCCCTTGGAGAAGATCGCCGAACCGGCGACAGAGGCGTCGAACGCCGGATGGAACTCGGCGCCGGCCGTCCCGACGACGCAGTGAACCGGCCAACTGTCGACGAAGTCTGGAGTCTCGGAGAAATGCGCCCCAGGGGCGATGTGAAAATCGCGAGTCGCGACTACGGCGTCGTACTCGTGGGAGTTGACGAAATCGTTGACGGCAGCCGCAACCGCAGCACCGCCGTCGACAGCGAGAGCGCCACCTTCGCAGAAATCATTTTGAACGTCGACGACGATCAGTGCTTTTGCACTCACCGGTGCTCACCTCCGGAGAATCGAACGGGCACTGCCGAGTCTCCGCGCGAGAGCTTGAGTCCTTCCCACGGCAGGCTCACGAGCCCAGCCTTCAGAACTGCGCGGCTCTCTTCGAGCGTCGGTGCGCTCTCGACGACTTTGCCTTCGCGAACCAACGGGATCAACAATTCGGTCGCGCCGTCCGCCTCGGAAACCGGAGCGGGCGAGCCGGCGGGGTAGATGACTTCTTCGACGATCGTTCCGGTCGGACGCACCACGCGCAGTGCCTTCTTGGCGCCGCCACGAGATGCCTTGTTGGTGCTTCTCTTCTCGACGGCGATCCCGTCCACCTCGACCAACTTGTAGACCATGCCCGCTGTGGGCGCGCCCGATCCGGTGACCAGTGAAGTGCCGACGCCGTACGAGTCGACGGGTTCGGCCCGCAGGGCCGCGATGGCGTACTCGTCCAGGTCGCCGGAGACGACGATGCGCGTCTTGGTGGCACCGAGGTCGTCGAGTTGTTGCCGTACCTGGCGAGCCAGGACGCCGAGATCACCGGAATCGATGCGAACTCCGCCCAGTTCGGGACCGGCAACGGCGACAGCCGTTTTCACACCCTCGGTGATGTCGTAGGTGTCCACCAACAAGGTGGTGGACACGCCCAGAGCGGCGACTTGACCGCGGAATGCCGCAGCCTCGTCCGGACCGTCCTCGGTGGTGTGCAGGAGAGTGAAAGCGTGTGCACTGGTACCCGCGCTGGGTACGTCGTGACGCCGCGCGGCTTCGAGGTTGGAGGTGGCGTCGAACCCGGCGAGATAGGCGGCACGTGAAGCGGCGACGGCTGCCTGTTCGTGTGTGCGACGCGAGCCCATCTCGATCATCCGTCGGCCACCCGCTGCGCTCACCATGCGGGCTGCGGCCGAAGCGATCGCGCTGTCGTGGTTGAGGATCGAGAGAATCAAGGTTTCGAGGATGACGCACTCGGCGAACGTTCCGCGGACCGAGAGAATCGGTGATCCGGGGAAGTAGAAGTCGCCCTCGCGGTAGCCGTCGATGTCACCGGAGAATCGATAGTTGCGCAGCCACTCGACCGTCGTGTCGTCGAGGAATTTCGCAACGATCGCCAGTTCCGGTTCACCGAACCGGAACTGCTCGAGTGCGTCGAGCAGGCGTTCGGTACCGGCGACGACGCCGTAGCGACGACCGTCGGGCAGCCGCCGTGCGAATACCTCGAAACTGCAGTTACGGAAGGCAGATCCGTCGGCGAGAGCCGCCGAGAGCATGGTCAGTTCGTACTGATCGGTGAGCAGTGCGGTGCTGGCACCGGCGTCGCGGATGTCGGAAATTTGCGTAGGCACGCACACAACTCTATGCGCGAGACGACGTGGGTGGGTGTTGTCGCCTCTCGTCGCGCCGTACCCTGGATACATGGTTTTCGGCGGCGCGACCGTGTCCGGCACTTACTCGGCGAACGTAACGATGAGAGGCGCTACGGCTTCCTCTCCTCAAGCCACGCCCGAGCAGTCGGAGGCTGTGGCGACCATCGAAGCCGCCGATCGGCCCTGGGTGACCATCGTCTGGGACGACCCGGTCAATCTCATGCACTACGTGACCTACGTGTTCCAGAAGTTGTTCGGTTACAGCAAAGCCAAGGCCACCGACCTGATGATGCAGGTCCATTCGGAGGGCAAGGCCGTGGTCTCGAGCGGTTCGCGCGACAAGATGGAGGCCGATGTCCGTCGCCTCCACGCGGCCGGTCTCTGGGCCACGATGCAACGCGACGACACCTGAGAAAAGCCCTTTTCGACCGATTTGTTCGCCTAACTCGTAGACGGGAGTCCGACGCGTGCGGACGTGGAGTAGGAAGAGTTCACTTGGCGGAGTCAAGTTCAAGTCCGAGATGGACGGCCACGAGGCGGCAGTTCTGCGCTCGCTCGTGGAGTCGGTGACCGGGCTTCTCGACGAGCGTGCGTCTTCGGCGCCGCAGGACGAGCTCGCCGCGCTGACGGGCCTTCGCACCGGAAATTCGGAGACCCCGGACAATCCGGTGTTGGCACGTTTGCTTCCCGACTTCCAGCGCACCGATCCGGACAAGGTCGCTCCGGACAGTGACGATCTCGACGACGCGGGTGCCAATGTCAACGGTGCGCTGCGAAGTTTGCACGAGCCCGAGATCATCGACGCCAAACGTGAGTCCGCTCGAATGCTGTTGGCTTCGCTTCCCGAGGCAGGCGGCAAGGTCGTTCTCACGCAGGAACAGGCCGACGCCTGGCTGTCCTCGCTCAACGACGTCCGTCTCGCGCTCGGCACCAATCTCGGCATCGACGCCGACACCCCGGAGAGCCTCGAACCCGACGACCCGCGAGCCCCGCATCTCGACGTCTATCACTGGTTGACGTGGATGCAGGACTCCCTCGTCCAGGCGCTCATGCCATGACCACGACGCGGACCGGGCCCACTGATTCACTGACAGATGTCGCCGGCCTCGCAGTCGGCCATCACCACAAACTCGACGAGGGCGCCACACTCGGAAGCGGCGCGGCCACCGGCTGCACGGTCGTGCTCGCGTCGGCCGGTGTGGTGGCGGGGGTCGACGTCCGCGGCGGCGGTCCGGGTACCCGCGAGACCGACCTGCTCGACCCGAGCCATTCGGTTCAGCAGGTCAATGCCGTGCTGTTGACCGGCGGCAGTGCATACGGACTTGCCGCGGCCGACGGAGTGATGCGCTGGCTCGAGGAACACGATCACGGGATCGCGATGGGGGCTCCTGGTCAGGTCGTACCGATCGTGCCCGGCGCCGTGATCTTCGATCTGCCGGTTGGCGACTGGAACGTTCGTCCGACCGGAGACTTCGGATTCCTCGCTGCCGACACCGCTTCGCGCGAATTCGCCACGGGCACGGTCGGCGCCGGGGTAGGTGCCAGAGCCGGAGCGCTCAAAGGCGGCGTGGGAACGGCCAGCGTCGTGATCGCCGACGGCCCCGCCGAGGGGACGACGGTCTCCGCCTTGATCGTGACCAATCCGGTGGGTTCGGTCTTCGATCCGCGAACAGGTTTGCCGTGGGGCGTCGGCTCGGACGGCGCGGAATCTTTCGGACTCAGGCCTCCCGACGCGTCCGAACTCGCGGCAGCCAACGCCGTCGCGGCCAAGGGAACCGTCCTCAACACCACGATCGGTGTGGTCGCCACCGACGCCGCCCTGACCAAAGCCGGGTGCCGACGCGTCGCTGTCGCAGGTCACGACGGTCTGGCTCGTGCGATTCGGCCCGCACATTCGCCGCTCGACGGCGACACGATCTTCGCCCTCGCTACCGGTGATCACAAGCCGAATTCGGAGATCGCGGTTCCGGCCGCCTTCCCGAACGATCTGCCCGTACTCGACGCAGTGTGCGCAGCGTCGGCGCAGGTGGTCGAACGTGCGATCGTCACAGCGATTCTCGACGCCACGTCGGTGGCCGGAATCCCGAGCTACCGCGAACTCTTCCCGTCCGCATTTCTCTAGGCAGCACTCCTGGTGTCGGTTGTAATCTCGAATTGAGCCTGGTCGCCAGTGAGCGAATCAGAAAAACCGGATCGACGGTGGAGGACGCACACGATGACGATGGATTTCAACAATCCGGACTTCGGCACCCGGACGCCGGCACCGAAATCCGGTCCGCCCTCGGTGTGGAAGCAGTCGGCCGTATTGGTGGGCGGCTTCGCGATCCTGCTCTACGTGATCGAGATCGTGGATGTCATCTCCGGTCAGAATGTCCAGAATGCCGGCGTCACCCCGCGCACGCTCGACGGTCTGTGGGGAATCCTGTTCGCCCCGGTACTTCACGACGACTGGGGCCACCTGATCGCCAACACCATTCCGGTGCTGATTCTCGGATACCTCGTGCTGGTGACGGGAATCGCGCGCGGACTCGCGGCGACCGGCATCATCTGGGTGATCGGCGGTGTCGGGACCTGGTTGTTCGCCGGCTCGAACTCGAATCACGTGGGTGCGTCCGTGCTGATCTTCGGCTGGGTCACCTACCTGCTGGTGCGCGGGTTCTTCACGCGCAGCTTCACCCAGATCCTGATCGGCGTTGCTGTTTTCGTCGTGTACGGCGGAGTGCTGTGGGGCGTACTGCCGAGCGATCCACGGGTTTCCTGGCAAGGACATCTGTTCGGAGCGATCGGCGGCGTGGTGGCCGCGTGGGCGCTGACGTCGGGGGAGAGGGCCAAGCGCGCGGGGTCGACGCCGGCCGTTCGACCACCGAGTTTCTGAACGGACGTGGGTCACACCCTCACTGCGGTGTGACTTCGACGCGCCAAAACCACCAAGAGCTTTTTCCCAGACGGGTAGACGTGGCAGCATGACCGGTATGCGCATGACCGTCCTGGGGTGTTCCGGCAGCGTCACGGGTCCGGATTCACCGGCTTCGGGATACCTGCTCACGGCACCGGGAACTCCGCCGCTCGTGATCGACTTCGGCCCGGGAGTTCTTGGGGCGTTGCAGCGATACGCCGATCCGGGCGAGGTGACGATCCTGCTTTCGCACCTTCATGCGGACCACTGTCTGGACATGCCCGGCCTGCTGGTCTGGCGTCGCTATCACCCCAACCCGCCGGTCGGACGGGCTCTGGTTTACGGCCCCACCGACACCGCGTGCCGCATCGGAGTGTCCTCCGCCGAGTGCGCCGGCGAGATGGACGACATCTCCGACACCATCGACGTCCGGCTCTGGGCCGAGAACGAGCCGGTGACATTCGGAGAACTGAGCGTCGTCGCCCGTCGGATGAATCATCCACCCGAGGCTTACGGATTCCGGATCACCGGCGCCGACGGCCGCGTGCTCGTCTATACAGGCGACACCGGTATGTGCGACAACGTCGTCGAACTCGCGCGTGGTGCAGACGTGTTGCTCTCCGAAGCGTCGTGGACCGACAGCCCCGATCGACCTGAGGGAGTCCATCTCTCCGGCAAGGAAGCGGGCCGTGTGGCTGCGCTCGCCGGCGTCAAGGAACTTCTCCTCACCCACATACCGCCGTGGACATCGCGTGAAGACGTGATCGCCGAAGCGAAATCCGAATTCTCCGGACCGGTTCATGCCGTCTCCGCCGGAAGTGTCTACGACATCTGATTCCCCTCACATTCGATGCAGCGCCGACCGGGCGACCGCTAGGCTCACGAAGGTGACTACACGAGAAGACGGTAGGGCGGACGACGAGCTCCGCACGGTCAAGATCACCCGCGGGTTCACCAGTCATCCGGCCGGATCCGTTCTGGTCGAGTTCGGGAACACACGCGTCATGTGCACGGCCAGTGTCGAAGAAGGTGTACCCCGCTGGCGCAAGGGCTCCGGCTTGGGTTGGCTGACAGCCGAATACGCGATGCTTCCGGCCGCCACGCACACACGCAGTGGCCGCGAATCGGTCAAGGGCAAGGTCGGCGGACGCACGCAGGAGATCAGTCGACTCATCGGCCGGTCACTTCGGGCGTGCATCGATCTCGCGGCAATCGGTGAGAACACCATCGCCCTCGACTGTGACGTCCTCCAAGCCGACGGTGGCACTCGCACCGCGGCAGTGACGGGGGCATACGTAGCCCTGGTCGACGCCGTGACGTACCTGCGCGCAGCCGACCTGCTTTCCGACCCGCAGCCCATCTCGTGTGGCATAGCGGCCGTCAGCGTCGGCGTCGTGGACGGACGAGTTCGTCTCGACCTTCCGTACGAAGAGGATTCGCGTGCCGAGGTCGACATGAATGTCGTGGCCACCGATACCGGCACTCTGGTGGAAATTCAAGGAACCGGTGAGGGCGCCACCTTCCCGCGCTCGACGCTGGACAAGCTGCTCGACTCCGCTCTGGCGGGTTGTGAGCAACTTTTCGAGATACAGCGTCAGGCGTTGGCCGAGCCGTATCCCGGGGTGCTCCCCGAACCGAAGAATCCGGAACCCAAGAAGAAGTTCGGTGCCTGAGCTGTGAGCGTACGAGTATTGGTTGCCAGCCGAAATGCCAAGAAACTGAAGGAACTTCATCGAGTTCTCGACGCCGCCGGAGTGAACGGAATCGAACTGGTCGGGCTCGACGAGGTTCCGCCGTTCCCCGAAGCCCCCGAGACCGGAGCGACGTTCGAGGAGAATGCGCTCGCCAAAGCCCGTGACGGGGCCGCTGCAACCGGAATGGCTTGCATCGCAGATGATTCCGGTGTCGAGATCGATGCACTCAACGGGATGCCGGGTGTGCTGTCCGCGCGGTGGTCGGGCACTCACGGGAACGACGGCGCGAACACCGCTCTGGTGCTGGCTCAGCTGGGGGACGTGCCCGACGAGCGGCGGGGCGCGGCATTCGTCTCCGCCTGTGCACTGGTGATCCCCGGCGGCGACGAGACTGTCGTGCGCGGCGAATGGCGCGGGGTGATCGGCCGAGAACCGGCCGGCGACGGCGGATTCGGATACGACCCCATCTTCCGTCCGGACGGCGACACCCGCTCGGCCGCAGAACTCACCCCGGCCGAAAAGGATGCGGCGTCACATCGAGGGCGCGCGCTCGTGCAGCTCGTTCCGGCATTGGCCGCACTGGCCGGCTGAACCGAATCCGAAAAGTAGAGCCCTGAACGCGTCTGCGTTCAGGGCTCTACTTTTCGAAACTCTCAGAGCTGATAAGCCTGCTTCACCTGGGCGGTTCGCTTGTGCTCGAACACGAACGACAAGAAGGGGATCGTGCCGGCGAGCGCGGTGGCAACCGTCGTCCCGGGCTTCCACCGGGCCTTGATTGCCAAGTCGATCGTGAACACGAGGTAGAGCATGTAGAACAGGCCGTGGATCTGACCGATGTAGAACAACCACGACGGTGCGTCCGCGGAATTGTCGAGAATCAGGTACTTGTAGACC
The DNA here is from genome assembly GCF_003852455.1 of Rhodococcus sp. KBW08. Taxonomy (NCBI): domain Bacteria; kingdom Bacillati; phylum Actinomycetota; class Actinomycetes; order Mycobacteriales; family Nocardiaceae; genus Rhodococcus; species Rhodococcus sp. KBW08. The sequence continues at coordinate 19,574 of NZ_QAJJ01000044.1, forward strand.
ATCTCACCGGTCAGGAACAGCAGCCAGAGGCCGGTGATCCAGGCGAGAACGCGGTATCGGACCAGCGCCGACGCAACCTTCTTCTGTTTTTCTGCGTTGACTGCGGGGGTAGCGATGCTCGCTTCCGAACCGGTACTCACGTCGTGCTCCTATCGGACTCGCGAGCGGCGAGCTGCGCAAGGTAGTCGTTGTATTCCAGCATTTGGCGGGCTTCAGGATCGTCGACGTCGAGGTTCACATCGTCGAACTCGGCCTGCGGGCGTTGCGGCAAGAGGTCGGCGGGAATCTCACGCGGCTCCGCGGCGGCTTCCTCGGCCTCGGCCTCTTCGGGGTCCACGTCTTCGAGCTGAACGAACTTGCGATACGCGTACACGACAAACGCCGCGAACAGCGGCCACTGGAACGCGTACCCGAGATTCTGTCCGGACCCTCCGACGGCTTCGAAGCGCTCCCACTGCCACCAGCCGAGCGCGAGGCAGCCGGCGGCTGACACGATGACCAGCACAATCAGCGCAGGTCGGCGTTTCGTAGCGTTCTTGGACACACTAAGACGGTACCTGAGAGCTATAGTGCCTCGCCCTGCGATCTCCGACACGGTGTCGTAGAAGCCGTGCCACGGCGTGTCGTAGAGGCCGTGCCACGGCGTGTCGTAAAGGCCGCGCCACGGCGTGTCGTAAAGGCCGCGCCACGGCGTGTCGTAGGAGCCGTGCCACGGCGTGTCGAAGAAGCTGCATGTGCGCTACGCCCATCCTCGACCGCACCGTCGGGCATTGAACACATTCTCCCGGCTGAACTGCATCGATAACCTCGGGCGTATCCGACAACAGGGGAGCGTTCATGCACATCAGAGTGATTCGTCCGGTCATCGACACCACACTCACGCCTGCTGTGACAGCCGAGGTGGAGCACTGGGCAGCGCCCGGTACGAGGGTCGACGTCGTTTCGCTGCGTTCCGGAACGGCGAGCATCGAGAGTGAGTACGACGAGGCACTGGCCGGCCCCGGGGTCGTGCAGAGGGTAGAAGAGGCGGCCGCTGACGGCGTCGACGGTGTGTTCATCACGTGTTTCGCCGATCCCGGAGTGCATGCCGCCCGAGAGATCATCGACGCACCGGTGGTCGGCGGCTTCGAGCCGTCCTTCCTGACGGCGATGAGTCTGGGCGATCGGGTCGGCGTCGTTACCATCCTGCCCAATGTCGTGCCGATGCTTCGATCGCTCACTCGGCGATACGGGCTGGACACTCGGCTGGGCAGCATTCGAGTCGTGGACATGCCGGTCCTCGGACTCACCGATCGGGAGGTGCTGATCGATCGACTGGCCGATCAGGCGTCTGCGGCCGTGGAGAACGGGGAGGCGGACTCCATTGTTCTCGGTTGCACCGGCATGCTCGGTGTGACCGACGCAGTCCGAGACAGGCTGCATGACACAGGGATTCATGTTCCAGTTGTGGATCCGACGGCAGCGGCGATCACGTGGTTGGAGAGCTCGGTCCGTCTGGGGCTGACGCCGAGTCGGACGACGTACATGACTCCACCGGTCAAGGATCGAAAGCGCTGAACGTGATCAAGAATTGAAAAAGCCCCGCCGGATCAGATCCGGCGGGGCTCTTCGTTGTGCGCGAGGGGGGACTTGAACCCCCACGTCCTGAGACACTGGAACCTAAATCCAGCGCGTCTGCCAATTCCGCCACTCGCGCGCGGAATTCAAAGGATACGCGAGTGGAATCGCTCGCGGGAACACCACCCTGGTCGGGATGTGCCCGCCTGCTCTCAGGCCGATTCGGCGAGCGGATCCGCTGCCGGCGAGGTGGTGGTTTTCTTCGATCGGCGCGGTTGTTCAGCGGTGCGTTGATACCGCCACGCAGCGTGGGTGAGTGTCCGAACATCGACGTCGAGGTGTTCCGACACCGCAACAAGCAATTCGGTTGCGTCGGTGCTCGACAACAATTCCTCGCTGCTGCTCGCCTCGGTGGCGAACCGTGCAAGCAGATCTATAGAGGCTGCCGACAACTTCCCGGACAAGAACACCAGCGTTTCGAAGGTCCTGGGGCCGAGGCCCGGAACGGAGACGACTGCCGAGCGGAGGCTTTCGGTGTCCTCGACGTCGGAACTGGACCGGCAACCGGCGTCGACGAGCGCCTTGGCTGCGCGAGCTACACCTTCGGCCTTGGTGGAGTAGTTGCCCGGCACGCGCTGGCGATTGCCGAGAACCGTTGCGAGTTCGTCGCCACGGTCGGTGAAGGCGGCGAGAGCGGACAGGCTGTCGAGATGTTCGCCGGCGGCTACCGAGCGGTGTGTGCGCCAACGGTCGACGACGGCGCGGACTCCGGTCTTCGGCGTTCCGTAGGCGGCGCGCGACGAGAAGATCGCGTCGAGAAGGGCGGCTTCGGACTCGCGCGGCCATCCCTGATTCCAATGCGGCCAAGCCTCGCGCGGAAGTTCGGCGGCGATGAATTCGACCGCTCTGGCTACGTCTGTGTCTTTCATGATTTCTCCCCCCGAGAAGTTGTCCTGTGTGGACGAGCTGAACGTAGCGAGAGGGTCCGACAGATTGTGGCCGCGAACGCACGGGATCGACCGTCCGTCAAGGAGGTCACGAATTGGTAACAATAAATATGAGGGGTTCCTCAGGTTTCTGAAAATCCCGGTAACAGTCCCAGGCAGGGCGTTCGCGACCTACTCGCGAGTCACTTTCTCGAAGTGTCGTGAGGAAGATCACGGCCCCGAAAGTCCAGATTTCCAGGGCGCCGACAAACGTGAGGAAATCCTCATGATTCTGTGTAAACCTTGTCTTGCACGAACGCCCTGACTCCGTCGATTCTCTCGACGAATTCGCGAGCACTTCAGCCGGGCAGCACACCGCAAATCCCACCTCGCCGCAGAGGTGACCAGGAGAGGACGTACGCGTGACGATCGATGACACGACACCTACAGGAAACGGACGCGACTCGAAGGGTGGGCGCCGTTTCGGCGTCGATGGGGGACAGTCCCGCACGACCAGTAAAGGTGCCCTCGTCGATTCGCTGAACAACGGCGTTTCCTACGCAATCGCTTTCGGTGGTCAGGGCGCTCCCTGGCTCACCTCGCTCGAGGAGCTCAGCCGTGACAACGGCCTGGAGCCCGTTCTGACCGATCTGGTCAACGACGCAGCCGCACGCCTCGCGCCCGTTGCACAGGATCTTCTCGTGGTTCGCCCGGTCGGGTTCGATCCGATCGCGTGGATGCTCGAAGCCGAGATCGTCGACGAAGAAGAAGGCGAGAAGTCGGCGGGTCCGTCCGCTGCAGCGCTCACCGCAGCTCCGGTGTCACTCCCCGGCGTCTTCCTCACGCAGCTTGCGGCGTTGCGTGCACTCTCCGCTCAGGGTCTGGATGTAGCCGGTAACCCACCGGCCGCCGTCATCGGCCACTCGCAGGGCCTTCTGGCCACGGCTGCCGTAGCCGCGCAGGGCAACGACGACGGTGAGCTCCTCGCCGTCGCGCAGCTCGTCGGCGCCGCTGCCAGCCTCGTCGGCCGTCGCCGTGGCGTCATCGCCGGCGCCTCCGCGAAGCCGATGGTTGCAGTTTCGGGCGTCGATCCCGAGCGTCTCGCTGCCATCGTCGCCGAGCTTGCCGAGGGTGTGGCGCCCGAGCGCGCGGCTGTCCTCGCTATTCGCAACGGCCGTCGCCGCGTCGTCCTTGCCGGGCCGCCCGCTCAGCTGGCCCGCGTGCAAGAACGCTGCGAGCAGATCGAAGCCGAAGAAGCCCGTGAGCGTGAGGGCAAGAAGCGTGGCGGTTCCGTCTTCGCTCCGTCCTTCGATCCGCTCGACACCGAAATCGGCTTCCACCACCCCGCATTGGCAGAGGCCGTCGAACTTGTCGGCAGCTGGGCAACCCGTTGCGGTCTCGACGCGGACCGTGCGCGCGAACTTGCGCAGGGTGTCCTCGTCGATCCGGTCGACTGGGTCGAGGCTGTCGACGGCGCAATCTCCGCCGGCGCCAAGTGGATTCTCGATCTCGGACCCAGCGATCAGCTGACCCGTATGACGTCCTCTTCGTTGCGTGGACAGGGCATCGGCATCATTGCCGCCGCCACCCGTGGCGGACACCGCAATCTGCTCACTCCCGGCGCTGCGCCCGAGGTCTCACGTTCGTGGTCCGAGTTCGCGCCGAAGCCCGTTGCGCTTCCCGGCGGCCGCATCGGCGTCGAGACCGCGTTCACGAAGCTGACCGGTCGTTCGCCCATCCTGCTCGCAGGCATGACGCCGACGACGGTCGACGCCAAGATCGTCGCCGCGGCAGCCAATGCCGGTCACTGGGCCGAGCTTGCCGGTGGTGGACAGGTCACCGAGGAGATCTTCGAAGACCGTGTCGCAGAGCTGAAGATGCTGCTCGAGCCGGGCCGCGCGGTCCAGTTCAACTCCCTGTTCCTCGACCCGTACCTGTGGAAGCTGCAGCTCGGTGGCAAGCGTCTGGTGCAGCGTGCCCGTACTGCCGGTGCTCCCATCGACGGCGTCATCGTCACCGCCGGTATCCCGGAACTCGAAGAGGCCGTTGCCCTCATCGACGAGCTGTCCGAGATCGGCATCACCAACATCGCGTTCAAGCCCGGCACCGTGGCGCAGATCCGTTCCGTGATCCGTATCGCCAACGAGGTTCCGAACTTCCCCGTGATCGTCCACATCGAAGGTGGCCGCGCCGGTGGACACCATTCGTGGGAAGACCTCGACGACCTGCTCCTCGACACGTACGCCGAGCTGCGTACACGTCCGAACCTGGTCATCTGCGTCGGCGGTGGCATCGGAACACCGGAGCGCGCAGCCGATTACCTGACCGGCCGCTGGTCTGCCGCAGCCGGTTTCCCGGCCATGCCCGTCGACGGCATCCTGGTCGGCACCGCAGCCATGGCGACTCTCGAGGCCACCACCTCTCCCGAGGTCAAGCAGCTCCTCGTCGACACACCCGGTACGCCGGACTGGGTCGGTGCCGGTACCGCTGAAGGTGGAATGGCCTCGGGCCGTAGCCAGCTCGGTGCCGACATCCACGAAATCGACAACGCGGCTTCGCGTACCGGACGCCTCCTCGACGAGGTTGCCGGTGATTCCGAGGCAGTGGCCGAGCGCCGCGAGGAGATCATCGCCGCCCTCGACGTCACCGCCAAGCCCTACTTCGGCGACGTCGAGACCATGACGTACGCGCAGTGGCTGCGTCGCTACCTCGAACTGACCGTCGGCATCGACGCCGCGAAGGAATTCGACTGCGGCGCAGATCTTCAGGACGCCATCGTCGAGGCGACCTCGAGCCCGTGGCTCGACATCACCTGGCGTGCTCGCTTCGGCGAGATGCTCCAGCGCACCGAGGCGCGTCTGCACCCGGTCGACCGCGGCCCGATTCCCACGCTGTTCGGCGACGCCGAGACTCTCGAGCGCCCCGAGGCTGCGATCTGCGCACTGCAGGCGTCGTACCCGGACTACTCGACGACCGTTCTGCATCCCGCAGACGTCTCGTTCTTCATCTCGCTGTGCAAGACGCCGGGCAAGCCGGTCAACTTCGTTCCCGTCGTCGACGGTGACGTGCGTCGTTGGTGGCGCAGCGACTCCCTGTGGCAGGCACACGATCCCCGCTACACCGCCGATCAGGTTTGCGTCATCCCCGGCACCGTTGCCGTCGCAGGCATCACCCGTGTCGACGAGCCGGTCGGTGACCTGCTCGATCGCTTCGAGAAGGCCACCTACGACGAATTGGTCGCTGCCGGAACCACTCCGATTGCACTCGCGAGCCGTCGCCACCAGGATTCCGCACCCGGACTTCTCGACGCCGTCCTCTCGGCTCCCGACCTCCAATGGGCCGGCCGCCTGACCCAGAACCCCGTCCGCCGTCTCGGCGACCTCGACGAGTGGAGTGCAGAGTCTGCCGACAAGGCAGTTCACGGCACCACCGGTTCCAGTCTGACCGTCGTCGATTCCTCGCACGTGCTGCTTTCGGTTCCGTTGGTGGCAGACAAGTCCGTCGACATCACGATCACGATTCCCGAGTCCGTCGTCGACGGCGGCGCTCCGGTCGTCACCGAGGCAGACGCCGAAGGTGCGATGTCCGCGCTGCTGGCAGTTGCTGCCGGACAGGAACTTCCGGCAGTCAAGAACGGCAAGGCCCGCCTCAACGTCGCGTGGGTACCCGATCGAATCGCCGATCACGCCGGTGTCACAGGTTCCGGCCTGCCCGCCACGCTCAGTGTCAGCGGCAAAGCTGTTCCGGACGTCGTCGTCGGAGCATGCTGGCCCGCCGTCTTCGCGGTCCTCGGCGCAGCCAAGCTCGACAGTCTTTCCGTCATCGAAGGCATGCTCGACCTGGTCCACCTCGACCACACCGTCGACTTCGTCGGTGAGTTGCCGTCCGAGACGAGCATTCTCGTCGTCAACGCCGAGGTCGCTTCGGTTCTCGACACCGACCTCGGTCGTGTCGTCGAGGTCAAGGTCGAGGTCGGTGCCATGCTCGGCGAGGGCCTCGACGCCCCCGCAGTCGTCACCATGACCGAGCGTTTCGCGATCCGCGGACGCACCGGCGCAGGCGAACTCGCCGACCCGGCTCGCGCCGGTGGATCGATCAGCGACGCGGCTGTCGACACCTCGCGTCGTCGTCGCCGTGACGCGAAGATCCTTGCGCCGGTCAGCATGGGCGCCTTCGCTCAGGTTTCCGGTGACCACAACCCGATTCACACCTCCGACAACGCCGCTCTGCTGGCCGGCCTCGGAACCCCGATCGTGCACGGCATGTGGCTCTCCGCCGCAGCGCAGCAGGTTGTCACCGCAGTCGACCCGGCCGAGACCCGCGTCCCGCCGCGCCGCCTGACCGCCTGGACCGCCCGCTTCCTCGGGATGGTTCGCCCCGGCGCCGAGATCGATGTCCGCGTCGATCGTGTCGGTATCGACCAGGGTGCCGAAATCGTCGAGGTCGGCTGCCGCATCGACGGTGAACTGGTCATGGTTGCCACCGGCCGCACCGCTGCGCCGAAGACCGTCTACGCCTTCCCCGGCCAGGGCATCCAGCGCCCGGGCATGGGCCTCGACGCTCGTGCTCGCTCCAAGGCTGCCCGCGACGTCTGGGAGCGCGCGGACAAGCACACCCGCAAGGCACTCGGATTCTCGATTCTCGCTGTCGTGCGCGACAACCCGGTGACCGTCAAGGCCCGTGGTGTCGAGCACAGGCATCCTGACGGTGTCCTGCACCTGACGCAGTTCACCCAGGTGGCCATGGCCGTTCTCGGTGTTGCGCAGGTTGCCGAGTTGCGCGAGTCCGGAACCTTCATCGAGGATTCGCTTCTGGCCGGTCACTCGGTCGGTGAGTACAACGCACTCGCCGCTGTCGCCGAGGTCTTCCCGCTCGAAGCGCTTCTCGAGGTCGTCTTCCAGCGTGGCTCGGCCATGCACCAGCTCGTTCCCCGCGACGAAGCCGGACGCTCCGACTACCGCATGGCCGCTATCCGCCCGTCGCAGATCGGTGTTTCCGACGACGACGTGCAGGGCTTCGTCGCCGGTGTCGCCGAGACCTCCGGTGAGTTCCTCGAAATCGTCAACCTGAACCTGCGCGGCAGCCAGTACGCCATTGCCGGTTCGGTAGCCGGTCTCGACGCACTCGAGGTCGAAATTGATCGTCGCCGAGCAGAATTCGGTGGCAAGCGGGCATACATCCAGGTTCCCGGCATCGACGTGCCGTTCCACTCCACCGTCCTTCGCGGTGGCGTGGCGGACTTCCGCGTGTGCCTGCAGGACTTGCTCCCGCACGACATCGATCCGGACATCCTGATCGGCCGCTACATCCCGAACCTGGTTCCGAAGCCGTTCTCGCTGCGTCGTGACTTCGTTCAGGAAATCGCCGACCTGGTGCCGTCCGAGCCGCTGCAGGAAGTCCTCGCAGACTTCGACAGCTACGCAACGCGCACTCACGAGTTGTCCCGCATCATCCTGATCGAGCTGCTGGCTTGGCAGTTCGCCAGCCCGGTCCGTTGGATCGAGACGCAGGACTTGCTCTTCAGCGACGAGTCCGAAGGTGGACTCGGAGTCGAGCGCTTCGTCGAGATCGGTCTCGGCGCTGCCCCGACCGTTGCAAACCTCGCGTCTCAGACCCTCAAGCTGCCGGGCCGCTTCGGCTACCCGGTCGAGGTTCTCAACGTCGAGCGCGAAGCTGCGATCGTCTACGGCACCGACGTCGACCCCGCTGTCGATGACGACGACGAGATCGAAGCGCCTGCCGCGCAGGCTGCTCCGGCCGCCGCGGCCGCTGCTCCGGTTGCCGCTGCCGCGCCGGCTGCACCTTCGGGTGGACCGCGTCCGGATGACCTCACCTTCAAGGCGCCCGACGCCACGAAGGTCCTGATCAGCCTGTGGACCAAGCTCCGTCCCGATCAGGTCGGCCCCGCGGACACGATCGAGGCACTGTGCGACGGCGTTTCCTCGCGTCGCAACCAGCTTCTGGTCGACCTCGGCTCCGAGCTCTCCCTCGGTGCAATCGACGGGGCAGCAGACGCCGACATGGGCTCCCTGGGGGCAACCGTCGACAAGCTCGCCCGTACGTACAAGCCGTTCGGACCGGTGCTCTCCGATTCAATCAACGATCATTTGCGCAAGGTCTTCGGCCCCTCGGGCAAGCGTCCCGGCTACATCGCCGACCGCGTCAAGAAGGTCTGGGAGCTGGGCGACGGCTGGGCACATCACGTCACCGCAGCAGTGGCTCTCGGTACCCGTGACGGCGCCAGCATCCGCGGCGGCGACCTCGGTGGCCTGAGCTCCGGCGCACTGGCCGACGCTGCAGCAGTGGACGCAGTCATCGACAGCGCAGTTGCCTCGGTCGGCTCTGCTCGCGGAGTCAGCGTCTCGCTGCCGGCCACCGGTGGCGGAAGCGGCGGAACCGTCGACGCGGCCGCTCTGGGCGAGTTCACCGAGAACATCACGGGCCGCAACGGCGTTCTGGCCTCGGCCGCCCGCCTGGTGCTCGAGCAGCTCGGACTGAACGAAGAAGCAGCAGTCGCGACGGTCGAGGACACCGAACTGGTCGACCTGGTCTCGGCTGAACTCGGCTCCGACTGGCCGCGTCTGGTTGCTCCGGCATTCGACGCGCAGAAGGCGGTCCTGCTCGACGACCGTTGGGCAAGTGCGCGTGAGGATCTCGCTCGTATTTGGCTCGGTGACACCGCGTTGTCGGTCGAGAACTTCATCGGTGCCGGTTCCACTGTCGCCGCACAGGCGAAGTGGTGGGCCACCCGCGCGACCGACGAAGGCCGCACGGCGCTCGCCGAGGTCTACACCCGCATCGCTGATGCGGCCGTGACGACAGAATCCGACGCACCCGAGTGGGCAGGCGAGGTCGCAGTAGTGACCGGCGCCAGCAAGGGTTCCATCGCGGCAGCGGTCACGGGCAAGCTCCTTGCCGGTGGCGCAACGGTATTCGTGACCACCTCGCGACTCGACGGTCAGCGCCTCGGCTTCTACCGCGACCTGTACCGCGAGAACGCTCGCGCCGGTGCAGCCCTCTGGGTGGTTCCCGCGAACATGGCGTCATACACCGACGTCGACGCACTGATCGACTGGATCGGCAACGAGGCCACCGAGAACGCAGGTGGCGCAAAGAAGCTCATCAAGCCGGCCATGACGCCGACGATGCTCTTCCCGTTCGCAGCTCCCCGTGTCGGCGGTGAACTCTCCGACGCCGGCGCTCGCGCCGAAATGGAAATGCGCGTGCTGCTCTGGTCGGTGGAGCGTCTCATCGGCGGTCTGTCGAAGATCGGTTACGACAGCGACGTCGACACCCACCTGCACGTAGTGCTGCCCGGTTCGCCGAACCGCGGAACGTTCGGCGGCGACGGTGCTTACGGTGAGGCAAAGGCTTCGCTGATCGCCGTGGTCAACCGTTGGAAGGCCGAGCGCAACTGGGCTGAGCGGGTCACGTTGGCACACGCGGTCATCGGTTGGGTTCGCGGAACCGGTCTCATGGGTCACAACGATCCGATCGTCGACGCAGTCGAAGCTGCGGGCGTCCGCACCTGGTCCACCCAGGAGATGGCCACCCAACTGCTGAAGACGGCAACCCGCGAATCGCGACGCGCCGCTGCAGAGGCTCCGCTCGAGGTCGACCTGACCGGCGGACTGTCCGAGGCCAACCTGGATCTGGGTGCTTTGGCCAAGGAAGCTGCCGAGGTGGCCGAGATCGCCGAAGCCGTTGACGAAGCCGTCGACGAGTCCAGCATCCTGGCGTTGCCGGCACCGGCTCGTCTCGACGACTCGGTCAAGGCTCCGAGCTGGCCCGAACTGGACGTCACTCCCGCGGACCTCGTGGTCATCGTGGGTGCCGGAGAGCTCGGACCCTACGGTTCCTCACGTACCCGCTTCGAGATGGAGGTCGACGAGCAGCTCTCTGCCGCAGGCGTTCTCGAATTGGCGTGGAACACCGGACTCATCGTCTGGGAGAACGACCCCAAGCCGGGCTGGTACGACGTCGAATCCGGCGACCTGGTACCCGAGGCGGAAATCGCGGACAAGTACCACGACGCAGTCGTCGAGCGTTGCGGCATCCGTCGTTACGTCGACGAGGGCGCGATGATCGACAACACCGCTCCGCTGCTCACCTCGGTGTTCCTGGACAAGGATCTGAGCTTCGTGGTCGGCAGTGAGGCAGAGGCGCAGGCCTTCGTCGAATCCGATCCGGAGAACACGACGGCCACGGTTTCCGCCGAGTCCGGCGACTGGACGGTCACTCGCCGCGCAGGCACCGAGATCCGCGTCCCGCGCAAGATGAAGCTGACTCGTAGTGTCGGCGGCCAGATCCCGACCAACTTCGACGTCACCAAGTGGGGCATCCCCGCCGACATGGCGGATTCGGTCGACCGCGTCGGACTCTGGAACATCGTCGCAACGGTGGACGCCTTCCTTACCGGCGGCTTCACTCCGAGCGAACTGCTCCGTTGGGTACACCCGAGCCTGGTCGCCAACACGCAGGGCACGGGCATGGGCGGCATGACCTCCATGAGGAGCCTGTACATCGACACGCTGCTCGGCGAGAACCGTCCGAACGACATCTTGCAGGAAGCGCTGCCGAACGTCATTGCAGCGCACGTCGTTCAGTCGTACGTCGGCGGTTACGGCGCGATGGTTCACCCCGTCGCAGCCTGCGCCACGGCAGCAGTATCCGTCGAAGAAGGCGTCGACAAGATCCGACTCGGCAAGGCGCAGTTGGTTGTTGCCGGCGGGTTCGACGATCTGAGCACGGAAGGCATCATCGGCTTCGGTGACATGTCGGCCACTGCCAAGACCGACGACATGCACGCCAAGGGCATCGAGGATCGCCGCTTCTCGCGGGCCAACGATCGTCGCCGCGGCGGCTTCGTCGAGTCGGCCGGTGGCGGAACGATTCTCCTCGCTCGTGGTGACCTGGCGCTCGAGATGGGTCTGCCCGTCCTCGGTGTGGTCGCCTGGGCCGGATCGTTCGCCGACGGTGTCCACACCTCGATCCCGGCACCGGGACTCGGAGCACTGGGCGCCGGACGCGGGGGAGCGGATTCGCAGCTCGCACTCTCGCTCAACGCTCTCGGCGTGAGCGCCGACGACATCGCCGTGATCTCCAAGCACGACACCTCCACGGCCGCCAACGATCCCAACGAGGCAGAGCTGCACGAGCGCCTCGCCGGGGCGCTGGGACGCAGTGAAGGTGCGCCGATGTTCGTGGTCTCGCAGAAGAGCCTGACCGGTCACGCCAAGGGCGGTGCCGCAGCCTTCCAGTTGATCGGGCTCTGCCAGGTATTGAGCCAGGGCATCGTCCCGCCGAACCGCAGCCTCGACTGCGTCGACGACAAGATGGCCGAGTTCGAGCACCTCGTGTGGGCACGTCAGCCGCTCAAGTTCGGTGATCAGCTTCCGCTGCGCGCCGGTCTGCTGACCAGCCTCGGCTTCGGTCACGTCTCCGGACTGATCGCCGTCGTGCACCCGCAGGCATTCGTCGAGTCGGTTCCGGCCGACAAGCGTGCGGACTACGTTGCTGCGGCGCAGCAGCGGACGATCGACGGTCAGCGTCGCCTCGCCAAGGCGATGTGCGGTGGCGACAGCCTCTACGAGCGGCCTGCGGATCGTCGTCTCGGTGCCGACGGAACGCCGGCCAAGGCGTCGCGTCAGCTCGAAGCGGACATGCTGCTGAGCGAGGACGCACGACTCGGCGCAGATCTGGTGTACCGCTCGAATCTGCCCGGCTGCAAGTAATAATCACGGTATGGGAGTTCTGGGTATCGGCTTCGACCTCGTGACGGTGTCGGAGTTCGCCGAGCAATTGAACAGGCCGGGAACGGCAATGCTCGACAACTTCACACCGGGCGAGCGTCGAGACGCCGCTACCCGGAGCTCCGAACCGGCACGACACTTCGCCGCACGGTGGGCGGCGAAGGAAGCAGTGATCAAGGCATGGTCGACTGCTCTCTTCGCCAGCCCGCCGGTGCTGGGGGAGATGATCCACAATCAGATCGAAGTCGTCTCGGACGCCTGGGGGCGCCCCGGCATTCGGCTTCGTGGTGACGTCGCGAAACACCTCACCGCCGTGAAGATTCATATCTCGCTCACCCACGACGGGGACATGGCCGGCGCGTTCGCGGTCATCGAATCCGACCCGGAGTAACACCGCCGGACACGAAAGAGCCGGTCTCCCAAGGGGAGACCGGCTCTTTCGTCGTTCGACTAGTCCTTCGTGCGGGACTCCTTCTCGGCGACGAGAAGATACGCGATCATCAACCTCTTCAGTTCGGCGACGGCGTCGGCATGCGACTGGCCGTCCTGAACCGAGAAATTGAGCATCGAATACACGACGTGGACAAGAACTTCCGCCATCATCAGGCGGCGATCGCGCCGCGTACGAGGCGTCAGCGGACCCAGCATTTTCGCGACGGTCTCGGCGAACTGCTTTTCGTGAATGACTCCGGTGGCCCGCGTGGACGGCGTCGACTGCATCGCCAGCCAGACTTCGCGACGCGACGGATCAGACGTCCACAGCCCGGCCATGTGATCGACGAAACTGTTCAGGAACCGCAACCAGTCGAGCGATGGCACCTCGCCGCCGAACTGCGCGAGCTCGTGCTGGACCCCGACGAGGTCCTGGCGGTTCAATTCGCACACGATGACGTACTTGTTGGCGAAGAACTGGTAGAGCGTCCCGATCGGGACGTCGGCTCGTGCCGCGACCTCTTCGCAGGTGAACGATTCGAATCCGACATCGGTGAGGAGTTCGCGTGACGCCGCCAGGAGTGCGTCGAATTTACGCTGGCTGCGCTCTTGCGTCGGACGCTTGCGCGGCAGCAGTTCCTGCGGTTCTTCGAGGCTCTGGGGATTCTCCAGTGCCGGGTCGACTCGTCGCCGCGCGCGGTTACGAGTCGTGGGCTGCACGTCTTCCAGGCTATCGGTGTTCTCTGTCGAATTTGGGACTTGTGCATTATCCGGTGTCATCGGCCACCTACTTCGGCGGTCGTGATCGGTCGACGCGCACCGCGCAGGTGCGCGCACACGAGTACCGATGCAGTTGCCACACCTCGATACTAGGTGACCACCTGTCCAGTAGCCGAAGAGGTTGCTGCGCGGTGTGGCGAAAGCGGCGATCCTCCCGACTCCCTACGTCCGATTCGGGCACACTGAGATTCTTCGGGCACACCGAGATTCGATGCCGAGGAAAGGGAGACGATGACGGAAGAACTGCGAACCGCAGTACGTGGACTCATGCCGCGTGCCCGTGAAGATCTCAGCGCACTTGTGGCGATGAAGTCCGTCGCCGATGCACGGCAGTACCCGCCGGAAGAATGCGCGGCCGCAGCACATTGGGTCCTGGAGGCATTCCGCGATCAGGGTTTCGCCGACATCGAGGCGATCGAGACCTCCGACGGCTCGGCTGCCGTCGTCGGCCGGCGACCAGGTCCGGCCGGTGCCCGGACGGTTCTGCTGTACTGCCACTACGACGTTCAGCCGCCGGGAAACGAAGAGCTCTGGGGCTCGCCGCCTTTCGCACTCACCGAGCGCGACGCGCGGTGGTACGGACGTGGCGCTTCCGACTGCAAGGGCAACGTGGTCATGCATCTGACGGCGCTGCGTGCGCTTGCCGCCGCCGGTGTCGATCCGAGCGCACATCTGACGATCGTCGCCGAAGGTTCCGAGGAGATGGGGACCGGTGGTCTCGAGGATCTGGTGCGAGAGCGGCCCGAACTTTTCGCGGCCGACATGATTCTGATCGCCGATACCGGCAACACCGAGGTGGGGGAGCCGACGATCACGACGTCACTGCGCGGGATCGCCAACGTGGTGGTCCACGTGTCGACACTCGAGGGTGAGATTCACTCCGGCGTCTTCGGTGGGCCGGCGCCCGATGCGATCACCGCGCTGGTGCACATTCTTTCGACCCTGCACGACGGCGCCGGAAACACCACCGTCGAAGGCTTGACCAACGACCAGGAATGGGCAGGGGTCAGCTACGTCGACGATCAGTTCCGTTCTGATGCGGGAGTGCTTGACGGCGTCCAACTGACCGGTTCCGGTTCGGTGGCAGAACAGGTGTGGGCTCGTCCGGCGCTGACCATTCTGGGAATCGACTGCCCGCCGGTGGTCGGTTCGGCGGCGGCGATCACGCCACGCGCGTCCGCACGTCTGAATCTTCGCGTCCCGCCCGGCACGGATCCGGCGCAGGCACAGAAGTTGTTGACCGACCACCTCCGCGCAGCGGCGCCGTGGGGCGTCCACATCGAGGTCGTACCGGAATCGACGGGCTCACCGTTCTCGTCGTCGACTGAAGGAACGGGGTTCGCGCAACTGAAGTCTGCGCTGACAGATGCCTACGGCCGGGAAGTGGGATTTGCCGGCCAAGGCGGATCGATCCCGCTGTGCAGCGCGCTGGCCGAGCAGTTCCCCGACGCGGAGATCGCATTGATCGGCGTCGAGGAACCGCAGTGCCGCATTCATGCGCCCGACGAAAGCGTCGATCCGTCGGAGATCGAGAATCTCGCTTTCGCGGAGGCGCTGTTCTTGAGCAGATACTGAAGTCAGACCGACAAATCGCGTCGTAGCTTGGCGACGTGACCGGTGGCCCGGACGTTGTACTGGGCCACCTCGATCTTGCCTTCCTCGTCGACGAGGAACGTCGAGCGGATGACGCCCTGCACCGTCTTGCCGTACATCTTCTTCTCACCGAATGCGCCCCAGGCTTCGAGCGTCGCCTTCTCGGGGTCGGAGAGAAGCGGGAAGGTCAGTTCCTCGGTATCGCGGAATTTGGCGAGTTTGGCGGGCTTGTCCGGCGAGATTCCGATGACCTCGAGGCCGGCGCCGTTCAGTTCGGCGAGGCTGTCACGGAAGTCGCAGGCCTGCTTGGTGCACCCCGGCGTGCTGGCCGCCGGGTAGAAGTACACGATGACCTTGCGGCCGCGGTAATCGTGGAGTGAAACCTCGTTGCCGTCGGCGTCGGGGAGCGTGAAATCCGGCGCGACGTCGCCGGCGGACAATCTACTGTTCTCGGTCACGGGAATCGAGGTTAGTCGAGAAATTGCGCGGCAGGTGGGCGCGAGGGCATTCTGCTCCTCTACGGTAGAGCGAAGTGTCGGCGCGCTGCGTCCGCACAGCAGACCCGCACACAGAGCAGCAGAACACAGACAAGTTGGAGGACACGTGCCCAGGGACACCGAGAGCATCGAGCGCGAGATCGAGAAGGCGCGTAATCAGCTCGCGAGCACACTCGACGAACTGACGGTCCGCACCAACCCGAAGCGGCTGGTCGAGAACACCAAGAAGACGGTGCTCGCCAAGCTCAACGAGCCGGCAGTGAAGTACGCGCTGATCGCAGTCGGTTCAGTGGTGGGACTACTCGTGGTCCGGAAGATCATTCGCTGACCCGAGTTTTCGAAGACAGAACATGAAGAAGGCCCCCACCTGGTGAGGTGGGGGCCTTCTTGCAAGTGCGCCCACAGGGACTCGAACCCCGGACCCAGTGATTAAGAGTCACTTGCTCTACCAACTGAGCTATAGGCGCTCGCTCTTGCGAGACAGAACATTAGCCGACAGGCTCAGGAGTTTGCAAAACGCGTGTTCATCGTGGTGACGATGGTTACATCGCTTCCGTAATTCAGGAGTGTGGCGGGCGCGAATCCGGCCAGCGGACGGTGCTTTCCAACTGCTGTGCGAGTGCGAGAATCGTCGGTTCACCACCGCTGCGCGCGACCAGTTGGACGCTCAGGGGGAGCCCGCGTTCGGAGAACCCGGCGGGTACCGCGGCCGCCGGGTTGCCGCAGACATTCCAGATCGAACAGTAGGCGGCGATCGGCAGTGCCTTGCGGACTGCGGAGAGAAGGCCGGTTCCTTCGAGTTGTCCGATCGGGCGAGGCAAGGCAGGCGTGGTCGGCATCAGGACCAGGTCGAAGGTGTCGAAGACCTGGTTGACCGTCGCTGCAATTCGCTCGCCTTTGCGGTAAGCGAATTTCCCGACGCGCGCGGGAGCGGCTATCCGGCCGATCGACGCGAGTGCTCGTGTGCGCTTCTCCAGGAGTGCTGGCTGGTCGACGCGCAGTGCTTCGTCGCGGACGCCGCCGAGCACCTGCGGGAGAAAAGCGGCAGTGGCATCCGGGTACTCGGGATCGTGTTCTTCGACGTGATGTCCCAACGCGCTCAACATCTCTGCGATCGAGAGCACCGCGGCAACGATCTCCGCTGACGGGCGGACGCCTAGGACCGGACTCCGGGTGGACACCGCGATGCGAAGCGGCCCGGGCGCCGACACGGCCGCGTCGGCAAAGCTGGTGCGGATCGTTTCGGCTGTGTAGTCGTCGGTCGCGGTGGTGCCGGTGATTGCGTCGTATACGAGTGCGCTGTCCTCGACCGAACGAGTGAGAGGCCCGAGCGTGCCGAGTCCGCGCCAGAGGTTTCGGTTCGGCGCGGTGCTCACCCGACCGCGTTGCGGCTTGAGGCCGAACAACCCGCAGAATGCCGAAGGCAATCGAATGGAACCGCCGCCGTCGCCGCCTATTGCCGCCGCGACCATTCCCGACGCGACGGCCGACGCAGATCCTCCGCTCGATCCGCCGGTGGATATGCCGGTGTCCCAAGGGTTTCTCGTGTAGCCGTTTGCGGCAGTCTCGGTGAAGGGCCAGATGCCGAACTCGGGCATCGTCGTCTTGCCGACGATCACCGCACCCGCCTCGCGCAACCGGCGGACAACCTCTGAATCGGCCGGTGCGATGCGCGTTGCTGCCGCACCGCCGTATGTCGTGGGCGTTCCGGCGACGTCGTTCTCGTCCTTGATTGCAATCGGGACTCCGTGCAGTGGGCCCAGGGTTTGGCCGTCGGCCTGACGTTGATCGAGCCGCGTCGCCTCGTCGAGTGCTTCGTCTGCGAGAACTCGCACAAATGCATTGAGCGTCGAATCGAGGCGTTCGATCCGGCGAAGTGTGTTCTCGGTGAGTTCGCGGGCCGACAATTCTCCGGACCGGATCAGAGCTGCCTGACCTGCCACCCCGGCAAATGCCAGCTCGCTGTCAGGTGTGGTTCCGCGCTCAGTCATCAGTCCTCCAGGCCGTGGTTCCGGTAACTGTGAAGTCTATTCACCACAACCTGGTCACCACGACACAAAGAAAAATCCCCACCTTCCGAAGAAGGTGGGGACCTTTGCAAGTGCGCCCACAGGGACTCGAACCCCGGACCCAGTGATTAAGAGTCACTTGCTCTACCAACTGAGCTATAGGCGCTCGCTCTTGCGAGACAGAACATTAGCCGAATCGCCGGTTCGGGAGCAAATCGCCAGGTGGAGGCGTCGCCGCCGTAGTCCGATCGGAGGAAATCCGCTGAAATCGGTAACAAAACGGACGGTTCGGAGCGATTGATACTTGAACGTTACTGACGGCGTGGCCCTTCATGACCGTTGGTAACGAGCGCGCCTGGCATCATTGGTGCAGCGCAGTCATACCGCAAGTCCCACTTGCCTTCCGGTAAGTGGGATTCGCATGTGGCGCGGAAGTTAGTCGGAGAAATTGTGAAGCGGAGTCGAACGATGAGTCGTCAAAGGTGGGGTCTGTCCGTGCGCGGGGGGAACGGTCGAGCGTCGAAGGGCGCGGCGATGATCGCGGTGTCTCTCGGGGCTCTCGTTCTGATGACCGCGTGCACGTCGGGCGGCAAGGACGTCAGCACCGAAGGGTCGGCGCCGATCGATTCCAATCCGCTCACCGAACTCATCAAGCCGAAGCTCACCTCGACCGCTGCCGACGGCGCTGTCGGATTCTCGCCGGGCGACCCGGTCAAGATCAACGTCGCCGACGGCGCCCTGTCCGACGTTACGATGGTCAATCAGGACGGCAAGGCAGTTGCCGGCGCGATTGCTGCCGACGGTGCGTCGTGGACGACCACCGAACCTCTCGGCTACAACCGCAAGTACAAGATCGAGGCCCGCGCATTCGGGTTGGGCGGCGCCAGTACGACGGTCACGTCCTTCACCACCAGCGCACCCGGCAACGTCACCAAGCCGTACGTCTTGCCGAACGAGGGCGACGTGGTCGGCATCGGTCAGCCCATCGCGGTGCAGTTCGACGAGAACATCCCCGATCGCAAGGCTGCCGAAGCTGCGATCACCGTCACCACGACTCCGACCGTCGAAGGTGCGTTCTACTGGGTCAACAATCGTGAGGTCCGTTGGCGTCCGGAGAACTACTGGGCACCCGGCACCAAGGTCGACGTGAGCGTCAACGTGTACGGGCGCAATCTCGGCAAGGGAGTCTTCGGGCAGGAAGACGCGAAGAGTTCCTTCACCATCGGTGATGCCGTCATCGCCACGGCAGACGACAACACCAAGCAGGTCACTTTCCAGGTCAACGGTGAGACCGTCATGACCATGCCCACCTCCATGGGCAAGGACAGCACTCCCACCGACAACGGCGTCTACATCATCGGTGACCGCTTCGCGAACATGATCATGGACTCGTCCACGTACGGCGTCCCGGTCACCTCCGCTCAGGGTTACAAGACTCCTGTCGACTGGGCGACCCGAATGTCCTACAGCGGCATCTTCTTCCACTCGGCGCCGTGGTCGGTCGGGCAGCAGGGCTACTCCAACACGAGCCATGGCTGCCTCAACCTGAGCCCGTCCAACGCCAAGTGGGTCTACGACAACACCAAGCGCGGGGACATCGTCGTCGTCAAGAACACCGTCGGCGGCACGCTCTCCGGCACCGACGGCCTCGGTGACTGGAACATTCCCTGGAGCGTCTGGAAGACCGGCAACGCGGACGTCTGAGTGCGTCCCTGAAGCACTGAACGTCAGAATGCCCCCGACCGTCCGGTTGGGGGCATTTCTGCATCTGTATTCCTTTTGTGAGCGAAAGTGCCTCTCGGTCTATCTGAGGCGACGGGAGGTACGTTCGCTCGGTGTCAGCGCCGACCGAAGGCGTCCACTCCGGTCATTTCAGCGGACAGTGCCCATAGTCTGCGTGCGTCGTCGCGATCGGTAGCCCAAGGCTTCACGCCGCCGACGCTCATGTCATCCGTCTGCGCAACGTCCGCGATGTTGCAGTCTTGGAGGTACGCGCCGGCGTGATCGGCGAGTATCGGCGCCGTCGCCGCCCACACCGCTGTAGCGGCGCCCTGGGCGGGAGTCTTGAATCCCGGCACGGCGTCGCCATTCGACGTAGTCCATCCGAGTTCGTGTTTCTCCGATGCGGAGAAGTGACGTTGAAGGGGAGTGAGGATGCTCCCGGGATGGACGGAGAACGCAGTGATTCCGCGTGAAGCACCGGCGCTCGCCAGCTGTACAGCGAAGAGAGCATTTGCAGTCTTGGCCTGACCGTACGCAAGCCATCGGTCGTAACCGTTGCGGAAATGTATGTCGTCCCAACGCACCCCCGACAGAAAATGTCCCGCCGACGAGACAGCGACCACGCGAGAACCGTTTGCGGGCATGGCAGGCACAAGCAGGTTCACCAGTACAAAGTGCCCGAGGTGATTGATCGCGAACTGTGATTCCCAGTCAGACCCGACTCGGATCTCCGGGCAGGCCATGATTCCCGCATTGCAGACGATGATGTCCGGACTGATTCGGGAATCGAGAATTTCTCGCGCACACGATCTGACACTGCTCGGGTCCGACAGGTCGCACGCTTGCACTTCGATACCTGGAAAGTCGGCCACGGCACCCCGTGCCTGTTCTGGTCGGCGGGCAAGCACCAGCACTCGCGCGCCGGCCGACGAAAGCGACCGCGAAATCTCGAATCCGAGTCCGGAGTATCCGCCAGTGACCAATGCGGTGGTGCCGGTCAGGTCTCGCCCGGCAAGTACGTCGTCGGCGGTGGAGGTTCGGGCGAATCCGGTGTTGATCTTGCGCTGAATGGAAATCATGGCAGCACCGTAAAATCTGGAGTGCACTCCAGGTCAAGGAAAGGTCGTCAGGCAATGCGTGAACTGTCAATCGGTGAGGTCGCTGTCGAGACCGGAATCAGCATCGATTCCCTTCGATACTTCGAACACGAGGAACTGTTCGTTCACGAGGTTGCACGCTCGGCAGGTGGGCGTCGGGTCTACTCCGAAAGCGATGTCACTTGGTTGAAGCTGTGCAATCGCTTCCGAGACTCGGGTATGCCGATCGCCACGATCCGTGAATTCGCCGCACTCGTCAGGTCGGGTCCGGGAAACGAGAAGGAACGGCTTTCACTTCTGCAACAGCATGAGGTGTTGATTCGATCCAGGATTTCTGCGATGCAGGACAACCTTGCCGTCATCCACGGCAAGGTTTCGGCATACGAGCGACACGTGAGGGAGGGGACCGCAGTGGGCGTCTGGGAGCCCGGCGCGCGGCCCGAGTGATCGACGGCTGGGCCATTTGTCGTGATCTCCAGCTACCCCGACGTGAGCGAAAGTGGCTTTCGGTCTATCTGAGGCGACGAGAGGTACGTTCGCTCGGATAGGGGTGGGCGGGCGGCTAGGGGATCGGGGTGGGGCGGGGCGGGGAGGTAGCCGGCCAGACGTGCAGGGGCATTCAGGCTGGCGCACAAACCAAAAGAACCCCCGAAAATGTCTTTCGACATTCTCGGGGGTTCCGCTTGGGTGAGCGACGGGACTCGAACCCGCGACAGCCAGGATCACAACCTGGTGCTCTACCAACTGAACTACGCCCACCATTGCCTCGGCCACCGGTTTGGCCCGGCTGCTTTGACGAAAGAGATACTAGCGCGAAAGTCGGTCAGGAAGCCAATCGGCAGGTCAGGCGGGACCCAAGCCCTCTACGACGGCTGCGATCTCCGCGCTCGACGGTCCGGGCGCCGCGACGAATGCAGTGCCGCGGTAGTACTTGAGTTCGCGGATGGATTCCTTGATGTCGGCGAGCGCTCGGTGGGCGAGACCTTTTTCGGGCTGGCCGAAGTAGATCCGCGGGTACCAACGGCGCGAAAGTTCCTTGATGGAGCTCACGTCGATCATCCGGTAGTGCAGGTAGGTGTCCAGTGCCGTCATGTCGCGCGAGATGAATCCGCGGTCGGTGGCGATGGAGTTGCCTGCCAAGGGCGCCGTACCGGCGACGGGAACGTGCTTGCGGATGTACGCGAGCACTTCTTTCTCCGCCTCGGCGAGGGTGACCGTCGACTTCCGGACCTCTTCGGTCAGTCCCGACTTCGCGTGCATCTTCTTCACGACGTCGGGCATTGCCGCCAGAGCGTCGTCGTCGGCGTGGATGACGATGTCCACACCTTCGCCCAAGATGTTCAAGTCGCTGTCGGTCACCAGAGCCGCAATCTCGATGAGTTTGTCCGACTCGAGTCGCAGCCCGGTCATTTCACAATCGATCCATACCAATTTGTCCTGCACCAGGAACACAGTAGTGCGCGCGGCCGCGGGATAAGGTCTGCGGTGGAAACTCGGGTGCGTGCAGGACGGCGCTCGGGTGATGACAAGATCTTCGCCGCACTGCAACGAGGAGGGCTTTTCGATGACCGTGGATCCGAAGGACGGAGCCGCGCCGCTGACGCCGGCGGAGAAGGCGAAAGCTGCAAAGGCCGCCGCTGCCGAAGCCGCCCGGATTGCAGCTGAAGCCGCCGCAGCAGCCGAGGAAGCGGAGAAGGAAGCGGCTGCCGCTGAAGCCGAAGCATCTGCAGGTGCTACCCCCGCCGCCCCGGCGCCGTCCGGTGCTGCAGCTGAAATCGCGGCGGGCTACTCATCTGAAGGTCGAGCACTCGAGCTGGGCTCGGTGGTGATCGACGGAGTGGCAGATCCCACCGCGCGGGTGCGGATTCCGTTGGCGACGATCAACCGTCACGGCCTGATCGCCGGTGCGACGGGTACCGGCAAGACCAAGACGTTGCAGGGCATCGCCGAGCAGCTGTCTGCCGCGGGTGTGCCAGTGGTGATGGCCGACGTCAAGGGCGATCTCTCGGGTCTGTCGAAGGCAGGGGAGCCGAGCGAGAAAATGAAGGCTCGCGCAGTCGAGACGGGTGACGATTCGTGGACTCCCGCAGGGATGCCCGTGGAGTTCTTGTCGTTGGGTACTGACGGAATCGGTATCCCGGTGCGCGCGACGATCACCAGTTTCGGGCCGATCCTGCTCAGTAAAGTGTTGGGCCTCAACGAGACACAGGAATCGACTCTAGGGCTGATCTTCCACTGGGCCGACACTCAGGGCCTCGCTCTGCTGGACCTCAAGGATCTGCGTTCGGTCATCGCCCACCTGACGAGCGCTGAGGGCAAGGCGGATCTGAAAGGTATCGGTGGAGTTTCCTCGGCAACCGCCGGAGTGATTCTGCGCGCCTTGGTCAACCTCGAAGCCGACGGCGGTGACACCTTCTTCGGCGAACCGGAACTCGAGACCGAGGACCTGTTGCGTGTCGTCGGCGGTGCCGGCGTGATTACGCTGTTCGAACTCGGCGCTCAGGCGGCACGCCCGGCGATGTTCTCCACCTTCCTGATGTGGGTGCTCGCGGACCTGTTCCAGACGCTGCCGGAGGAGGGTGATCTGGCCAAGCCGAAGCTCGTGTTCATCTTCGACGAGGCGCACCTTCTGTTTGCGGACGCGTCGAAGGCCTTCCTTCAGCAGGTGGAACAGACGGTCAAGTTGATTCGTTCCAAGGGCGTCGGCGTTTTCTTCTGCACGCAGCTTCCGACCGACATTCCCAATTCGGTTCTGTCGCAGCTGGGCGCGCGGGTTCAGCACGCTTTGCGTGCCTTTACGCCCGACGATCAGAAGGCACTCAACAAGACCGTCCGCACGTATCCGAAGACCGAACACTACGACCTGGAAAAGGCACTGACTTCACTCGGTATCGGTGAAGCGATCGTGACCGTGCTGTCGGAAAAGGGCGCGCCGACGCCGGTGGCCTGGACCAAGATTCGGCCTCCCCGGTCGCTGATGGACACCATCGGCAACGACGCGATCAAGGCGGCCGCGTCGTCGAGCCCGCTGAATCAGAAATACGGCCAGACCATCGACCGCGAGTCGGCATACGAGAAGTTGACGGCGAAGGTTGCCGGTGCTCCGACGGCGGATCAGTCCCTCGATCTTCCGTCGCTTCCGGATCTGCCGCCACCGCCGCCGGCCGAACCGGAGGGCCCCAACATCGCCGAGCAGATCTTGGGTAACTCCGCCGTCAAGAGTTTCCTGCGATCCGCGGCTTCGGCTGCGGGACGGGAGATTTCGCGAAACATCTTCGGCACCGGTAGTCGCCGTAAGCGCTGACGCTTGGGCGCCCGCGAGGTCAGATGCCGACCTCGCGGGCCAGGAGGTCGTTGATCGATTCGCGCCTGATCAATGGCCGCGCAATCCCGCCGAGCACAGCGACGACAGGTGGCCGGCCGACGCTGTTGTAGGTGGAGGCCATACTGTGGTGGTAGGCACCCGTGCACGGCACTGCCAACAGGTCCCCTTCGTGCAAGTCGGCGGGAAGGCTTGCACCGGCGGCGATTTCGTCGCCCGATTCGCAATGACGGCCGGCGACCGTGACTTCCTGGAGCGGCGCAGTCGAATGTCGGTTCACCAGTTCGACGTCGTAGTGGCTGTCGTACAACGACACCCGAGGGTTGTCGCTCATCCCACCGTCGACGGACGCGAAGGTTCGCCCGCCGCTGATCGTCTTGATGTTCTGTACGCGATAGAGCGTGACTCCGGCCCGCGCAGCGATCGCTCGGCCGGGTTCGAGAACGATTTCTGGTCGAGGGAAGCGGTTTCGGGTGCACGCGTCGTCGAGAGTTTCGTCGATGACGTGGGCAAGGCGGGTCAGATCCAGTTGGGCGTCTCCCGGTACGTACGCGATCCCGTGGCCACCGCCGAGATCGAGTTCGGTGAGGATGATTCGATGCGTGCGTCGTATGTCGTCCATCTGCGCGATCATCGTCTCGATCGCGGGGCGGAAGAGTTCGGGATCGGTGATCTGGGAGCCGAGATGACAATGCAGGCCGATGAGTTGCAGATGCGTCGCGTTGGCGACGACGGATACCGTACGTTCCAGTTCTTCGGAAAATGCCGGTAGTCCGAACTTTTGGTCGAGTACTCCGGTCGACACTGCCTTGTGCCCGCGAATATCGATGCCGGGTGTGACTCTGATCAACACCTTCTGCCGGTGGGTACACACCGACGCGAGCCGTACCGCTTCGCTGGGGGAGTCGAGGACGATCCGGCCGACGCCAGCGTTGACCGCCGCCCTCAGTTCGGAAACCGATTTGGCATTGCCGTGCAGAATGATTCGTTTCGGGTCCACGCCGGCTGCAAGCGCGATGGCGAGTTCACCGGCCGAACAGACATCCACCCCGAGTCCCTCGTCGGAGACCCAGGTAGCCATCGCTCGAATCATCAGTGCCTTGCCGGCATACACGATCTCCGAGTCGGGGAAGATCTCTCGATACGTGCGGCAGCGGTGCCGCACGTCCGCCTCGTCGACGACGTACGTCGGTGTGCCGTACTGGTCCGCGATCTCTTCGAGGGAGACGTCGCCGATGCAGACACGCCCGCTGTGGTCGTGGCGAGTACTGATGGGCCACAACGCAGGATCCATACGCGGTGTCATTGCGCCGCGTAGGGAGGGGAAGATTTCGAGTAGCGTCACGTCGATCTCCTGAAGGTGACCCGCCGTGTTGCGGGCTACCTTCAGATCTACTCCCGAAGGTCACCCGTGGGGCGGTTCTTGACGCTTACTTGACGCGCCGCCGAACGAGGTTGACGCGGCCCTGACGTCCTCGACTTCCTGTGCCTGTCGACTCACTGTGCTCGCCGCCGCTTCCATCCGAACCAACCGAGCACCGCGAGCAATGCCACCGCGGCTACTCCGCCGATGACCGTCGATCTGTCGGCGGACACACCAACGGACGGAGTTCCGCCGGCTCTCGGGGCGTAACCGTCGCCGTACACGGACTCGACCGCCGCTTGTAAGTCGAACCCGGTTTCGGTAGCCGGTCCGCAGCTGTACCCCTCGTGCTCGGCGTCGACGCCGTACGGCGCCGAAACGAACATCAGCCGCTCGGTACCGAGCACGTAGCTTGTGCCACAACCGTTCCCGTTCGCGAGTGTCCCCACCGTCGTCACCGATGCCAGATCGCCTTTGTAGACCCGGATGACGTCGAACAGGTAGGTGTCCTCGAACCCGTCCGAAGTTTTCTCCGTCGGGGTTCCGAGGAAAACAGTGCTGGATACGCTCACGGCTTCTTCCGGGGACCCAAAAGAAGCGCACGAGCACGCATTCGCTGCGGTGGGCAGCAGTAAGGGCAACCCTCCGGCCAAAAGAAGGATTGCCCCGACTGCCAGTGTTCGTCGCATCGCCATTAACCGACTTTACGGTCTGCTATGGCCTGCTCTGAGAAGTTTGCGTGAATCAGCCGCCGAGCTTCTTGTAGAACGTGCCCACGATGGGCGCAACGACGGAGCGCGGGCTGTAACCACCCGCGACTGACATCGCCTTGCTCAAGATGCCCGGTACGACGCGCATCTTGTTCTCGGCCAGGCCGTCGAGCGAGACCTTGGCGGTGTACTCGCTCGAGATCCAGAAGAAGTCCGGGACCAGCTTGTCGACGATCGACGCTTCAGCCGGGTCCGGAGTTTCGGTGCGTACAGGGCCTGGGGCGAGCAGGGTGACGTTCACTCCGGTGCCCTTGAGCTCACCGCGCAACGATTCCGCGAAGGTGTTCACGAACGCTTTCGTGGCGGCGTACGTCGCGTTGTTGGGGATCGGCATGTTGCCGGCCGCGGACCCGACCATCAGGATGGCTCCGGACTTGCGTGCGAGCATGCCCGGAAGCACGGCCAGCGTGAGGTCGTGCACTGCAACGGCGTTGAGCTCGACCTGGTCGCGCTCGTATGCCGGGTCCAGCTCGGCGATCGGCCCGAAGGTGGCGATACCGGCGTTGTTGCACAGGATGCTGATGTCGCGGTCACCGAGCTCCTCGACGAGAACGGCACGCGCCGCGCTGTCGGAGAGGTCCGATGCACGGACCTCCACCTCGACGCCGTGCGCGGCGCGAAGCTTCTCGGCGAGGACCTCCATGACCTCGCCGCGACGGGCGACGAGAATCAGGGAGTGTCCGCGTGATGCCAGATCAGCGGCCAGTGCCTCTCCGATGCCGGAGGAGGCGCCGGTCACGACGGCGCGGGCTGTGGTTGTGGGTGTCGGCAGGCTCACGATCAGTCAGCGTAGCCGGTCAGATCTTCGCGGCCAGTCGTGTGCCCTGTTCGATGGCACGCTTGGCGTCGAGTTCTCCGGCCACGTCGGCGCCGCCGATGATGTGGGTCACCACGCCCGCGACGGTCAGCTCGTCCACGAGGTCACGAACCGATTCCTGCCCGGCGCAGATGACGATGGTGTCGACCTCGAGGAGTCGGGGTTTCTCATGCTTCTCACCGAACGTGATGTGCAGGCCGGAGTCGTCGATGCGCTCGTAGTTGACGCCCGAGAGTTCGTGCACGCCCTTGTTCTTGAGTGCTGCTCGGTGGACCCAGCCCGTGGTCTTCGCGAGTCCGGCGCCGATGCGCCCGGGCTTGCGCTGGAGGAGGTAGACCTCACGTTCGGAGAGCTCCGGTACCGGGGTGGTGAGAGCACCCGGCGCCATCTCGGGTTCGGTGACGCCCCATTCCTGCTTCCACTCCTTCAGGTGAAGGGTGGGGGAGGTCGGGTGGGTGAGGAATTCGCTCACGTCGACGCCGATGCCGCCGGCACCGATGACGGCCACGGACTTACCGACCGGCTTGCCCTCTCGGACGACCTCGGCGTAGGTCAGCACCTTCGAGTTGTCGATGCCGGGGATCTTGGGAACGCGCGGCGTCACGCCGGTGGCAACCACGACTTCGTCGAAGGAGCCGATGAGGTCTGCCGGTGCGACGCGGGTTTCGAGCTTGACCGTCACTCCGGCCACGTCCAGCATGCGGGTGTAGTAGCGAATGGTCTCGGCGAACTCTTCCTTACCCGGAATGAGCTGTGCGATCCCGAACTGTCCACCGATCTTGTCCGAAGCCTCGAACAACGTGACCGCATGACCTCGCTGAGCAAGGTTGAGTGCTGCCGAAAGTCCTGCAGGACCGGCACCGACGACGGCGAGGTTCTTGGCCCGCCGGGTGGGGGAGAGGATCAGCGTGGTCTCGCGGCCCGCGCGCGGGTTGAGCAGGCAGGAGACCTGCTTGTGCACGAAGGCGTGGTCGAGGCAGGCTTGGTTGCAGGCGATACACGTGTTGATCTCGCCGGATGCTCCGCGCTCGGCCTTGTTGACCCAGTCGGGATCGGCGAGCATCGGCCTTGCCATCGAAATCAACTGTGCGTCACCGCGGTTGAGGATCTCTTCGGCAGTCTCGGGCATGTTGATCCGGTTCGAGGCGGCAACGGGAATGTCGACGTGCTTCTCGAGCTTGCTCGTGATGTCCACGAAGGCTGCTCGGGGGACCGAGGTGACGATGGTGGGCACCCGTGACTCGTGCCACCCGATGTCGGTGTTGATGATTGTGGCGCCGGCGGCTTCGACTTCCGTTGCCAGTGAGACGATTTCATCCCAGGTCTGACCGCCCTCGACCAGGTCTGCCATCGACAGCCGGAACACGATGATGAAGTTCGGGCCGACGGCCTTGCGTGTGCGTCGCACGATCTCGACTGCGATGCGTCGACGATTCTCGGAGCTGCCACCCCACTGGTCGGTCCGCTTGTTCGTGCGCTCGCAGAGGAACTGGTTGATGAAGTAGCCCTCACCGCCCATGATTTCGACGCCGTCGTAACCGGCGGACTTGGCCAGACGCGCGCAGCGAACATAGTTGCGGATCTGCCATCGCACGCCGCGGCCGGTCAGCTTGCGCGGACGGAACGGATTGATAGGCGCCTTGATCGACGACGCGGACACACTGAACGGCTGATAGCTGTAGCGACCCGCGTGCAGGATCTGCATGGCGATCTTTCCGCCCGCGTCGTGAACCGCCTTGGTGATCCGGCGGTGACGGCGCGCTTCGATGCGGTTGGTCAGCTTGGCACCGAAGGGCAAGAGCCAACCGGTGCGGTTGGGCGCGTAGCCGCCGGTGATGATCAGACCGACACCGCCACGTGCGCGTTCGGCGAAGTACTCGGCCAAGCGATCGGTGTCCTTCGCGCGATCTTCGAGGCCGGTGTGGATCGACCCCATGACGACACGGTTCTTCAGCGTCGTGAATCCGAGGTCGAGCGGTTCGAGCAGGCGGGGGAACTGTGTCTCCGTCATGACTGGGGATGTCCTTCCGTGGCGTACTTGCCAGTGGCTTCGGTGGCGTACTCGCGAGTGTCTTCGGCGGCGTACTCGCCGGTGTCTTCGGTGGCGTACTCGCCAGCGGGCAATGCGTCCAGAACCTCCTGGCACCAGTCGGTGAATCCTTCTTCGACGCGAATACCGCCGCGAAGTACCAGGTACTGGTGCAGCGAAGAGCCGGAAAGTGCTGCTGGATTGGGGAAGTCGCGCTTTTCGATGAGTCGGTAGACGTCGAGGCGAGCGGCGTGGCCGTCGCGGTGGCGAGCGACTTCGCGGCGTAGAGCGGGGAGATCGGCGTGCGCTGCGGCCCTGATCTTGATGGCCAACTCGTTGCGCAGGTGGTTCGGCTCGGACGGCTCGGCGATCCATCGGGTCAGTTCGGCGCGGCCCGCGTCGCTGACGCGGTACATCTTCTTGTCCGGGCGGCCGTCCTGCGCGATGGCCTCCACCTCCACCCAGCCTGCCTCGTCCATTCGCTTGAGGACTCGGTAGATCTGCTGGTGCGTCGCACTGTGGAAGAAGCCGATCGACTTGTCGAACCGGCGTGTGAGGTCGTATCCCGACGCATCCTGTTCGGACAAGGAGACGAGCAACGCATGTTCGAGAGCCATGGAAAAAGTATCTATGCACTCAGGTGCGTATGCAACTAAGTGCGTACTAACTCGGGTGCATAGAACGTCCTGTATTCGATCTCGGAGAGAGGCGCCGAGTCGCCCGCGCGCAGTTAGGCTTCGCCGTATGAGCGCCGAGTCCACCAGCACCCAGGCCGAGCCACCCGCAGGCATCGGTGGTGCGGCCACGAAGAGTCAAGTGATCACGTGGGGGCTGTGGGACTGGGGATCGGCCGCGTTCAATGCGGTGATCCTCACGTTCGTCTTCTCGGTCTATCTCACCGACGCGGTCGGCGACGACCTGCCCGGCTCGATATCGGCAACTACGTGGCTCAGTTGGGCCCTCGGAATCGCCGGCTTCTTCATCGCGGTACTCGCACCGATCACCGGACAGCGTTTCGATGCGTCGGGTAAACGCAAACTCTCGCTCGCGATACTCACCGGCATCACCGTGCTCTCGATGGCGGGTCTCTATTTCGTCGAAGACAACTACCGCTACCTGTGGCTCGGATTGGTTCTGCTCGCAATCGGCTCGGTGATCTTCGAGCTGGCCGGCGTTCCCTACAACGCCATGATGCGGCAGGTGTCGACGCCGGAGAATCTGGGTCGAGTCTCCGGCTTCGGCTGGGCCATGGGATATTTCGGCGGAATCGTGCTGCTGTTGCTGTGCTACTTCGGCTTCATCGTCGGCGACGGCGACACTCGAGGATTCCTGGGGTTGACCACCGACGGCGGCATGAACATCCGGATGGTGGCACTGCTGGCCGCGGTGTGGTTCGCGGTTTTTGCGATTCCGGTGTTCTTCAAGGTTCCCGAATTGCCCAGCCCCGCGGTCGATCCGGGCGCGTCGAAGGCCGGGTTCCTCGACTCCTATCGGGTGTTGTGGCGCGATCTGCGCGAACTCTGGAACGTCGACAGGCGCACGATCTGGTACCTGATCGCGAGCGCACTCTTTCGTGACGGCCTGGCGGGCGTGTTCACCTTCGGAGCCGTGCTGGCTGTCAACGTCTACGGAATCAGCGCGGCCGACGTCCTGCTGTTCGGTGTCGCTGCCAACGTGATTTCCGCAATCGGTGCATTGGTTGCCGGACGCTTCGACGATCGGATCGGACCGAAGCAGGTCATCACCGTCTCTCTCGCGTCGATGATCGTCGTCGGCGCGATACTGATCGCGGTGTCCGGGCCGGTGATGTTCTGGATCTTCGGACTTGCACTCTGCCTGTTCGTCGGGCCCGCTCAGTCTTCGGCGCGAACCTTCCTGGCGCGCATCACCCCACCTGGGCGTGAAGGTCAGATGTTCGGCCTGTACGCGACCACAGGCCGAGCAGTGTCGTTTCTGGCGCCGACACTGTTCGGCCTGTTCGCCTGGCTCTTCGGTGCAGACCGCGCCGGCATCATCGGACTGCTGGTGGTTCTCGGCGTCGGCCTTGCCGCACTGTCGATGGTGAAGGCGCCGGAAGGCGACAGCGCGCTGCCCGTCAATCCTTGAAGTAGACCAACTGGTGAGTCGTAGCGAGCAATGCGCCGTCAGTGCCCCAAATTTCGGCCGACTGATCGAAGTACCCGTTGCCGAACCGTTGAGTCCGCGCGGTTCCCAGGACGGAATTGTCTGCCTGCTCGGTCAGTGCCGGAGCGTCGGCGTGGAAGTAGATGGTCATCGAGACCGTTCCGGCCGGTGCCATCTTGCCTCGGCGCAAGAAGACCCGCGGGAAGAAGACATCGCACAGTGCGGTGAGTGACGTGAAGTCGAGAGTGCGTGCCGGCTGGTCGCGCACCCAGAGCGTCGTGGTCGAGTCGGGATGCTCGCCCGACTCCAGATCGGGGATCGCACCTTCGACAAACCGCATCTCGTAGTTCTGTGCCCAGGCGATGAACTCGGGGAACGGCAGCAGTGCAACGTTGTCGGCCGACGGAACCTCCGGCATCGTGATTTCGGTCGACGACCAGGTTTCACGCCTGGTACCGAACACTGCCGTCGCGGTGGTGGCGACGGTTCCGTCCTGCGACAGTTCGATGGACCAGTGCTGCGTCGAGCGGTTGGTGCGCACCGGCCGGGCGGAGATCTCGAAAGCGCCTTCGGTGATCGGACCGGCAAAGTTGACGGTCAACGACAGCGGATCGCCGAGGCGTTCGGGGTGCTTCAGCACGGATTCGAGCAAGGTGGCAGCGGTGACGCCGCCGAACGGGCCGACCATGTTGTTGTACGCCGGATTGGTTTCGCCGGTCGACAAGCCGGCGGTGAGCGACGTCAATCCGACAGCAGCGTCAAAAGGATGGGGTGGTGCAACGGTCTCGGTCATCGCAGAACTCCTGGTGGTGGAATCAATTCGGCTCTATGTATGACAACATACATAGAGCCGAATTCCACGCGGCGATCAGGATCCTGCACGCGCGAGGATTGCCTCGGCCAGCTCTTCGGCTCGCTCTTCCGGAATCCAGTGACTTCCGCCCTCGAGCACGACGAACTCGTAGGGTGCGTCCACGAATTCACCGCAGCGCTCTGCGCCTGCACGGCCGAGCGCTGTGTCGCCGGTGCTCCAGACGTACGTGGTCGGGACGGTGGTGCGATCGATGTCGCCGAAGTCGCGGGTCATCGCGCGGTACCAATTCAAGGCGCCGGTCAGCGCGCCCTCACCACTCAGGACACGAATGTGCTCGTCCGCGAATTCAGGATCGATCTGTCCGTCGAACATGGCCCGCAGCCGGCGGAAGTTGTCCTCCGACAACACTTCCTCGGCCTTGCCCTCCTGCCGGAGAAGTCCGATGTACGACGAGCGCTGCTTCTGGTCCTCGTCCTCGCGGAGTGCCCAGCCGAAGGCGGTGGGGTGGGGGACCGAGATCGCGGTCAGGCTGCGGATCCGGTTCGGATGGCGACCGGCGACCTGCCAGGCGACCGCCGAACCCCAGTCGTGACCGACAAGATGCGCGTCGGGCAGGCCGAGCGCGTCGAGCAATCCGACGACGTCGGCGACCAGGTGCTCGATCTTGTAGGCATCCACCCCTTCGGGGCGTGCGCCGGCGGAGTAACCGCGCTGATTCGGTGCGATCACGCGGTAACCCGCCGCGGTGAGCAGTGGTGTGACCTTGCCCCAGGATGCGGCGCTCTCCGGGAAGCCGTGCAGCGCTACCAGTGGAATGCCGTCGTCCGGGCCCGAGATCAGTACGTCGAAGGTGAGGTCGCCAACGGGGATTTCGAATGTACTCGTGGAAGACATGACTCTCACCGTACGTCGAAAAGGTGAACCCGAGGTCAGTTTCGAGGTGGATTCCAGGTGGCCATTCCGAGCATGATGATTCGCAGTTGCTTCTCGGCTCGCGTGATGACGGCGGCTTCGTCGCGATACCCGGCCGTCCCGGCGTCCAGCAGTTCGACGACAGCACTGAACATCGTCGAGACGATCAGGTCGGCAGACATTTCCAGATCGTCCGACGACCAGCTTTCCAGCCCGGTAATTCTGGAGAGGTCGATGGTCAATTCGCTGACGAACAACCGCATTTCGGTGGCTATCGCGCGTCGCACCTCACTGACGCCGCTGTAGCGTTCACGGCAGAGGAACCGAAACTGCCGCTCATGTGAATGTACCTGTCGCACAAGGATCTCCAGCGACGTGGTGGCGTCCTTGGTGCTGGGATTGCGCCGTGCGTCGCGAAGCATCTGACGCAGCATGCGCATGCTTTCCTCGACAAGGACAACGCCGACGTCCTCCAGTGAAGCGAAGTGGCGGTAGAAGGCCGTCGGAACGATCCCGGCTTCCCGGGCTACCTCTCGCAAGCTGATTCCGGCGAAGCCGCGATCGGCCGAGAGGTCCATGGCAGTGTCCAGGAGCGCTTGGCGTGTGCGTTCCTTCTTGGCGGCACGACTTTCCGGTTCCCTGTTCTCAGGTTCCCTGCGCTCCGGGTTCACCGGTCCGGCCTTCGTCACGACGTCGAGTGTAGGTACAGGCATTCCGGCTCCTTTCGGCAACTCGTGTAACTCGGATCACATTCTTGTTGACATGTACTTGTGTGCACCTGTCACACTATCTTTGGTGAACATTTGTACACTGAATTCACGCAGTCGGGGGAAGTTAGCTCAGCAATCGATACACCCGGCAATCGAAGTACGAGGAGGGTCATGACAATCGCATCAGCTCCTGAGAACACGACACCGAAGTCCACACCTCGGCGTGGACTGTCCTTGGTGGGACTCATCGAAGCCATGGCCGCTCCACATCAGATCGACCGCTACCTCGAGTTGGTCAACCCGATGGCGACCGTTCGTGACATCCGCGCGCAGGTTGTCGCCGTCGACCATCCGACCGCTGACTCCGTCACTCTGACGCTACGCCCGACTCGCCAGTGGCGCGGTTTTCAGGCGGGCCAGTTCGTGCAGTTGGGCGTGGTGATCGACGGTGTTCGTCACACTCGGTGCTACTCACCGGCCGGGGGCGCGTCTACGCGCAGTGGGCTGATCGAGCTCACCGTGAAAGCGCATCCGGGTGGCCTGGTGTCGCAGTATCTGTACGTCAACGCCGCGCCCGGACTCGTTGTCAGCCTCTCGCAGGCAGACGGTGTGTTCTCCCTTCCCGTCGACCGCCCGCGTCGGGTGTTGTTGATCAGTGGCGGCAGTGGAATCACCCCGGTCATGTCCATGCTTCGGACGCTGGTGGAGGAGGAGCACTCGGGCGAGATCGTGTTCGTGCACTACGCGAACACCGATGCGGACGTGGCGTATGCACGCGCTCTGAAAACCATCGCGGAGCAGAACCCGAACGTGAAACTGGTACTCGTGTACACCGAAAGCGGTGGAGGTGACCTCGAAGGTTTCTTCGATCGTGGGCACCTCGACGCGGTGGCGCCGTGGATCGCCGATCCGGACACGATCGACGCCCAGACATATCTCTGCGGGCCTCCCGGACTGATGCGGGGAGTGCGTGAGGTATTCCGTGAGGTCGACGTCGAGCACCTGCTCAACACCGAGGAGTTCGCGCCGGCGGTGGCCGAACCGGGTGAGGCCGGCGGCGAGGTGTCCTTCACCAAAAGTGGGGTGGCGGCCGAGAACTCCGGCGAAACTCTTCTCGAACAAGCTGAAGCTGCGGGCCTCAATCCCGAATACGGATGCCGGATGGGAATCTGCTTCTCCTGCACCTCCGTCAAGAAGGCTGGTCGCACTCGCAACGTTCGCACCGGTGAGACAGACGACGAGCCGGACAAGAAGATCCAGCTGTGCGTCAGCGCTCCCGTCGGCGACGTCACCGTCGACATCTGAAGTCCCATTTTCCACACGACTGTCTGGAGACCGACATGTTTGGACTTTCACTTCCCACCCTCCCGTTCCTCGGCAACGGTTCCGATGCGAAGGACGATGCTCCCGTCGTCCTGACATACGAGCAGGTCGAGGAGATCGGCCGTGAGTTGGATGCATTGCGTGATCGCACCGTCGCCTCGCTCGGTGCGGAGGATCGGGAGTACATCTACAAGATCATCAAGGCTCAGCGTGGTTTCGAAGTCGCCGGTCGCGGCTTGATGTACCTCGGCTTCCTACCGCCGGTGTGGCTCGCGGCAGTCGGTGCACTGAGTGTGTCGAAGATCCTCGACAACATGGAGATCGGCCACAACGTCATGCACGGTCAGTACGACTGGATGCGTGAACCCGGGCTCAATTCCGAAGTCTTCGAATGGGATACGGTGTGCCCGGCCGACCAGTGGCGCCACTCGCACAACTACATGCACCACACGTACACGAACATCCTCGGCAAAGACCGCGACATCGGATACGGAATCCTGCGTATCGACGACGCGCAGAAGTGGAACCCCTATTACCTCGGTAATCCGGTCTGGGCCTTTGCCTTGATGGTGCTCTTCGAGTGGGGCGTGATGATGCACGACCTCGAGATCGAGAACGTCATCCAGGGCAAGCGCAAATGGCACGACGTCAAGCCGCTCCTGAAGGGCTGGTGGAACAAGGCGGGCAAGCAGGTCCTCAAGGACTACGTCATCTTCCCGGTTCTCACGGGGCCGCTGTTCGTGACCACTCTGGCGGGGAACGTCACTGCCAACCTGGTCCGGAACGTGTGGACGTATTCGATCATCTTCTGTGGCCATTTCCCCACCGGCGTACAGAGCTTCACCGAAGACGAGACGGCCGACGAGACTCGCGGCCAGTGGTACGTACGCCAGATGCTCGGCAGCGCCAACATCGAGGGGAGCCCGCTCTTCCACATCATGTCGGGCAACCTCTCGCACCAGATCGAGCACCACCTCTTCCCGGACCTGCCTGCGCATCGTTATCCGGAACTGGCTCCTCAGGTGAAAGAATTGTGTGTGAAGTACGGTTTGCCGTACAACACCGGTGGGTTCTTCAAGCAGATCGGTTCGGTGTGGGGCAAGATCTTCAAGCTCGCTCTTCCGCCCGGTTTGGTCAAGTCGAAGACCCCTCCCGGTGTTATCGTCGAGCGCCAGCGAACAGCAGCCTGAGAGGCACACACTGATGGTCGGGAAATTCGAACGCCGCAAGGACACGGTCCAGGAACTGACCGAAAGTGCAGCCAACCACGTGGGCTCGATCGCGATGATCATCGCCGGGGCTGTTCGAGACGTGACGCGCGAGATCGGTGACTGGGTGTCCGACGGAATCGAGATGCGTGAGGCAGCGAAAAAGGCTGCGGCTGACGATCGTTCGGAGTCCGTGACCATCGAGCACGACGACACTGATCCGCCCAAAGACTGGCGTTGATTCCAACTCTTCGATCGCCGAGACAGTAAGGCCGACGACCGGATCGCCCAACCGCGAGCCGTTTCGCCCGAACGACCACGTTGCCCTCCGTCATCGATGACGGAGGGCAACGTGGGTTTCATGGACTGTTTCGGCGATCGAAGACGCGGATCGAACACCGATCCGATCACAAGTGAGGTCCTAAGCAGCGCTTCCGAGGCTCGCCGAGTCGAAGCTGCCGAGCCCGGTGCTACCGAGACCGCTGCTACCGACCCCGCCCAACGCGAGCGCATTGCTGCTGCCCGCGCTCAGAAGCTGGACGATGATGTTGATGACGATGGGGTCGCCGGTGAGCGGAATTGTAGGCACAGGGGGACCTGCTTTCTGTTTCGAGATGTGGTGAGGATGTGAGCGGCGACGGGATCGTCGACGTGGTCGGGAAGGCTGTTTCAGGCACTTCCGGTGCTGCCGAGCGACACGATCGAGCCGTTGCCGAAGCCGAGTGCTCGGGAGAGTGAGCCGAAGTCGATGACCAGGCTGCCCAGGGTGTGCTGGTTTATCACGGTGGTTCCTGTCTGTGCCGCGACTTGGTGATGCGAGCGGATAAGTCGATCAGGGAGCAGGCGTCGTGGGAGTTTCGCCGCCGCCGCCGATCGGAGAGTTGTCGGTGTAGAGGAAACTGCTGCCGGCGTTGAACATCTGTAGGACGGTGTTCAAAACGACGGCCAAAGCGCCTGTGGTTGGTGCGGCGATCATGTGCTTGCTCCTGGTTTCAGCGGTGGCGACGTGGTGGTCACCGTGGTCACCGCCCTCACAGTGTCAGGCGGCTTGGAGCGGGCCCTGTGCGAGAGATTCTCTCGCACAGGGCCCGAGATTCGTCCTAGGAGACGCCGCCGCCATCCGTCGAGCCCGTGCCGGTGCTGCCCGCGTTGAACAGCTGCAGGATGGTGTCGAAGAAGGCACCGAGGAGAGCGTTATCCTGGCCGTTGATCATGTTTTTCCCCTTAATTGTTACTGGTTTGCGCGGTGATTCGCACCACACTTTTATAGCCCGGCTCGATACGAAAAAGTGGGGTCGAGGCTCTATGCGTGGACAGCTAATAGCGAGGATGTGAGTGTTCACACTTTCGCTGGACGATTGTCCATATCAGTGCTGGCGAAGGTCAGAGAGATCATGGCAGCGCGCAGTTTGAGCAGCTCAGAGGGTAGTGCCGGATCCAATCCGGTCAGGGTTGCGATGCGCTTGATGCGGTTGTCGACGGTGTTCGTGTGTAGACCGAGCGCCGACGCGGTGCGCTGACGGTGCTGGCCGTTGGCGAGGTGGATGGACAACGTCTGCAATAGTTCTGGATTTCCGTCGAGCGGCTTGAGGAGATTGATCAGGCTGTCGCGGCCTGCGCCACTGCGAGTCAGTTGATACTCGAGCGCGAGGTCTTCCATTCGGTACGACCGCGCCGGCAGTCTGAGCCGCCGCACGAGTTGCGCCAATTCGTGAGTGGTTGCTTGGGCGGCGGCGATATCACCGACGGCGGCGCTCTCGGCGATCGCTGTGATCTCCACCCCCACAGTCGCGCGCGCACGTTGGATGACCTCGCACACCGTTCTCCAGTCGGGCGTGCCTTCGATCAGGACCAGACCACGTTGCGGTGCGGGCGCT
The DNA here is from genome assembly GCF_003852455.1 of Rhodococcus sp. KBW08. Taxonomy (NCBI): domain Bacteria; kingdom Bacillati; phylum Actinomycetota; class Actinomycetes; order Mycobacteriales; family Nocardiaceae; genus Rhodococcus; species Rhodococcus sp. KBW08. The sequence goes on from NZ_QAJJ01000044.1 coordinate 57,208, forward strand.
TCGAGCAGTGCCGACCCGAAGTGGGCCGCGATCTTCGACTGAGCGACGGAGAGGTCACGATAGGCCTGTATGCGCTGGTGATTGCCATTCCGGGCTCCCGGACGAGTGGGCGGCAGGTTCACCAGGAGCCGTAGGACGAGATAGCGGGGTGCGAGTTCGATGCCCATCTGCAACGCAAGTTGGGTGGGATCGTCGCCGTCCAACATGGCTTTCACGAGCGCGCCGGCGGAGTATTCCCCGAGTTGGGAACCGGCTGGAAGAGCCGAGAGATAGCTGATCGAGATGAACGAGTGAAGCCGCTGCGCGAGTGCGAACAAGAACTCGTTGAGATCCCCGAGATTGTCGGAGTCCTCGGCGTCGGCCCTGCTGAGGATGAGGGTGCGAAAAGTGCTGATGCCCTCGTTGGTCAAGTTGAGGATCGCGCTGAGTGGCACCCCTTTCAATGCCTGTTGGACGGTCATCGTATGAATGCCGTCCAACTCTTGGTCGGTAGGGAGTTTGCGGTGATCCAACAGCTGGATCCCCACTTGGAGCCCCTGCACGATCACCGCAATCAATTCCCGACGTACTGCCTCCGTTTGGAGGGAAGTCAACGTCGGGTTGGCACGGGACAGGTGATCTACGAGATCGCTTGCCAGTGGGATGACGTCGTTGACCGCTGTGGAGGCGGGCTTGCCTCCCAACATGAGCGGTCCCGGGTTGTTCAGCAGCGCTGGGGACATGGGGTGGCCTCCTCTTGACAGGTGCGTCGCCTGGCACAGGCACCCGGAGGCTCGGCGCGTCACGAAGCGGGATACACGCTGAGGCCTTGTTCGGGGGCATACTCGCCGCTGAAATTTGCGGATCGAATTGCGCCAGGCGTTGTGATTTCTACCACATGAACGACTGTCCAACTGTGAAATGGACAAATGTGAAGATAAGTCCATATGCCCCACGCGCTCCGGACCTAAACAATCGTCCACTTACGCTGTTTTTCGACGTCAGAGCGGAAAACGATTCGGCAGACACCACGAGTCCCGTCTGGCATCATTGCCGGCGCCAACGGTGATCGTCGCGGGTGATTTGCTCAGATCGAGCTCGAGGGCCCTGGGTCCTCGAGGACCCAGGGCCCTCGAGGCCTAGGTGGTGATTCGACCAGTCCGACGTACGGGAACCGGATCAGGGTGAAGTCACCCTTTTCTGTACTGCTGTCTGTGTTGCGGAAATCTCTATATGACGCCCAGCGAAATCATGGCGTCGGCCACCTTCACGAAGCCGGCAATGTTCGCGCCGTGCACGTAATCGCCAGGCTTGCCGTACTCGGCAGCGGTGTTGATGGTGCGCTTGTGGATACCGCGCATGATTCCGGCGAGGCGCTCGTCGGTGTACTCGAAGCTCCAGGAATCACGCGAAGCGTTCTGCTGCATTTCGAGAGCAGAGGTTGCCACGCCACCGGCGTTGGCTGCCTTGCCGGGTGCAAAGGCCACGTTCGCGTCACGGAAGAGCTGGATGCCGCCGGGGGTGGTGGGCATGTTCGCGCCTTCGGCAACGGCCTGAACGCCGTTGGCGATCAAGGTCTTTGCGGCATCTTCGTCGAGCTCGTTCTGAGTCGCGCAGGGGAGTGCGACATCGCACGGCACATCCCAGATGGATCCGTCGGCGATGAACTCGGCGTGCGGAACTGCGTCGGCGTACTCGCTGATGCGGCCGCGGCGAACTTCCTTGATCTCCTTGAGGAGGTCGAGATCGATGCCCTTCTTGTCCACGATGTATCCCGAGGAGTCCGAGCAGGCGATTGCGACGCCGCCGAGCTGGTGGATCTTCTGGATGGCGTAGATGGCGACATTGCCGGATCCGGAGATCACGACGTTCTTGCCCTCGAGGCCTTCGCCCTTCGCCTTGAGCATTTCGGCGACGAAGTACGCGACGCCGTAGCCCGTGGCCTCGGTGCGAACCTGTGATCCGCCCCAGGTGATGCCCTTGCCGGTCAGGACGCCCGACTCGTACGTGTTGGTCAGTCGCTTGTACTGGCCGAACAGGTAGCCGATCTCACGACCGCCGACGCCGATGTCACCGGCCGGAACGTCGGTGTATTCACCGATGTGGCGCTGCAGTTCGGTCATGAAGGACTGACAGAAGCGCATGACCTCCGCGTCGGTGCGACCCTTGGGGTCGAAGTCCGAGCCACCCTTGCCGCCGCCGATGGGAAGACCGGTGAGGGAGTTCTTGAAGATCTGCTCGAAGCCGAGGAACTTCACGATGCCCAGGTTGACGCTGGGGTGGAAACGCAGGCCGCCCTTGTAGGGGCCGAGTGCACTGTTGTACTGCACGCGGAAGCCGCGGTTGACGTGAACATTGCCCTCGTCGTCGGTCCACGGCACGCGGAAGATGATCTGGCGTTCCGGCTCGCACAGCCGCTCGATGAGTCCGGCGTCGGCGTAGCGCGGGTGGCGTTCGAGTACTACGTGAAGAGACTCGAAGACCTCTGCGGCGGCCTGATGGAATTCGGGCTCTCCTGCATTGCGAACCAAAACCTGATCGTAAATCTGCGCTACGCGGTCACGTACGGACACCGCTCACCTACCTCGTTGTGAGAACTCTTTTACATTTCCGTTACATACTAGGCGCCTTTATTGCTGTATCGGACAACTGTCCTGTGAAGGTGAAATCGGACACAGCTGCCACTTGTGTCAGTTGAACGGGCGATTTATAACAATTTGCTCAGCTTTCACTCTCTTAACACAGTCCAAATGGTTTGCTTCTGCGGTCGGGGATCACTGTGCCTGTGGTCCGAACGCGAGTCGAAATGATCAGAGGGGCTGCACGTGCGTAAAAAACACTCCATGTCGGCGATGTTGTCGATAGGCGTCGTCACGATTGCCGCGACGATCGCCGCAGCACCGTCTGCGTCGGCGATCGGTGGACCGTGTGGTTCGGGAGGAAGTGGCTCCGCCGGATCGATGACGGGTTCGCTCGGATCCCTGACCGGATCTCTCGGCAGTGGTTCAGCAGGTACGGGATCCCTCGCCAACGCGTTGCCGTGGATCACCGGCGCTCCCAACGGCGCTCTACCGGTGCTGACCGGCCGGACCAAGGCAATCGAAATGGTCACCGGCCCGGGCAGCCCGAACAACACCATCGAGCGGTTCAACGTGTCGGGAACCGACCTCGGAATCATGTGGGACAACGGTCTTTCAGGGCCCGATCACGACGTTCTGATGGCCTTCGGCGACACGGTGGGTGATTGCGACACCCCAGGAGACGACTGGCGCAGCAACGTGTTGTTCCGCAGCAACGACACCGCCATTGCCGACGGAATGAAGATCGACAGCTCACCTTTGGACGGACCCAATCATTCCAAGGAGATCATTCCGGGATTCGGTATCCCGGGGGAGTTCACGACCATCCCCACAGCTGGAATCTCCTACGGCGGTGTGCAATACATCAGGTTCATGTCTGTTCGGTCCTGGGACGAACCCGGTGCCTGGACCACCAACTACTCGGCCCTGGCTTTCTCGACAGACAACGGTGAGAACTGGGAACTCGATCCCGCGACAGTTCGCGCCAATACGGAAGGACTCGGTATTCCGGGGATTCCGGCAGTATCTCCGATCAATTCCAACTTCCAGCAGAGCGCCTTCCTCGACGGCCGGGACGGCTACATCTACGAATACGGAACTCCCTCAGGTCGTTTCGGCAAGGCGATCCTGGCGCGGGTGGCCGGAGCGGACATCAGAAACCTCGGCGCCTACGAATACTGGGACGGATCCGGTTGGAGCCCACGCGATACCGATGCCGTTCAGGTCATCAAGGCACCCGTCAGTGAGCTCGCAGTGCAATGGAACGACTACCTGAACAAGTACGTCGCCATGTACACCAGCGCCGAGGGCAATCTCGTGATCCGTCAGGCTGATCAGCCGCAGGGACCGTGGAGCGGTACCCAAACTCTGCTGAGCGGAATCACGTTGCCCGCGTTGTACGGCGGATTCATGCACCCGTGGGCGAGCGGACAGTTCCTCGAATTCGTTGCTACGACGTGGGACCGTTACAACGTCATCTACATGCGGACCGATTTGAACGGACTCAAGATGGCGTCGTCCGATTCTCGCGATCGGCCGGACCCGGCGACGACCGGCGAGGCACGCGTCCTCGAGGTCACGATGCCGGAAGACCGCTAGCCGAGCAAGCTTCGACAACTATGGCCTGCAACTCGATCGAGTTGCAGGCCACAGTTTTGTGGGCGTTGATTTTCGGTGATGCTCAGAGAATGAACAGCATCTCCTGATATGTCGGGAGTGGCCAGTGATCGTCGGCGACGATGGTTTCGAGGAAGTCGGCCGCTGCACGTACTTCGGCCATCGCGGGCAGGAGTGCGTCCTGGGCGTGCTTGGCCTGATCGAACGGGGACTCGCCGGCGTCGGCGTCGATGGCTGCACGCAGGGTCGCCAGCGCAGTTCGTAGAGCCGCAACGGGCGCCGACACTTCTTCGAGCGGAGCTGAATCCGGTTCGAGGCCGGCGGACTTCAGCGCGACGAAGTTTTGAGCAACTTCCGTCTGGTGGCGCACTGCAGCCGGAAGGATCAGCGTCGTACCGATTTCGGCGGCCAAGCGTGCCTCGACGCCGATGCTCAGTGCGTACTGTTCGAGTCCGACCTCGTAGCGACTGTGCATCTCTCGGTGGTTGAAGACCTTGTACTTCTCGAAGAGTTCCATCGAGGGCTCGGTGATCAGTTCAGGCAGCGCGTCCAGCGTTGTGCGAAGGTTCGGCAGGCCGCGAGACTCGGCCTCGATCTGCCAGTTCTCCGAGTAGCCGTCGCCGTTGAAGACAACCGCACCGTGATTGGTGATGATTTCGGTGAGCAGATTCTGGACGGCGGTGTCGAAATCGGCGCCGTCTGCGACTGCCGATTCCAGTTCGGTGGCCATGTAGTCCAAGGCCTCGGCCATGATCGTGTTGATGGTGACCATCGGACCGTTGACCGTCTGCATCGATCCCGGTGCGCGGAACTCGAAACGGTTGCCGGTGAAGGCAAACGGGCTGGTGCGGTTGCGGTCGCCCGGATCGGTCGGTAGGACGGGAAGGGTGTCGGCACCGATCATCATGGTGCCCTTGTCCTTCGACGACGTCGCCGCGCCCTTGGCGATCTGCTCGAAGACGTCGGCCAGTTGATCGCCGAGAAAGATCGAAATGATGGCCGGGGGAGCCTCGTTGGCACCGAGACGGTGATCGTTGGTTGCCGAAGCGACAGATGCGCGCAGGAGTCCCGCGTACTTGTGGACGGCCCGGATGACTGCGGCACAGAAGACTAGGAATTGCGCATTGTCATGCGGATTGTCGCCGGGGACAAGCAAACTACCGAGTTCGGAGTTGCCCAGGGAGAAGTTGACGTGCTTGCCGGAGCCGTTCACGCCGTCGAACGGCTTCTCGTGGAAGAGGCATTCCATGCCGTGCTTCTTGGCGATGGTCTTGAAGGTGGTCATCAGCAACTGCTGGTGATCGGCGGCGATGTTGCCGCGCTCGAACATCGGGGCGATCTCGAACTGGCCGGGCGCAACCTCGTTGTGCCGTGTCTTGGCGGGGATGCCAAGTTTGAAGAGTTCCCGCTCGGTGTCCATCATGAATCCGAGCACACGTTCCGGGATCGCCCCGAAGTAGTGGTCGTCGAACTCCTGGCCCTTGGGCGGCTTTGCGCCGAAGAGTGTTCTGCCGGCGTTCAGTAGGTCGGGGCGCGCGAGGAAGAAGTGTCGATCGATCAGGAAGTACTCCTGCTCGGGACCGCAGAACGACACGATGTGCTCGGGATCGTTGTGCCCGAACAACTTCAGGATTCGTTCGGCGTGGTAACCCATGGCCTGCTGTGAGCGCAACAGGGGAGTCTTGTGGTCGAGTGCTTCGCCGGTCATCGAGACGAACACAGTCGGGATACACAGTGTGTTGCCGTTGGGGTTTTCGAGTACGTAGGCCGGGCTCGTGACATCCCAGCCGGTGTATCCGCGGGCCTCGAACGTGTTGCGCAGCCCACCGTTCGGGAAACTCGAAGCGTCGGGTTCACCTTGGATCAAGGTCTTGCCGGCGAACTCGGCCAACGCACTGCCGTCGCCGACCGGTTCGAGGAAGCTGTCGTGCTTCTCGGCCGTCAACCCGGTGAGCGGATAGAAAACATGGGCGTAGTGGGTCGCGCCCTTTTCCAGTGCCCAGTCCTTCATCGCGGACGCGACCGCGTCGGCGACCATGGGATCAAGTGGTTTGCCTTGCTCGATCGTCGCCATCACCGACTTGTAGACGAGCTTGGGCAGCCGCTTCTGCATGACCACCTTGTTGAAGACGTTGGCTCCGAACACCTCGCCGGGAGTTTCATCGGTCGTGAAGCTGACCACCGGCGGTGTGTAGGCCTCGACGTCCTTGATCGCTTGCAAGCGAACTGCATTTCCACTCATGTGCTTACCCCTCGCCCGGGCCCAGGGCTGCGCTGCTGATTGCGAGCCCGACTTCGGCAAACCCTACGAACCTTCGGTATCGGGGGTGTTTCGTAGATATTGCGCCTGTCCGCAAACTTCGAGTCACAACGGAAATCTTGATCTGTCGGGGGTCTACGGCAGACTTCGAGCGGAGGGGTCAATGCGGGACAGTGGAATCGGAGAGTCTTTGTGATCAGGGTTTTGGTGCCAACCACAGTGGCGCAGGGTGATCTCGCGGAAGTGCTTCGGCTGTACGACGAACTTGTCACCGAGACCCGAAAAGAAGACGGCTGCATCAATTACGAGTTACTGCAGCGCACCGACAATCCGTGCGAGCTCGTGCTGGCGGAGGAATGGGAATCGCAGGAGCACCTCGACGCCCACACCCATACCGAGCACTTCGTGAGGTTGGTTGCGGCACTGGACAAGCTGGAGACGGCAGCGCCGGCGCAGATCTTCACGAAGGTTCTGTAGCGGCGGAGTCAGGTTTCAGTGCTCGCTCAGGTCGTTCCGACACGTGGAAACTGGTTCATCGGCACGCCGGAATCATCGTAGGTCCGTCGATTCCGATGTAGGACAGCGCCTTCGGGCTCCAGCCGAGTCTTGTGCCGGTGCGGCCGACCTGCACGGGCGCTTTATACGGTGACGTCGGAATAGGGCATGTGCTCTGACACCCAAGGAAATACGACTTCCATGAGTAGCAGCACGACCGCAACCACGAGAACGATCGCCAGCAGGGCCTTCACTGGTCGGGGGCCGGGGAGCGCGCCCCAGAGGTAGCCGTACATTTCATTGCTCCTGGAGTGCCGCGGGAATGGTGCCCGAAGTCTTCGAGATTGTTTCGACGAGAACAGCATGGACGATCATGCGTTCGCTGTTCGAGTAGAGCGGATGGCACGTGGTCAGTGTCAACATGCTTTCCAGTGTGGTGTCAGGCTCTGGCCAAGGTTTGCCGGGGAGCGGGTTGACGACCGCAACATCCCCCGGCGCGGTGATGTGCCGCCCGAGGAGATGTGCGTAGTCGCCGTCGGACACGCGGTCGGCTTGCTCGGGGCTCAAGCAGGCTTGCGCCGCTGTGCGACGTTCGGGCGAAGCCTGGTCGAGTGGGAGTAACCGGTACGTCATCCACTGGAACTCGGTCTCCACGACGACGGCATCGCACGCATCGAGTCGATCCAAGTGTTGGAAGACTGCGCCGAATCCGATGCGATGCCCGGCGAGCGCGAAATTTCCTGCTTCGCCGGGCATCTGCGATTCGGGGTAGTGGCCGGGGCCGGCCCGTAGGTCCTCGTTGCGTGTGCCTTCGACGACGGCGGATACGACGTCGGCACCGAGTGTCGGGAGGTACACGCGCGCGAATCCCTCGCCGAGCACCGGGGCCGGCGGTGCAACAGGGTTACCGGCCGCAACCTGGTCTTTGTCCTTGCCCCACGATTCCTCCAGTTGGGCGTTGACCTCGTCTTGCAGTCGCCCCGAGGTGATATTGGTCCAGAACGCCTCGTAGACGACGAAAAGCAGGATGAGGACCCCGGCCGTGAGGAGCAGCTCACCGATGACCTGGCCTAACCGCGGCCGCCCAGGAACCGGATGCTGTGAATCTCTCATGGACCGGGACTCCTCTCCGTCGTCGGACTAGTTGCCCGCGCTGATCGTGGCGCTTCCGGTACCTCCGAGAAGGTCGTACAGGAGTACGGACAGGCGACCGAGGCCGTCGATCGCCGCAGAACCGGTGGTCTGGATGTCCTTGATGACGATCGGGAACGGGAGGATGGACATGGTGTTTCTCCTTCGAGGGATGAGCCGCAGGGGCGGCCGCGAGATAGATACGTCGTGACGGTGAACAGGGCGGGTGCGACCAGGTGTAGGTCGCACCCGCGCTGTTTCGGTATTCCTGGTTGGGAGTTACTCCTGGCCGGGTGCACGCTTGCGGTTATGCAGGGCGAGCCACGTGCCACCGCCGATCAGTGCCAGCGCCAGACCGGCGAGCCAGATGACGTTCGCGCCGGTTACCGGCAGGGACGATGACTGGTCCGGTTTGGCCTGAGCAGGATTTCCCGGAGCAGGCGTGCCCGGAGCACCGTTGTGTCCACCACCGTTATTGCCGGGAGTGTTGTTTCCGGGAGTCGACACGTCAGTGCCTGGTCCTCCGGGTACTTCGGAGCCCGGCCATGTCGGGATTTCCCACGGCGGCAGCGGGATCGGGATCGGGATGATGATCAGCCCATTGCTGCTGGTTTTGTTCTCGAGTCCCAGAACCACTGACTTGTTTGCTTCGCTGGTGAGCTTGACGGAAGCTCCGGTCGGTTCACCCACGATCTTCGAGACGTCCGCCTTGCCTTCCTTGACGCCCCAGATCACTTCACCCCACTTGACGTTGGTGACGTCTGTGTGAGCACCGGTTTCGACGAAAGTGATGTCGGTGTCCAGCGGGAACTGGACCCGGCCGTCGATGACGGCTGCGTCGCACTGGGCGGTCGGAGTGACCGAAGCGCCCGGTTTGACATCGAGCACGCACGAACGCGCCTCGTCGTCGATGTCCGTCCACGTAGCCGTGACCTGGAAGATCGTGGATCCGTCCTTGGCCACCTGGCTGCCCTTGGGGCCGGTCACGAACTTGTCGATGTCCACGTCGGTGGTCGGTATCGGGCGGTTGTGGATCTCCACCACAGCCTGCTCACCGGCCACCACCTTGACGGTGTTGCGGTGTTCGGCGTCTCCGGCATCCGCGGACACGTAGTAGTACGGCCGCGCCCAGTCGATACCGGCCAGGGGCTTGGGGTCGACCTCGGAGAAGGTGATCACGGTGTTCCGTGGAACAACCTCGCCGGACGTCCAACTCCAGTCGTTTCCGGCATCGAGGGTGATGGTCTGGCCCACTGCCGGGAAATCGGTTCCAGCGGGGAGTGGCGGGTCGATTTCGTCGACACGGACATCGAACGTCGCGCTGTCGGGTAGGTCGGCCTCGGGGGCGCGGACGGGATTGCCGTCAGCGTCGAGGATGAACTTCGTGAATTCGACCGAGCCGAACTTCCACAGCGCCTCGTTCGACAGCGTGATCAGTCGACCGTCGGTCGGGTCGTCGGAGACGATGCCCGTTGCGGTTCCGTCGAGGTTCGAGTGCAGCCACGATTCGCCTTCCGGGCTGGTGCCCCAGGAGATCGTGCCCCATTCGACTCCGGCGACATCGGGACGGCCGGTCTCGGTGAAGGTCACCTCGGTGCCGACGGGGAGGTCGACGCCCAGCGGTGTGGTCTGTCCCTGCTTGACGCTCAGCACCTGGGTGCGGTAGTCCACACCGTCGCGCCAACGCGCCTCGACCGTGAACTCCACGTCATCACCGACAGCCTCGGCGGCCTCGCCGCTGACCTGCTTGGCGACGCGCAGAGTGCCATCGTTGATGTCGACGAAGTTCGACACCTCGACCTTGCGCAAATCCTTGCCGATGGTCACCACGGCAGCGTTGTCCGCATTGATCCGGATATTCCCGGAGTATGCGGGCACGCCGTAGGCGAGACCGTCACCGTTTTCCGGAACCAGTTCGGTCAGTGCAACTTCGGTGCCGCCGGGCAGGTTCTCACCGAACGGAACCGAGGTGCCGTCGGACGGGAGCGACAGTGTCTTGCTCTGTGGGTTGTCGTCCGTATCGAGCCAGGTGGCAATCACGTCGAAGCTGGCCGGTACGGCCTTGTCGGACGCCTTCGGGCCCGTGAGCTTCTTGCTCACTTCGAAGGTGCCTTGCGTGATCGTGGCCTCGTTGGTGACGGAGACCGCGTTCGCCGACGCGTCTGTGCCGATGGTGAGCGTCTTCGGGCTGATCACCGGCTGCGACCACGTCACGAGGTCGGTGTTCGTCGGTTGGACCTCGGTGAAGGTGACTTTCGCTCCGATGGGCAATTTGCCCAGATCGTAATGCTGGCCGTCCTTCAGAGTGAATTGACGCAGTTCGTTGCCGGCGTCGTCGTCACCGAAAGCGATCTCTGCGTTGATGACGAAAGCCTCCAGTCCCGTGCGCGCTCCGTCGCCGATGACGGCCTTGGTGATCCTTGCCGATCCCAAGCTCGCTTTGTTGAGCAGTGTGACACCGACATTGCTCTTCGGCGTGATGGTCACCAGCGCCTCGGTCCGGTCCACGTTGAGCGTCACACCCTCTGAATGGCGGAACGTTCCTCGCTCGAAGTACACACCGTCAACGGTCGGGAGGTTGATCTCGGACAGGCGGATCTGCCAGCCGGTTCCGCGGGGGTTGATCCCACTGACCGGTGTCCCGTCAGCCTTCACCTTGATCTCGTAGGAGCTCACCGGGGCGTCGGTCGCTGGATTTTGCCCGGGGGCGAACTCTTCGACTTTCACAGTGAACTCGGTGTCTTCCGGGAATTTCTCGGAGAAGGGAGCGATCTCCTTCAGAAGCGAGAACGAGCCCCGTGACACGCCTTGGCCGGTACCGCCGCCGCCCCATTCCTGCTTGACGCTCTGCGACAGCGTCTGCTTGCCGGCATAGGTGAGGGTGTTGGAGTATTCCGTGTCGCGCTGGTCCAGTCCGCCGCTGCTGGTGCACAGGGTATAGCTGACGAGGTACTTCGTCTGACGGCTGTAACCGTCCGCGTCACGCGGGAGAGTGAGATCGAAACCGCCGTCGGCTCGCGCCACCGATGTTGCATCGGTGATATCGCGTTTCTTGTTGCCGTCGAAGAAGTCTTGCGCGACGACCTTGAGATTGAGGTTGCTCTTGAGATCGCCGCCGATTTCACACACCGTCATGTTCGGTGAGAACCTGTCGTTGATGACCGCCGGTTCCGTAAGGCCCTCGAGATCGTGTCCGGAGATTTCCACGGTCCAATTGAGTGTGGTGCCTGCCGGCTGCTCCACGCCGCCGACAGTTTGCGACGTGGTGTTGATCGCGCCGCTCTTGCCGCTCGTGAACCTAGGCCCCTCAGTCTTTCCCGTGATCGACGTCTTGTTGACGACCGCCGAGTTGGTGAGATGGTCCTCGGAGTCTGGCACCTCGGTGGTGGTCAGGCAGGTCCGGTACGTGACGTAGTAATACTGCTCTTCGTTGAACGTGTCCGGGTTATCCACAGTGATCGCCGCGGTGAAGGTACTCGCGCCGGCTACTGCGCCGATGGGAGCAATGGTGAATCCTGCGGCAGGAGTGCGGTAGTTGGGTTCGTTCTCCCGCCCTGGGAGGTAGTCAGACTTCTCGATGACTACCTGCACGCCCGAGGCACAGACCGCATGGGGGCCGCCGAAGGTGTCGGTGATGTCGATCTTGTGGTTGTTGGCGGCAATGTCGGTGCCCGGAACCACAATCGTCCAGACGGCTTCCATATTGCGCTTACCGCCGTCGAGGTAGCCACCCTTCCAGGGCTTGGTCTGCGGCGCATAGTCCTGTCCCACGCCATCCGAAGCCACCGTGTTGTCACCGATCGTCACGGAGTTCGTGTACTGAGTCCCCTCGAGATCCACCACGCCGCTGGTCGTGCATGAGGTGTACTCGATGCGGTAGAGCTTGTTGCTCTCGAAGGGCGCGCCGTTGTCGATGTTGATGGTGACCTGATCACCCGCGTCGGGTTGGGTGACGGTGACGCCGCCGGGGGTCTCTTTGAGATCGCCCGGGCGACCGGACCACAGCTTCGCGTTGAGCAGGCTGCCCGCACACAACTTCATGTTGTCGGAGAGCTCGTCGCTCAGGGTCACGGAACCGGTGTTGCCTGCGTCCAACTTGGCCAGATCGGCGCCGGGGATGTCGATGGTCCACCGCACTGACTGCTTGTTGTCCTGGAGTTTGCCGGACTTCGTCGACTCGCCGATTACGCGGCCGTCGGTGATGCCGCCCGTGCCGGGCAGGTCGACCGGCGTGACCTTGTTGTTGATCGTGAAGTCCACAGTCTCTGACGTGGTGTATTCGACCGCCTTGGTGTAAACGAAGAAATCGCCCTTCACCTCGTCCGGGCGATCTGCCACGGCATCGGAGAGAACACACGTCATGAGATTGGTGGCTCCCACAAGCTCGCAGCTTCCCCAGAGCGTCCCGTCCCCACCTACAAGGTCGATCTTGGGGTTGCTCTGAAGCTTCAGCTCGCCAGGGAATTCAATGGTGAACTGGTCGCCCGGCTGCGGGCTCGCGCTTGACGCGTCCCAGGTGCCCCGCACAGTGACGGAGTCACCGACCGTAATCTGCTGGTCGTTCTTTCCCTCGACCTGGATGTCTGTGATTTTCACATCGATGCCGGGATTGACTCCGCGTGCGGCCAGTCGCTGCGCCGCCACAGAAGTCGTAGACGGGGGCGCCGTGGTTGTGATCGGCGGTTTCGCAGACGTGGGTGACTCCGACGTGGAAGTATGCGGCGCAGTCGTTTTCAGCGGCGCCTCCGTCGTAGTTGCGGGCGGCTTCGTTGTGGTCGGAACTGTTGAGGTCGGAACTGTGGCGGTCGAGGTCCCGAGGTCATCTGCTGAGGCAACCTGGACGAAAGAGAACGACGATACGACCAGCGCCAGGACCGCAACGATCATCCCCAAAGCTGCCCACCGAGACACCACCCCCTCCCCGGCACGGCGCGGGAAGACACGGTTACGCATGACGAACACCTTTCGTTCAGAAACACATGATTCAGGCCCCGTTTCCGGGGCCGGCGAATAGCGAAACGGGACCTTTGAGCAGCTCTGGAGCCTGGATGCGAGCGTTGGTGATTCTCAGGCGACCTATTGCGGAGCCGAACAGTTGGTAATCGGACCCGGCTGACGCCGGCGCAGACTGACGGCCGGCTCTGGGTAGCCAGGAAATTCCAAGAAAACTCGACCGCCGGTGTTACCTAACGCGACGACCTACGAGGTACTAAAGGCCGCGGCCGATGATCTTTCCTGCGCGATTCATTGCAGTTCGGGCATGAGCACCATCCCGGATAGCAATAGCAACAGTGCGAGGGCTCCGAGGGGGAGTCTTCGTGCTGCGTGCTTCGCTGCCGTGACGGTTTTCATGAAATTCCTTTCTCTGGCACAACGTGAAGAAATGTGCGCGGGGCCGTTCGCGAGAAGATGCAAATTCCGCGCAAACAACGCAGAAGGCGCAAACCGGGCGATGCGCAATCAGGAATCTAACACGAGCAAATCGCATAGCTGGACACGCCATGGACGTCCGTCCATGCAAGAAAAACTCCGCTTACCTGGCTATATGTATCTTCCGTTGATTTCTGTCAAGTTAACTGGCTGGTTCATCACAATTCGATCTCGACCATCAGTTGCATGCCTGTCTTGGACCTTGCCGACAATCGGTGAGCGGCCGAGTCGAGTCGGCACTGCTGTACCGAATGAGCCTTTATGCAGTTCACCGCCCCTTATTTGCTGTCGGAACGACAAGGTGTGGAGCGAATTATCTGTGCACACACGCTCGACAAAAAGGCAAATCATTTTTCCGCGTATAGGAGGAGGGTGAATTAGGGGGTGAATTCAGTCGCGGGTCATAGAAACCCCTGTTCTGAAAGGATCCAGAGATAGGGGTCACATTAGATTCGTTTTTCTTAGCAGATTGGATTCCGGCCTGAGTTAACCGTCGATAATGCTTCGGCGGCCGACATGGCATTTCGAGACAAAGAATCGTCCGGCTTTTCGTAGAAAGCCTTCGGTACGGTTACGTCTCTCCAGCTGATCACGCGCCGCAGCGACTTTTGGCGTCGCTCGTGTGCGCACGGATGATGCACTACCTGGGATGAGTGTGGATCTCGGAAGATGCCATGCCGGAGGTTTCTTCGAAGATCTCGAGACCTCGCAAGTTCAGGTCGTTCTCGCGCACCTCGGCACGATGAAATGGCTTACTTTTCAAGCGCTTTCGATGCCCGTGGTCAAATGGTGACGGTCGTTGCGTAGTCGCTGACGGCGGATGCGGCCGGTTCGATCGGTGCGCAGTCGCCACATCCGAGCAACCGCACCGAGTAGCCGCGAGGTCCCACAGCAAGTGCTTTTCGCAGCTCTCTGGACACTTCGCGAAATCGGACCTTCGAATCGAGTTCTCGCGCGACCATTCTGACGCAGCTTGTGTCAGTGGTGCTACACCCACGGCTGCCCGCAAGGTTCGACTGCCCCGGCGGCTGTTACACCCTGGGCTCCAGAGCTCAGAGGTTCTGTGACACTCGCGGCCGCTCTGTTTAGCGCGGTGCATGCGGCTCAGCCGGCATTGGTGGGCAATTGCCTACCGGCTCTCGTCGTAGAACTTCGTGAGACGGCCTTTGTCGCAAGGGAAGGGCTACAACGATTGGTCTGGCCCGGTCAACGACGCGGGACCGGTCGTCGGTTGGTGTGCGCCGGTGAACCGCTCGACCACGGATACCACGACGATCGCGAGTGCCAGGATTCCAACAGTTCGGGCGAGTGACTTCAGCGTCTTCGGAAGTGCCTTCTTCATGTGTGGCAGATTACTGCGGACGGCACGAAATTTGGGGGCTAGGTTCCGATCCGAATCGGATCGGTCTGCACAGATACCCGAATCTGGAGGCCGATCCCGTGTGGAAGTCGCCCAACCCGGCTTCCGAAAATAGTTCGAAGATTACGGATACCATCGCAGGACTTCCGGATGGCAACTATGTCGCCGGAATCTACTGCGTCAGTGACGGACCCACCCCGGCCGGATACAACAAGACTCACAACTTGGTTGAGCTTCCGTTCACTCTCCCGCAGGCGCCTGCGAAGCCGGGCGGGGGATTCGGATCCATCCAATTCCCCGCGTTCGGCTCGTAGAAACTCACGACAAAGCCCCCAACTTCGCAAGGAGGTTGGGGGCTTTCGTCATCTGCAGAAGGACTGTTGCTGCTAGCTGCCGAAGATGTCGCCGAGTGAACCGAGTGAACCGGTGCCTGTCTCAGGCTTCGGATCCTTCTTGGCGAAGTTGGTGGTGCAGCCGTTGAACTTCACAGCGTCGACGAAGACGCTCGAGGCTTCCGAGCCGGTGCCGACGCTCACACCGTAGTGCTCGACCTTTGCGCCGGGGTTGGCTGCCACGATGGCATCGAGTGAGGTGGGCTCGCCCTTGACTGCACCGCCGATGGTGCGGGTGCTCCACCAGAGTCCGTCCTGGATGTTCTCGTGCTTGACCGCAGCGTCCGTCACGGATGCGCCGTTCTGGCTCGGCACCCACACCAGGGTGGTGAAACCGTTGTTGTCCGGGTTCGTGGTGCCGGTCAAACGCAGCTGGAACGCAGCGCTGGTGGTTACGGCGCGCTCGGAAAACCCGATTTCCTTGGCAGCTGCGTCGGCCAGTTTGATGCTGCCTGCCGCGTGGTAGGACACGGAGCGGTCCTTGACGTCGGTGACTTCGAGTTTGAGTGAGCCGTCCTTGTCGAAGACATTATCGGCCGCGTAGGAGGCGGTCTGGTCCTTCTCGTCGGTGAACGGGATTCCCCAGCCGTTCGCGGTGGTTTCGGTAGACGTTGTGGAGCAGTTGAAGCCCGCTTCCGGCTCTGCGGAACCGAGTGAACCAGTGGGCGCTGCGCCCGCGAAAGCCGGTGCAATCAATGCAGCGGAGCCGACAAGTGCGGCAACGATTCCGGCGCGGCGGGTGGCTTGAGACATGCGTGATGAACCTCTCGGAGGGTAAAACGGGGGTGAAGGTCTGTAAAAAATAGCACAGACTGTCCGGTTTGTGAATGTTGAGGATGGGAAACGATTGCCCAAAGTCGTCCAGGGAAAAATGCTGGCAAGTAACGCATTTCGGTTTTCCGCGCGATTTACGATCGCAGCATCGGTGAATCGGCACTCGTGATTTCTCAGTAAGTGAGAACGAGCTACCTCGTCGTCGAACCCCGCAAGAACGGCACCGCAGTGTCCGGCACATCGACCACGATCGGACGGTGACGTACGCACTGTGTATGTGACCGGCGTTGGAACATCCCCCGGCAAGGGTCTCGTCGCCGACCTGGAAGGACTCGTGCCACCCGCGATCGCGACCGAGTTGGGGGTCTCGGTTGGCACTGCGGGCCTGCTGTCCTCAGCATTTGCGGTCGGTACGGTCATCGGTGCGACAGTGATGGCGGTCTTCTCTGCGGTGCCAGGCTGGCGCGTTTCCTTTCGCGGCCAAGACTTCGAACGCATTAGCAGTACTCCGAAAATAAGTGCACGCAAGCCTGTGCGCCGAGCACCACCGCAACGCCGTCACGCGAACGTGCCACTACCCAACCGAGCCACGACCTCCCCTCAGCGCCCGCTCGTCGGAGCTTTCGTTGCGCCGGTTGCGAATTGGTGCATCCCATCCGCGTCGAGCCCTCGATGCGCCCAACCGAGCTCGCTGAAGAAGCGGTAAGCGGGCTCGTTCCTCTGGTCAACGAACGCAACCCACCCCGTCGTCGGCGGGTGCTCGGGCCACGAACGGACGCAGTCGATCGTTGCCCGGCCGAGCCCGTTCCTGCGCCGGCGCGGATCGATCGCGAGATCAGTGATGCCATGCTCGTGTCCGTTTGGGTCCCAAGCGCAGCCGACGAGCGCGACCGGATCGACACCGTCGAGCACCACAAGCTGCACACCCGAGTGGGTGGCGAGGACATACTCGAGCCACTCGTCGTCAAGCGGACCCAGCTCACGGTCTAGCGTCTCATCCTCGTACCAGCGCTGGATCCACGGCCAATCGGCACGGGTCATTAGCCGCGCCGCGAGGGTCTGCTCAGTCATGAGGTCTATTCTCTCGTTCTCGTTCTCGTTCTTTTTCAGGGCTTACTCTCATCCGGCGTTGGCAGCAGCTTGATCACGCGTGTGCCGTATGCAGCACAAGAATGCCGCCAGCCTCACCCGAGATAAGGGAGACGCGCCCTAGTCAAGTTTCGCTGGCGGATAGTCCCCGTAGACGCCTTCGTCGCGGCAGGCTAAGTACTGCTGATGCTGCAGATTCGTGCGCTCGTCGAGGCCTTTGTAGTAGTCGGTCTTCACCTTGCGCATGTCGGCGCGGTACTCGCGAATGAACTTGAAGCCTTCGTGCGTCATCGGGATAACGAACGCCGCGATTACAACCCACAGCAGGATCCACAGCAATGTCTGCCAGTAGTTCGTAATGAAGACAATCAGCAAGAATGCCACGATGAATCCGACGAGGGCGTCCGTTATTTCGAGATGTATTCCGCGAAAAGTTCTTTATCTGATCGTGCATCGCAATCGTACGCGTGGGTACGGCGACCGTCATCGGTCGTGCGTTTCATGATTCGCATCGATGCGTCAGTTCGCTCTTCCAAGCTTGAACCCTTGTCGCTAATAGTCTTTTGGTCCGCTTGAGTCTCCAGATATCCGGGCGTCAGTTCGGCGAAACCCGCACACTGAGTTGCCCTCACTTCCTCGGCGGTGGGACCCGCGGGCTCGCTACTGCATCCGCTGATGAGTAGCGCCGCTCCGATAGCCGCGACTGCGGCGAACGGCATTTTCATGCCGGAATAGAACCAGACGGACCGGTCGTAACTGACATTTGATCTGCCTCAGTTGGTAGTAGTCTTCGGCTCCAGCGGCTTCCTGTTCGGCGACCCATGCGGGTGCGACACTTTTGCGACACTCTTGCGCCCGACGCACCGGCGTCCGAGTTCGAAGCTAGTGTCCCGCGCCGGTAGTAAGTTTCCGATATGGCTCTCGGAAACGGGTTGGTCGCTCGGATCGAGCGGACCGTGGACTTCTACGGTCCCGGCCGTCCGATTCCGGCAGACGAGCTTCACGCGCGATTGCATGCGCTCGACATCGTCCCGGACAAAGACTTCACCGAGTTCGTGGGACGTTGGGGTGGATGCTTCGTGGGCGTGTCCGTGCACGCATGGGACAACGCCGAGCTTATCGGTCGTGAGACATGCATCGAGCTGACCATTGAGGCGCGTGACGCATACGGTGCCCTCATCGACGGGGTGGTGTTCGCTGACGACGGGTCGGGGAATCCGATCTGGATCGCTGCGGACGGAAGCGTGTGCTTGGTCGACCATGACAACGGGAACACAGTTGTCCGACTGGCGGCCAGTTTCCGCACGCTGTTGGAGGAGAACGTCGACGACTGACTCGCGCGACTAACCCTTCCTCGGGGGTCGGATCTTCTCGACGGACTTGTTCCAGATGAACGGCTTCGGGTTCTCATCCCATCCCTTGACCCCTGCCGTTGTTCGGCAAGATTGTCGACGATGAGTCGGAATTCGGCGCCTAGCTTGCGTCGAGAGACGTACATGCTCACCTGCGAACCGCTCAACACTTACTCAACACTTTGGTCGGGATTGCGCGGGACAACGCAGGATTATTGCATTGGTCGTATCTGCGTACATGCTGGCCTAGAAGGTATTGAGTCCTGCGTAAACGGTACGAAAAGTGCCCCCGGCAGGATTCGAACCTGCGACCAAGAGATTAGAAGGCTCTTGCTCTATCCCCTGAGCTACGGAGGCGCGTGGAACATCATACTCGAGGGTTCGGGATGTGACGCGCGCCGCCCAACTCCGACGCGTTGTCGTAGTCGGTTCGCGAAGGTCCTACCCTTGAGGTATGGCTACACCCGACCTCGCGCCGACAGATTCCTCACCGGAGTCCACTCCGCACAGCGGTGCACCCGCTTCTTCGACCGCCATATTCGTGGTCAGTGGACTCATCGCAGGGCTCACCGCAGCCGTCGTGGTGGGATTCTCCGCGTCGCAGGCACTGACTCTTCTGGGCATCCCTGATCCAGGTCCGATCACTACGTACGGCCTGCCCGCGATGCGCGCACTGGGGGAGATCGCCGCGGTCATCGCGATCGGGTCACTGCTGTTGGCCGCTTTCTTCGTGCCACCTCAGAAGTCGGGCGTCCTCGACGTCGACGGCTATCGAGCAGTCCGAACCGCATCGCATGCCGCGATCGTGTGGGCGATCTGTTCGTTCATGATGGTGCCTCTGACGCTCTCCGACACATCGGGTCAGCCGTTTGCCGAAGCGATCAAACCGGCAAACCTCTGGTCGGGACTCGACCAGGTGGAGATCGCCGGCGCCTGGCGCTGGACGGCCATCATCGCGGTTGTTCTGGCGATCCTGGCCCGGTTGACACTGCGCTGGTGGTGGACTCCGCTCCTGCTGCTGGTCGGTCTACTCGGACTGATGCCGCTCGCTCTCACCGGTCACTCGTCTTCGGGCGGCTCGCATGACATCGCGACCAACAGCCTGATCCTGCACCTTGTGGCAGCTTCGCTCTGGGCCGGCGGCTTGTTCGCGCTACTGGCCCACGCGCGGCGCGGCGGCGATTACACCGACGTAGCGGCTCGACGCTTTTCGACGGTCGCATCCATCTGCTTCGTCGTCATGGGATTCAGCGGTGTCATCAATGCGATTGTCCGTCTACCTCTCGACGACGTGTTCACCACGACCTACGGACGATTGATCGTCGCCAAAACAGTTGCACTGATCATCCTCGGGTTCTTCGGTTGGGCTCAGCGGAGTCGGGCGCTGCCGGCGTTGGCGGAGAACCCCAAGAGTCGCTCCGCGCTGATTCGTTTTGCCGGCGCTGAAGGCATCGTGATGGCGGCGACCATCGGTCTCGCGATCGGCCTCGGTCGGACCCCACCGCCCCCGCCGCTGTCGATTCCCTCGATCCCCGAGGTCGAACTCGGTTACAACCTTCCGGACCCGCCGTCGTTCATGGCATTCGTGACGGACTGGCGATTCGACCTCATGTTCGGCACTGCCGCAATCGCTGCGGCGATTCTGTACGGAATCGGCCTGCGCAAACTGGCCAAGCGCGGGGATTCCTGGCCCGTCGGCCGAACCATCGCCTGGATGAGCGGTTGTGCGGTGCTCTTGATCGCCACGTCGTCCGGTGTAGGCAAGTACGCGCCGGCAGTCTTCAGCGTTCACATGGGTGCGCACATGGCGCTGTCGATGTTGGGCCCAGTCCTGCTGGTTCTGGGTGCGCCGATCACTTTGGCTCTGCGGGCCCTCGATCCGGCAGGCAAGGACGGCGTGCCAGGCATCCGCGAGTGGATTCTGACCGCCCTGCACAGCCCGTTCTCGCGTTTCATCACGCACCCGATCGTGGCGGCCGTTCTCTTTGTCGGCGGCTTCTACGCGCTCTATCTCGGCGGAATCTACGGCGCGACGGTCGACTCGCACAGCGCGCACTTGCTGATGAATCTGCACTTCATCCTGAGCGGATATCTCTTCTACTGGGTGGCGATCGGAATCGACCCGTCACCACGACAATTGCAGCCGGTGACCAAGCTGGCAATGGTCTTCGGTTCGCTTCCGTTCCACGCGTTCTTCGGTGTGGCCTTGATGAGCACCACCGCCGTCATGGGTGGCGCCTACTTCCGTTCGCTCGGCCTTGGCTGGAACAACGATCTGATCGGCGATCAGCAGTTGGGGGGCAGCATCGCCTGGGCGACCGGCGAGATCCCGCTCATGGTGGTCATGCTTGCGCTTCTGGTTCAGTGGTCGCGCAGTGACGGCAGAACGGCGCGCCGAACCGACCGTGCGGCTGAACGTGACCACGACGCCGACCTCGCCGCACACAACGCGATGTTCGCCGAATTGGCCAGGCGGGACCGCGAGGGGTGGAAACCCCGAGAGGCGGCTGACGCGGAGACTGCCGACGAGGACACTGCCGATGGGGCGCCCAGCGAGAAGAAATCCGACGAGTCCTCCACTAGCACTTAGCACCGACACTGCCCGGGCCGTTTGGCTCGGGCAGTGCTGTTTCTCCACAGCGGTCCCGCCGATGCACAGGTGGAAATCGAAAACCGGAGCCAGGCGTTTGCCGTTCCACAATCGAAACTGCCGACGCAATGATCGGCCCCGCGGCAGTTGGCGGGTTCTGAAGTTCGAAGGGGGATCGGACATGTACGAAACGCATGCAACCGTTGTCGGAACCGTCATCACCAATCCGGTGAAGCGGCAGACCACCAATGGTGAAGAGGTGCTGAGCTTTCGGATGGCAAGCAACACGCGTCGCAAAGACGCGGTGACCGGAGAGTGGACTGACGGTGCGACCCTGTATCTCACGGTCAGTTGCTGGCGGCGGTTGGTCACCGGCGTCGGCGCATCCATCATGAAAGGTGATCCGGTCATGGTGGCGGGGGAGTTGCGCACCAACGAGTACACGACCAAGGAGGGTGTGCCTCGTTCCGATCTCGAGTTGCGGGCGACGGCAGTTGGCGCGGACCTTGCTCGTTGCATCTCGAAGATCGAGCGTCAGAGCAAGCCGACGTCGGCGGAGAATGTCGAGGACGCAGTCGACACCGTCGCTGCGTGAGAACTCAGATCGAGGGTGTCGGGCAGTCGCGGGGCCGAGAGTCGTGCCCCGCGTCCACTCGCTCGAGAAGTTCGGTGAGAGTTGCTCGCTCCGACTCGTCGAGGTCGTCGAACACATCCGAGGATTCGCGTCTTTGAGCTTTCGCGACGTCGGCGGCCAGCGCAGCGCCGGCGTCGGTGAGCTCGAGTAATACAGCGCGGCGATCGTTCGGATCGGGAGTGCGGCGTACCCATCCGGCATCTTCGAGGGAATCCACGACGTCGGTTGCCGACCGCGGAACGATGCGTAATCGTTCGGCGAGAAACCCGAGTCGAACCGGTTCGCCCACTCGGGTCAGCACTCGGAGTGCTCGGCTTTGCGACGGCGAGAGGCCGAATGGTTCCAGCGCTGCCACCTGGCGTCGGCGGATGAGCCGTGCCACGGACATCACGACATCGGTGAGTTCGCGCTCTCGGGAATGCATGGCGTCAGTCTAGCGTTGTTGGTGTCAGCCTCATAGTGAGGTAACCTCATCAATATGAAACGAGGGTGAGAAAGCCTCCAGGAGGTAAACGTGAAACCAGATCACATGCGAAACATCGAACGATCCGCTGTCGAGATCACTCCGGCGGAATCCGTACCGGCAAAGCGCGTACTCGGACTGTTCGCGCCGTATCGAACTCAGATCGCCATCGTCACTGCGGTCATCACACTCAGCGCGATCGTCGCGTTGGGCAGTCCGCTGCTCCTGCGCGAAATGCTCGACAAGGCGATCCCGGACAAGAACCTCGGACTCGTCAGCGTTCTGGCCATCGGCATGATCGCCATTGCCGTGATCACGAGTTGTCTCGGCGTGGCGCAGACCTGGATGTCCAACAGCATCGGCCAAAAGCTGATGCACCAACTGCGCGTGCGGGTCTACTCGCACCTGCAGAATCAGTCGCTCGGATTCTTCGCTCGAACCCGAACCGGAGAAGTTCAGTCGCGCATTGCCAATGACATCGGCGGTATGCAGTCGGTGGTCACCAACACGGCAACGTCCATCGCACAGAATGCAACGACCGTGGCGGCCACCATTGTTGCTCTGTTCCTTCTGGATTGGCGACTCGCCATCTTTTCGCTGGCGATCTTGCCGGTGTTCATCCGAATCGCACGCAAGATCGGTGACGAGCGCCGCAAGATCTCGGGCAAGCGGCAGAAGTTGCTCAGTGATCTGTCGGTCCAGGTGGAGGAATCTCTCTCCGTCAGTGGCATTCTCCTCGGAAAGACGACCGGCGCGAAGTCGGCTCTGACGGATCGATTCACCGAGCGTTCAGCGGAAGTCGCGGACGTCGAACTCCGGGCCATGATGGCCGGGAAGTGGCGCATGGCGACCATGTCGATCACTTTCGCGGCCATGCCCGCACTGGTCTACTGGTTTGCCGGTTTCACTCTCGATCACGGCAACACCATCACCGTCGGTACTCTCGTCGCATTCACCACACTGCAAACACAATTGTTCCGACCCACCATGATGCTGCTCAACACGGGCGTCGAGGTGCAGAGTTCGATGGCACTGTTCAGTCGCGTGTTCGAGTACCTGGATCTGCCGATCGACATTGCCGATCCGGAAGAGTCGAAGAGCTTCGATCGCACCACGATGTCCGGCGAACTTCGGTTCGACCACGTCGACTTCTCGTATCCAGGAACCGACAGCAAGACTCTCGACAACATCGACCTCACGGTCCCAGCCGGCGGAACCTTGGCGCTGGTCGGCTCCACCGGTTCAGGCAAGACCACTCTGGGATACTTGGCCGCACGTCTGTACGACCCGACTGCGGGATCGGTGAGAATCGACGACGTCGACCTGCGGGACCTCGATCTGGCGACGGTCTCCGATCTGGTGGGTGTGGTCTCACAGGAGACGTATCTCTTCCACACGACGATTCGTGAGAACCTTCGGTTCGCGAAACCCGACGCCACGGACGCCGAGATCGAGCAGGCGGCGCGCATTGCGCAGATCCACGAGTTCATTTCCGGTCTCGACGACGGGTACGACACCATGGTCGGCGAGCGCGGCTACCGATTCTCCGGCGGTGAGAAGCAGCGCATCGCGATCGCGCGCACAGTCCTGCGGAATCCGCCGATCCTCGTCCTCGACGAGGCGACGAGCGCCTTGGACAATCGCACCGAACGTGCGTTGCAGGACGCGCTCGACGAGCTGATGGTCGGGCGCACCACTCTTGTTGTAGCGCACAGGCTTTCCACGGTTCGAAATGCGGACCTCATTGCGGTGCTCGACCGGGGCGTGGTTGTGGAAAAGGGCACCCACGACGAACTTGTGCAACAAGGTGGGCGGTACGCACAGCTGCTCGCGGCTTCCGGTAGTGACGCGGTCGACCTCCCGTCGGAACTACAGACCGTCTGAGTGCAAGAAATATCGACCATTCACTTCCGCAAATTTCTAGAACGTGTTCTACTTTAATGGTAGTTGGGCGACTATCAGTGGAGGCGGGAAGATCATGGGTCAGGTTCTGGACAACATCTCACAGTTCGCCGACGAGATCCGCGCCGACGGAGTCGAGGGCGACAAGCTGATGCGCTTGACGGACGGCAGCGCGAAGCGACTGCGCGAC
>NZ_QAJJ01000045.1:0-12078 GCF_003852455.1 Rhodococcus sp. KBW08
ACGTACCGTTCACACGATCCTGAAAAGCCTGCGCCCACCGCAAGTCTCGTCAGTCGAACCTCAATCGCGCCACCAACCTGCCACGGAACCCGTCGAGCGTGGCTAGGCTCGGACGAGGTGACCCGTGTGATCGGGCCCACCTCACCTGTGCACGCGTGATGACTACGGAGGCTTCGATGACCGATATTCTCGACCGCACCAAAATCTATGTTGATGGCGCCTGGATCGAATCCACTGGCAGCGGTCGGATCGACGTTCTCAATCCGGCTACCGAAGAGCTGATAGGAACTGTCGCCGAAGGCACTGTCGAAGATGTCGACGCGGCCGCGAAGGCAGCGCGAAAGGCGTTCCCCACGTGGTCTGCACTATCCGGCGGCGAGCGCGCCGAATATCTTTCCAAGGCTGCGGCGATAATTGCCGAACGCACCGATGATCTTGCGGCGCTCGTTTCGCAGGATATGGGAATGCCGATCGGATTCGCGAAGCCCGTACAAATCGGAATGCCGCTCGCGAATTTGAATGCATTTGCCGAATTGGCTCGCACTTATGATTTCGACGCTCACGAGGTCGGGAATTCGCTGATTGTTCGCGAACCTGCGGGTGTTGTCGGCGCCATCACTCCTTGGAACTTCCCGCTCCACCAGGTTGTCTTGAAGGTTGGTGGAGCACTTGCCGCGGGATGCACTGTGGTGCTCAAGCCCACCGAGGTTGCGCCACTCATCACGTACGCTCTCGCTGACATCTTCGACGAAATTGGTTTGCCTCCAG
Organism: Rhodococcus sp. KBW08; assembly: GCF_003852455.1. Classification (NCBI taxonomy): domain Bacteria; kingdom Bacillati; phylum Actinomycetota; class Actinomycetes; order Mycobacteriales; family Nocardiaceae; genus Rhodococcus; species Rhodococcus sp. KBW08. The sequence continues at coordinate 769 of NZ_QAJJ01000045.1, forward strand.
GTGTATTCAACCTGGTGAGCGGCTACGGCCCGGTAGTGGGTGAAGCCATCGCCGGCCATCCCGAAGTCGACATGGTCTCCTTCACCGGTTCGACTCGGGCCGGCAAGCGAGTGGCCATCGTTGCCGCGGACACCATCAAGAAGGTGTCGCTCGAGCTGGGCGGCAAGTCGGCGAACGTCATTCTCGACGACGCCGATCTCGAAAAGGCTGTCACGGATGGCGTCGCAAAGTGCTTCATCAATTCGGGCCAGACCTGTTCGGCGCTGACGCGGATGTTGGTCCCCGCGGAGAAGGTGGATGAGGCAGCGGCAATCGCTGCTGCGGTAGCCGCTCATTTCCCGGTAGGTGATCCGACTCAGCCGACTTCGGTGCTTGGTCCTCTGGTGAACGCGAATCAGCTGGGACGCGTTCGCGGATACATCGAGAAGGGTGTGTCGGAAGGTGCCACCGCGGTTGTCGACGGACGCGAAACCGGTCTGGCCAGTGGATATTTCGTCGGTCCGACAGTGTTCGCGAACGTGACCGAAGACATGACCATTGCGCGCGAGGAGATCTTCGGACCGGTCCTCTCGATCATGGGCTACAAAGACGAGGCCGACGCAGTGCGGATTGCCAACGGTACCGAGTACGGACTGGCCGGTGGCGTTTGGTCAGGTGACCCCGATCGCGCGGATCGCGTCGCACGGCAACTGCGGGCCGGGCAGGTCGAGGTGAACGGCGGAGCATTCAACACGAATGCTCCGTTCGGTGGGTACAAGCAGTCGGGCGTAGGACGCGAGGCGGGCACGTTCGGGCTCGAAGAGTTCCTCGAGATCAAGGCGATTCAGCGATAGCTTTGTTCGAGAATGGCGATGCTCCCGTACCAAGTACGGGAGCATCGCCATTTTTGTGCCCGGATCAGGACTTGGCGGCATCCAAATGCTGAGCCGAGATGTTCGCCAGGTGTGTCAGGTCCGAGGCCACGGTCGCGAACGTGTAGCCCTCCCCGAGTCGTTGTGCCGCAACCTGACCGGAGGGTGTGTGGATTCCCGCGGCCACTCCGCTGAGGGCGGCAGCTTCGTGCACCCGGGTAAGCGCTGCTTCGAATTCCTCGGAGACATCCGGATCGTTGGAGTGCTTACCGCCGACGGCGATTCGTAGGTCGGACGGCCCGACGTACACGCCGTCCAAGCCGGGCACTGCGCAGATATCTTCGACGTTCGCCAGACCCTGTGGAGTCTCGATCATCGCAAAGACAACGGTGTCACGGTTCGCGTCGGCGGGAACGGGGCCGATACGGAGTTGCGAGCGCATGGGCCCGTAGGAGCGGATGCCGAACGGCGGATACTTGGCGGCTGCCACGGCGGCCGCAGCCTCTTCGGCGTTGTTGATCAGTGGAACTATGACGCCGACGGCGCCTGCGTCGAGTGCACGGCCGATGGGCGTCGGATTGTTTGCCTCGACGCGCACCATCCCGACGGTGGACGGCGACGAGTCGATTGCGGTGAGGCCGGCGACCATCCCCGAATAGCCGATCAAACCGTGCTGCATGTCGAGGGCGATGTAGTCCCAGCCGACGTGCGCGATCCACTCCGTCGAGATCGGGCTGTCGATGACGGACCAGTATCCGAGAATGCGTTCGCGTCCTCGGATACGTGCGGCGAATTCCTGTGCTGACATAGTGAAGAACTCTTCCTGATGAAGGTCGGGTGTTTCAGCGGTTGTAGTTGGGCATGGGGCCTCGTAGGGCGGCACCGACGAGATCACACTCTTCGACGGTCGAGGCGTCGAGTGGGCCTCGCCCGATGGCCGCGATATTGGATTCGAGGTGGGCGACTTTGGATCCTCCGAGGAGCAGCGATCCGGTCGCGGGCTTGCTGACCAGCCAGCGCAACGCAAGCTCGGTCAGGGAGATGCTCGACTGCTCCGCGATCGTCGTCAGTTGTGCAATGGCGTCGAAGATCTGCGTGTTCCAGTACCGTTCCTTGTACATCGATGCAAGACGGGAGTCGCCGAATCGGCCGTCGGAGGGACTTTCCTCGAAGGTGTGGCGCCCAGTGAGCAGGCCCCCACCGAGTGGGTTGTAGACCATGGTGGTCAGTCCGGCCACGTCCGCGAATTCGGCGTATTCTTCTTCGATGCGACGGGCGAGCAAGTTGTAGAGCTGTTGTGCGACGATCGGTCGCGGCGCACCGACTGTGTCTGCGGTGTAGTTGATTTCGCTGATCTGCCACGCTGCGAAGTTGGATACGCCGAGTGTGCGGATCTTGCCCTCGGCAACCAGTTCCGCGACGGTCGTGAGAGTCTCGGTCAGCGTGACGGTTCGGTCCGGCTGATGGAGATAGAACAGGTCGACGTAGTCCGTGTCGAGTCTGCGCAGGCTTCCTTCGATGCTTGCCCGGAGCCCCTTTGCCGAGAGTGGGCTGTTGTCACCGGCATCTGGATGCGGCATTCCCGCCTTACTGGCGAGAGTGATGGAATCGCGTCGGCCCTGAAGGAGCTTTGCGAGCATGCGCTCGGACTCGCCGCCCGCATAGCCGTTGGCCGTGTCGATGTGAGAGATACCGGCGTCGAGTGCGGCGTCGAGCATCGCGCCCGCGCCCGCAGCGTCGACGGTATCCCCGAAAGTCATGGTGCCCAGCACCATTTTCGGAAGCTCGAGTGGGGCGGTCATCAGGCAACTCCTCGTGGTTCGATCTGCTTGGCCAGCAAGTTCTTGGACAGTGTGGCCACTACGTGGCGTGGTTTGATCCCCACCATCGTTGTGGGGTCGAGGGCCGCGCCACGTAGTGCGCGTGTGTACGGCTCGCGGGGGCTGGCGAGAACTGCTTCTGTGGAACCGGATTCGACGATGGTTCCCTTCGACATCACGACTACGGTCTCGCTGATCTCTCGGACGACGCCCAAGTTGTGTGAGATGAAAACGTACGTCAGACCGGTATCGGCTTGAATTTCACGTAGGAGCTCGAGTACCTGCGCTTGGACCGAAACATCCAGGGCGCTCGTGGCCTCGTCGCAGACCAGGATCTCGGGTCCGCTGGCCAGTGCACGAGCGATTCCGATTCGCTGACGTTGGCCTCCTGAGAACTCCGCCGGACGCCGGTGTAGTGCCGAACTGGGCAGGCCAACGCGACCGACGAGTTCTGCTGCTGCCTTGGAGCGTTCCGCCTTGCTTCGGACACCCTTGAGTCGCAGTGGTTCTCCGATGATGTCCTCGGCAGTCAGGTGGGGGTCCAGTGATCCGTACGGATCTTGGAACACCATCTGAACGCGGGAGCGGAAGGGGCGCAGCGACTTCTCCGTCATCTGCGCGATGTCGGTGCCGTCGACGAGAATGCGTCCACTGGTCGGTGTGAGGAGTCGGACGATCGATCGAGCGATGGTCGACTTGCCGCATCCGGATTCGCCGACGATGGCCAGGGTCTTGCCTTTTTCCACCGAGAAGCTCACAGCATCCACTGCCCGGAAAACTCCGTCGGGAACCGGATACTCGACAACGAGGTCTTCGACGGCGAGAAGTGGCGTTTCGTGGGGGTTCATGCCGAGGCTCCGATCTGGGTTGAACGGGCGGGGTCGCCGTCCCAAGGCCCCAGGTGCGGTATGGCGTCGAGAAGCTTTTGTGTGTAGGCGCTTTGCGGTGAGTCGACGAGAACGTCGGCGCTGCCGGTCTCGACGAAACGGCCGTCCTTCATCACGTAGATTCGATCGGATACGAGTCGGGCGACTCCGAGGTCGTGGGTGATGACCAGCATTCCGATCCCGGTGCGCTCCTGCAACTCGAGCAACAGATCCAGAATCCCGGCCTGAACGGTGACGTCCAATGCACTGGTGGGTTCATCGGCCACGATCAGTTCGGGGCCGGCAGCAAGCGCGCCGGCGATCAGGACGCGCTGCAACATTCCGCCCGACAGTTGATGCGGGTATTTGTCGAGTTGCTGATCCGGATACGGAATGCGCACCTGCTCGAGCAGTTCCACTGCCCGCTCGATTTGTTGGTCCTTCGCAGTTACACCGCTGTGGCGCACTGCTTCTCGAAGTTGGCTGCCGATGGTGTGGACGGGACTCAGGGCCGTCATCGGGTCCTGGGGGATGAGAGCGATGTGTTTTCCACGAATATCGTTCAGCATCTTCGTGTTTCCGAGAATGTCCTGACCTTTGAACACAGCTTTCCCGGAAAGAACGGCAAGATCGTCCGGAAGCAGTCCGAGGATTCCCATGGCTGTCGTCGACTTTCCGGAGCCGGATTCACCGATGATGGTGACGGTTTCACCGGCGTCGATGCAGAAGGACACCCCGTCGACGGCTCGGATGACGCCATTTGCCGTGACAAGTTCGATCTGGAGGTCGTCGACCCGTAGTAGATTGCCCATGTCTCACGCCTTTGCTTTCTGGGCGTTGCCACGCCCGAACAGGCTTGCGCCCAGTCGTTTCGATCCTGCAGGTCGATCGCGTAGACCGTCGCCGAGTAGGTTCACTCCGACCACCAGCAGCACGATCATCAGGCCAGTCAGGGTCACGATCCACCATGAGGTGGTGATGTAGTCCTGGCCGTCGGCGATGATTCGTCCCCAGGTAGCGAATGGACGTTGTGGTCCGGCGCCGAGGTAGCTCAACGAGCTTTCCAGCAGTACGGCCTGCGCGAGCAGCAGCAGGACGACGAGCGATGCCTGCTTGACGATGTTCGGAATGACGTGACGAAGCAGGATGGACATACGGGTAAGTCCGAGGACTCGAGCTGCAGCTACGTAAGGCTTTTCGCGTTCGACGAGTACCAATGAGCGAGTCAACCGCGCGACTTCGGGCCACTGCGCGATCGCGATGACAAACGTGATGACGGGAATGGACGGTCCGAACAGCGCGACAACGAGAAGCAGCATCATCAGCAGAGGCAGAGAAAGCTGTGCCTCGAGGAGGCGGGAGATCACGGTGTCGACCCAGCCACCGAAGTACCCCGCGGCGGATCCGGCGACGATACCGATGAGCCCGGAGACGACTACGGCGAGAATACCGATCGTCAGAGACACCTGGCCGCCGTGCAGGATCCGTGAGAGGAGATCTCGTCCCAACTGATCGGTGCCGAACAGATGACCGTCGGTGAGAGGCGGTAGCCGTCGACTGCTCAGGTTGGTCTGGTTCGGATCTGCGAGGGGGAGTAGTCCCGCCAATGCAACGGGAAGAATCACCAGGAGCGCGCAGATCGAGCCGGCCCAGATCTTGACTCGGCTGTCTCGCTTACGGCGCGTGGCTCCGGCGCGTGCGAAGTCTGCCTCGGTGACCGCGCTGGCGCGTGGAGTTGTGGGAGGTTCCAAGACGGTAGTCATCAGTTGGCGCCCTTTCCGAGTCGCACGCGTGGATCCAGGAGGGGGTAGAGGAGGTCCACTGCCAGTTGCACGAGCACTGCGAGAACCGCAGTGACAAGTACGGTGGCCTGGATGAGCGGGTAGTCGCGAGTCTCGAGTGCGCGGACCACCAGCGAGCCGACACCAGGCCAGGCGAACACGACCTCGACCACTACGACGCCGTTCAGCATTCCGGCGAATCTGGTGCCCAGCGCGGTGACGATGGGAATTGCCGAGTTACGCATCGCATATCGCCAGGTGAGTTCGCGTTCGGATACTCCGCGAGAGCGTGCGACAGTGATGTAGGGAGAAGCGAAGGCCGAGACCATTTCGCGTCGGACCATTCGGGAGATCAGCGCGATCTGAAGGATGGCGATAGTGACGGTAGGCAGGATCAACGACGGCCACGTGGTGAAACCGGCTGCGGGGAGCACCGGGATCAGGACCGCGAAAATCGTCACCAGCATCAGACCGCTCCAGAACTCCGGCATGGACTGCCCGCCGACGGCCACGACGTTTGCACCGAGTTCGCGTCGGGTGTCCGCGTGACGGGCCATCCACACGCCCAACGGAATCGAGAGCACGGCGGTCAGCAGGATGGAGCTGACGGCCAGGGTGATCGTGTACGGGAGTCGGCCGAGGACAACGTCCATGGCCGGCGCCTGGAACGAGTACGAGGTGCCGAGATTCAGATGGACCAGGTCCCACAGGTAGATCAGGTATTGAGAGAACACCGACTTGTCCAAGCCCATGTCAGCACGGATTTGTGCTAGATCCTCCGTGCTGGCCAGCGGTCCGGCCAAGGCGTAGGCAGGATCGCCGGGAGCCATTCGGATCAGGACGAACACTGTTGTGAGCGTGAGGAAGATCGTCAAGGCGCTCTGTGCCAAGCGTTTGAGCACGTATTTGACGGTCGGGTTGATCCTTGTGCGCCGACGCGGAGAGATTCCGAGAGCGGTTTGCGGTTTCGGAGCGGTGAGAGTCATCGCCTCAGGCCTCCAATCGGACGGCGCCGAGGTCGTAGGAGTTGATCGGGGTCAGTGAAACATTTTGTACACGAGTGCGTTTCGCAAGGAGTGCGTTGGGTACGAAGCTCCACAGGCAAGGCCAGGTGTTCCAGATGTCTTGTTGTGCGGCGTCGAGTAGAGCGGCGCGCTTGGTCGGGTCTGGTTCACTGGATGCGGCTTGGATCTTCGCGGTGATTTCGGGGAAGACGTACCCGTGATAGGTGTCGCGAGTTGCTTCCTTCTCCGCTGTGCCGGCGTACATCCCCTGCAACGTGGTCAGTGCAAGTCCGGTCTGGTTGCCGTAGCCGTTGCCCAGCACATCCCAGTCGCCGGTCTTGCCCTGGCGCCAGGACGAGATGTCACCGCCCGGTTCGAACTGCTGGAGTTTGACGCGTACTCCCACGGCCTTCATCATTTCGAGTACCGATTCCATCACCGAGACGTCGTTGGTGAACTCTCCGGTTTCCCAGATGAAGGTGAGTTCGAGGTCGTCGGCGCCTTCGGCCGCGAGCATTTGTCGTGCTTTCCGTGGATCGTATTGGTAAATACCGGTTTTCACGGCCCCGTCCAAGGTCGACGGTGCGGGACCGGTGGCCGGGACCGCGGATCCGATCAGCACGTCCCGAGCGAGCGATTCACCGTCGATGGCGTACGTGAGGGCTTCGCGAACGCGCGGATTGGACAGTGGGTGATCGGCGGGCTTGCGGAAGTTGAAGAACAGTTGGTTGATGCGCGTGCTCGGCACGCTGTCGACCTGGACTCCAGGGAGGTCCGCGAGTTGTTCTGCGGAGTCCGGGCTGATCGAGTCGATGACGTCGACCTCGCCGCTCCGAAGCGCGACGACGCGGCCGGCCTCTTCGGGGATGAAGCGGACCTGAACACGACGAACGCCGGGGGCCGGGCCCCAGTAGTTGTCGTTGGCGACAAGCGTGTAATCGCCGGTGCCTCGGTTCGATTCGCTGACGACGAACGGTCCCGACCCGATTCCGCTCTGCAGTTCGTTGGGTTCGTTGGCAGCGGCCGGGGTGATCAAGATGTTGGACATGAGCGAGTCCAGAACCGGCACCGGGGAATTCGTCCGAAGGATGAAGGTGCGATCGTCGATGGGGACGACCGTCGGCCACTCGGGGAACTGCGGTGCGACAAAGGATCCGCTGACCTGCTGGTACATCTGCATTGCCGTCGTGACGTCGTCGATCAGCACAGGTGTGCCGTCGGAGTAACGGATGCCCTCGCGGAGTCGAACCGTCCACTCGGTCGGTCCGGTCGATTCGAACCTGTCGGCAAGAACGAGTTGCGGTGTCAGATTGTCGCCGATCCGGGTGAGACCTTGTCTGACGCCTCGCTGAGCCGTGACTGCAGCGTCGAATTGATTGAGTTTGTTGTCGAGGCTGACGAGCGAACGGTTGAGCCCGAGCACCAGTGTGTCCTGTGTCGGCTTCCCGGTAGGGCCGGCGCACGCGGCTGTCGTGCCCAGAAGCGTTGCGCCACCGATCAGCCCGGTGAACTGCAGAAAGGACCGCCGGGAGAGCTGTGGTGTTCGCAAACGAGTATTGGTCATCGGTGACCTTTCGATCCTGACGGGGCAGCGTGGGGGCGACGCTCCGAGCGGACTGTTGGTGAACAATCGCATCGGGCTCTCGCTTGTAACTCAGCTCACAATGGCACTGTTGCGCACTTCGCGCAAGTCCCGTAACTTCAATTGCGTACTTCGCGCATCGGTTGCGATGCTGTGCGTACTCGATTCAGACCGAAAGGGGGTCGAGGAATTCGATGAAACCACTGGTAATCATCGCTGACGATCTTTCCGGAGCCGCGGAGTCGGCCGCAGGATTTCTGCTCCGCAGTTCGGGCATATCGCTTCGACTCGGTCCGGGTGCACCCGACGGATCAGGAGTGACGGTTTTCGATCTGCACTCACGGCGGTCCGACCCTGCCGAAGCCTCTCGTGACGTGAGATCAGTTCTGCAATCGTCCGACGGCTCCGAGATCGTCAAGAAGATCGATTCTCTGCTCAGGGGCAACATAGCGGCGGAGGTTGGAGAACTCTCCCGCGACGGATCCCCGGTCATTGTCGCAGCCGGATTGCCCAGGCAAGGGCGCACGGTGCAAGACGGCGTGGTGTTGGTCGATGGGGTTGCGTTGCACTCCACGGACCTGTGGCGCGCGGAGTCGACGCCGGCGCCTCGGTCGATTGCAGAGGCGCTCGGACCGTCGGCAATCACTTCTGGCGTATCGCTGGACGACATTCGCTCCGGGCGTTTGAATCAGGTTCTTGCGTCGATCTCAGAAGCCGGGTCGGTGGCGATCTGCGACGTCGAGACCGACAGTGATCTGGAACTGATTGTGGCTGCAGCACAGGATGTTCGGGGATCTCGATTGGTAGGAACATCGGCGCTCGCAACGGCAGTGGCACGACGACGCACAATGCAGTCGCCCGCCGCATGCCCATCTCTTCGTGATTCTCGATCTACGTTGGTGGTTGTGGGGACGGCGGATGCGTCTGCCGGAGACCAAGTGGCATTGCTTCGGGATTCAGGTGCGCACCATATCGAAGTGAACAGTGCTGAACTCCTGGCACATTCGGTCGATCCGCTTCCGATTCTGAACGCACTGGATCGCGGAAACGTTGTCGTTTCGGTAAGTGGACCTGTCGTGCCTGCAGAATCCGTCCACCTCGTTTCGGCTCTCGCCGATCTGATCGCTGCCGTCGATGCAGGGTTCTCCCACGGCGAGTATCCGATCGACTTGGTTCTCACCGGTGGTGAAACCGCACGCAGCGTTCTCGACCGCCTCCGGATCGACACTCTGTCACCGATTTACGAAATTGAACACGGCGCCGTACTTTCCGTCGATCGCACCGGACGGTACATCGTCACGCGGCCAGGCAGTTTCGGGAATGCGCACAGTCTCTTCTCCATAACGAAGTTTCTTGCGCACCCCACCCCGGTCGCCGCTCCGGACAGTCCACCTTCAGTGACTCCTTCAGACAACGAGGTCAATCCCATGTCAATCGAATCCACTCCACTGCCGCTGATCGCTGTCACGATGGGCGACGGCGCCGGCGTCGGACCGGAAGTGATCGTCCCCGCACTCCTCGACGACGAAACGAGAAAGCGTTGCCGCCCGGTCGTTGTCGGCGACGCGAAGCGTTTGCGATTGGCTGCCGCGGTGCTCGGAATCGACGTCGACGTGGTCGCGATCGAGCAGATCGCGGATGCTGAATTCATCGATGGACGGATCAACGTCATCGACCTGGACTTGCTACCCGAGGATCTCGCCTGGGGGGAACTGTCGGCAGCCGCGGGAGATGCGGCCTATCAATATATCCGCGTCGCAAGCGAACTCGCTGTGCGCGGCGAAGTCCAGTCGATCTGCACGGCGCCGCTGAACAAGGAAGCGCTGCATGCGGCAGGACACATCTACCCCGGACACACGGAATTGCTTGCGCACCTGACCGGTACCGAGGAGGTGTCGATGATGTTGTCGACGCCCAAGCTCAAGGTGATTCACGTGACCACTCACATCGGACTGCTCGACGCAGTTGCCAGGATCGAGCCCGGCCTGGTCGAGCGGACTATTCGTCGAGGTCACGAAGCTTTGGTGCGGACGGGTAATCCGTCTCCGAAAATCGGCGTGTGCGGGATCAACCCGCATGCAGGGGAGAACGGGCTTTTCGGGTATGGAGAGGAGGAGCAGAAGATCATCCCCGCCGTCGAACTCTTGAAGGCAGAAGGAATCGACGTCCACGGTCCGCTGCCGGCGGACACGGCATTCTTCCTCGCTGGACGTGGGGACTACGACTTGATCGTTGCGATGTACCACGATCAGGGGCACGGCCCGGTCAAGGTTCTCGGGATCGAGGCCGGCGTCAACATCACCGTCGGGTTGCCTGTGATCCGTACCTCCGTCGATCACGGAACCGCTTTCGATATCGCAGGTAAGGGCATCGCCGAGGCCGGTAGTATGGTCGAAGCGCTGCGGCAGGCGGCCGAATTGGCAACCAGCACATTCGTTTCCAAGTAAGCATCAGGGTTTGTAGGGGGAGGAGCGATGGCGATCCGGGAGTCGGAGGCGAGGCGGTCGGAGATTGCGAGGCTCGCTCGCACCAGCGGTCTGGCCAGTGTCGAGGATCTGTCTGCCCAATTCGGCGTGACCGCATCCACGATCCGTCGCGACCTGAGTCAGTTGACTGCTCAGGGTCTGATCGCGCGTACCTATGGCGGGGCAATTGCCATCAATCCCCATCCGGAATCGTCTCTGCGTCAGAGGGCGCTGGAGGGATTCGACGCCAAACGGAGGATTGCAGAGTGGGCTGCCGAGCAGGTCCGGCCCGGAGAAACCGTGCTCCTTGATGCAGGTACCACCGTCGGGGCGATGGGGGAGTTCTTGCGTCACGTGACGAATTTGACGGTGATCGCTGCAGGGCTGACAGCGCTCGAGGCGTTAGCCGACGCTGATGGTGTTCGAGTCGAATGTCTCGGCGGGACGCTGAGGCAGCTCAGTCAAGGATTCGTCGGGCCGCTGGCGGAAGCGTCGCTGCAGCGGGTGTCGTTTGACAAGGCGTTCCTCGGTGCCGACGCAGTTACCGCTGACCTGGGGATTTGTGAAGCCGAGCTCGATCAGACCCGGCTCAAGGAAATGATGATCGAACGTGCCGGCGAGGTCTACATACTCGCGCACTCCGCCAAGCTTGGTGAACGTCCTTTCCACGCGTGGGCACCGATACCGCCCGGGGCGGTTCTGGTTACCGATGCTGCAGTAGACGCAAAGCAAGTCGCATTGTTCGAGGATGCAGGTATCCAAGTTCAAGTGGTGTGAGGTCCCGCTGCGTGCCGATCCGGCCACGGTGTCCGGCGTCACATCATGTCCGAATTGACGAAATCCGGGTGAAGCGGCCGATCTTGCTGGGGAAATGGTTACTTCCGAGTCTCTGACCTGTGGATTTGTCAAAGACTTCAGCAGACGCGTAACTTATTCCAAGT
>NZ_QAJJ01000046.1:0-6367 GCF_003852455.1 Rhodococcus sp. KBW08
CACCCACCACCAACCCACGCTCGGAAGCGACAAACACGTCGACCTCGCCGATCGGTGTGTCCGCGTTCGCTGCGAAGGCGGCAAGGATCAGCGACATTCGCTGCGCGATGGTGTCGACCGCGGCGCGGTCGAGTGCCGCCGGCTGATACCGCAGGCTCACCTGCAGCGCGGGTTCCGCGACCGTCAGCACGGTGAGTGGGTAATGCGTGGCGTCCCGGGCAGTCACAGCGGTGACGCGCATACCGGCTATGTCGGTGTTCCCGTCCATCCCCGAGGTATCGATCGGATACGACTCGAAGACCGACAGTGTGTCGAATAAATTTCCTGTCCCTACGACAGATTGAATCGCTCCGAGTCCGACATGGTGATGATCGAGCAGAGCTGTCTGTTCGCCTTGTAGTCGAGCGAGCAGCTGCGCACACGTCTCGTCCGGATCCAGTTGCACGCGGACAGGCAATGTGTTGATCAGCAGCCCCATCATGTTTTCCACACCAGGCAATTCAGGTGAACGGCCCGAAACTGTGACGCCGAAGACGACGTCGTCGCGGGAAAGCATTCGAGACAGCAGGACACCCCACGCGGCTTGGATCACCGTGTTCATCGTGATCTCACTCCGCTGGACCAGCGCACCAAGTCCGTCGAGCACCGAATCGGGTAGATCGACGGCGACTTCTTCGGGCACCAGTTGCTCCGCGATCGGCGCCGAAGCCGCCAACAACGTCGGCTCGTCGACGCCTTCCATGGCGTCCTCCCATACCGCGAGCGAGGTCTCGATGTCGCGGTGCACCAACCATTCCAGATAGGTGCGGTATGACGGAGTCTCGGGAAGATCGGCCGGGGCTCTGTCGACCGGGAGACCGTCGGCCGCGTATCGCGTCAGCAGTTCGCGAACCAACAACGGCATCGACCAACCGTCGAGAACGATGTGATGGTTTGTCACCACCAACACGCACCTCGTCGGCGAGGTTCGCAGCAGCGTCAGCCGAAGCAGTGGCGGCGAGGCGAGGTCGAAGGGTGCACTGCGATCCTCGTCGAGGCGGCGCTCCAGATCTGCTTCGGTTGCCGATCCTCGATCACTCAGATCGACCTCGGTCCAGGGAATCACTGCATCGTCGACAACCAACTGCACCGGTAGGCCGTTCACGTCGTAGACGAACGCTGCGCACAGATTCGGGTGGTTTGCGAGTAGTCCGGCAGCAGCGCCGCGTAAACGCTCGGAATCAACCGCTCCTTCGAGTTCGATGCACAACTGCGCTGTGTAGACGTCCGTCGACGTGGCCGCCAGTGAGGCATGGAACATCAGCCCGGCTTGAAGGGGTGACACCGACCAGACATCGCGCAATCCGGGGAAGTCGTTCTCCCAGCGTTCGATCTGCTGTTGGTCCACCGAGACCAGTGGAACGTCCGACGGCGTCAGACCGCCCGCATCAGGTCGCGACGCGTGAGCGGTGAGTCCGTCGAGTGCACGACGCCACAGTTCCGCGAATTCCGCGATGTCCGACGCGTCGAGCACTCCGCGGGGAAAGGTGAAAGATGCTGTCAGGCAGGGCCCGTCAACATGGTCCTCAACCGCGGCGTTGATGTCGATCACGGACGCCACCGGCATGGAACGATTCTGGGTTCCGCCGAGCTTTCGATTGTCCTCCACCGGCAGCCAGTCCTGTGTTCCGTCAGAGGAGCTGATCCGGCCCAGATAGTTGAAACTGATCTGAGGAGAACGGAATCGGCCGAGTGTGTCGCTCTCGCCAGACAGGTACCGCAACATCCCGAATCCGATTCCACGATCGGGGATCGCACGCAAGTACTCTTTGACAGCTTTGAGGGCCCGCCCGGCGTCGGCGCCACCTGCCAGTGCGTCGTCGACGTCGATTCCGCCGAGATCCACACGCACCGGGTAGAGCGTGGTGAACCACCCAACGGTGCGAGCGAGGTCTGCGCCAGGAACCGCACCCTCCTCGCGGCCGTGTCCTTCGAGAGTGATCAGGGCGGCAGCGGTATCCATACCTCGGCGCGGTCGCCACCCGATCGAGGCCAACGCGACAGCGGTGAGGAGTCCGTCGTTCACGCCGGTGTGGAATGCCGCAGGAACCGTGGTGAGAAGGTTCCTGGTCACCGAAGGCGAGATGTCCACTGTGACGGTGTCGACCGTGTCGTAGACGTCGATCGTGGGATCGAGTGGGCGCGAACCGATCAGTGGGTCATCGCCGTTCAGGATCGTTGTCCACACGTCCCGTTCTACGCTCCGGTCGCCCACGTGCTCGACAAGCCCATGCGCCCATCGCCGGAACGACGTTCCGATCGGTGGTAGTTCAGGCGTGACACCGGCCTGGAGTTGCGCTGTCACCGACGCCAGGTCGGTGACCAGAATGCGCCACGAGACGCCGTCGACAACCAGGTGATGAATCACCAGAAGTAATCGGCCCTGCTGGTTCGACAAGTCAGGTTTGTCGGCCAGGTCGAACCAGATCACGCGCACCATGTCAGCGGCGGCGGGATCCAAGCTGTCGGCAGCGGCCTCGAGTTCTCCCGACGCCAAGGCCCGGAAACCTTCGTCGTCGACCGAATCGACAGCTACTCGGTGGATCAGTCCCTCGGCCGAGATCGAGCCGGGTGGTAGGACTTCCATGACCTGCTCACGCTCGACCAGGCGAGCACGGAGCATGTCGTGCCGATCCAGCATCACTTGAACGCCCCGGACAAGGAGGTCCTGGGTGAGATCAGCGGGAGCGGTCAGCAAGAGCGCCTGGGTGAACCGGTTCAGCTCACCCCCCTCGAGGCCGCCGCTGCTGCGGTCGAGCATCCACTGCGCCACCGGCGTCAGTGGGAGGGTGCCGATACCGGCTCCGGGCAGCTCCGCGAGCGCATCAGGCCCGTCCTGCTCCACGTGCGCCGACTCGGCAAGTTCGGCAACAGATTTGTGGTCGAATACATCTCGCGGCGAGATGATCACACCAGCATCGCGAGCGCGGGCCACCAATTGGATGGACATGATGCTGTCTCCACCGAGTTCGAAGAAGGAATCATGCACTCCCACGGTGTCGAGGCCGAGAACCTGCGCGAACAGAGCGGCAAGAAGATTCTCGGTTTCCGTTCGCGGTGGCTGGTCGGGTGTGGCCGCGGACGAGAAATCGGGTGCGGGAAGCGCTGCGCGGTCCAGTTTTCCGTGAACCGTCAGCGGAAGTGCGTCGAGCACCACCACCGCCGCAGGCACCATGTACGACGGCAGTCGCGTGCCTGCATGCGCGAGGACGTCTCGCGGATCGACACTCACCCCGCGATCGGGAACCACGTAGCCGATCAACCGATCGCTGCCGTCGCCGTTCCAGACGCCCGTCACCGCCTGGGCCACGCGTGGGTGCGTCTGCAATGCCACCTCGACTTCCCCGAGTTCGATGCGGAACCCACGGACCTTCACTTGGGCGTCGGTGCGCCCGAGATACTCCAGCTGCCGGTCGGGCGTCCACCGCACGCGATCGCCCGTGCGATAGATCCGCGTTCCCGGCGCACCGAAGGGATCTGCGACAAACTGCGCGGCGGTCAGCGCGGATCGCCGGTGATAGCCGCGAGCGAGAGCCGGCCCGGCAAGATACAACTCCCCCGCGACACCTACCGGTACCGCTCGCAGACGCGAGTCCAGCACTACCTCGCTGAATCCGCGAGTAGGTGCGCCGATGGTGACCGGGCCGTTAGGAGCCAGTGCCGCACTGATACTCGACACCACAGTTGCCTCGGTAGGACCATAGGCGTTGAACATCTGTCTGCCCGGCGCCCAGCGGGCCACCAATTCCGGCGGGCACGCCTCCCCACCTGTCACGACACAACCGACAGTGGTGAGACCGTCTGGGTCGACGGACGCCAAAGCCGCCGGAGTCACAAAACAGTGGGTGACCCGCTCGCGCTCCAGTAGCGCCGCCAGCTCCGACCCGCCGTAGACAGTCGGTGGCACGATCACCATCGTGGCTCCAGCACCAACGGCCAGCACGAGTTCGAGAACCGACGCGTCGAAACTCGGCGAGGCGAAGTGCAGGGTTCTTGCTTCGGTGGTGGTAGCGAATGTCTCGCGCTCCTGGAGAGCAAAGTCGCTCAACCCGCGGTGTGTGACTGTCACGCCCTTCGGCGTTCCTGTAGATCCGGAGGTATAGATCAGATAGGCCGGATTGTCGATTCGAATCCGTGCCCGCCGATCCGCGTCGGTGACTTTCGATGGGGAGTACGCCCACAGCCGTTCCTCGAAACCGGCATCGTCGAGAACCAGCCACGGCACGAGGTCGGACAATGCTGCGTGGTGAGCTCGAGACGTTATCCCCCTCGCTGCACCGGAGTCGCGCAGCATGTACTCGATACGTGCAGCAGGATGTCCTGGGTCCACCGGAAGGAATGCCGCACCGGTCTTCGCAATGGACCACACCGCCAGAACGGACTCGACAGAGCGTGGAAGACACAACGCCACCACCGATTCGGGACCCACTCCCGATTCGATCAGCAGGCGGGCCAATCGGTTCGACTGTGCGTCGAGTTCGAGATATGTCACTTCACGTTCCTCGAACACCAGCGCGACGGCGCCGGGATCCTGGGCGGTCGCCTTATCTGTTGCTGCAGTGAGCACATCCGGAAGGCTCTGAACAGCGGTGGAAATCACACCTCGCACGGGTATCAGTTCGACCGACTCACGGGCGGAGAGAATCTCGATATCTCCGATCCGCGATTGCGGATCCGTGGTGACGCGCTCGAGAATCCGTTGCAGGCGGTCGACGAAGCCCCTTACTGTCTCATCGTCGAAAATATCTGTGGCATAACCGAATTCGGCGCGAATACCGTCCGGTTCACCGGCGTCGTCGACATTCTGGGCCACCGTCAACTGCAGATCGAAGTTGATGGTGTCGATCTCGACACCCATGTCGGTCACCTGCAACTCGGGGAGTTCCAGGGTAGGTCGCTCGATGTCCTGGAACTCCAACATGACTTGAAACAGGGGCGAGTATGCCGTCGAGCGTGAAGGATTCACGATCTCGACGACTCGTTCGAACGGCACGTCCGCATGGGTGAAGGCGCTCAGATCTACGTTTCGGACCTGGTCGAGGAACTCCCCGAATGTCGCGCCGCGGTCCACTGCAGTGCGCAAGACCAAGGTGTTGACGAACATACCCACCAGGTCGTCGAGTTCGCGCTCCCCACGTCCGGCGATGGGAGTTCCGACGGTTATGTCGTCCTCATCACTGAGCCTCGCCAGCAGCACTGCCAAGGCTGCGTGCACAACCATGAAGACCGTGGCGTTGTGTGTGCGCGACAGGGCAACCACACCGGCATGAATCTCCGGGCTGAAGTCGAACCGAATCCGTCCGCGTCGGAGCGAACGCACGTCACCGCGCGGTCGATCAGTCGAAATGTCGAGAACCTCCGGTGTGCCCGCAAGATTCTCGGCCCAATAGATGAGCTGTTTCGAGATCGAGGACCGAGAGTCGGATTCGGAGCCCAACCAACCACGTTGCCACAACGCGTAGTCGGCGTACTGGATCGCGAGCGGCGCCCACCGAGGTGCCTCACCGTTCACACGGGAGGAGTATGCGCTCATGAGATCTCGGGCCAGCGGTACCGTCGAGAATCCGTCGGCGGCGATGTGGTGAATCACGATCACCAGGACATGCGAGTGGGCCTGATCATCTCGCCGCAACAAGGTGGCGCGCATCGGGACCTGTTGCGTGACGTCGAAACCAACCGAAGCGATCTGCCGGCAACGCTCGCGCAGGTCTTCGCCTCCCTGTACAAGTATCGGTGCGAGATCCGATACCACCTGTGAGGTGGACATGATCACTTGACGCGGTCCGTTGTCCGTGAGAGGAAAAACAGTGCGCAAAGACTCGTGCCGCTCGACGACGTCGACAAATGCAGCGCGAAGCGCACTCACATTCAGTGCGCCGTCGAGCCTCAACGCGCACGTGACGTTGTATGCGGCGGATTCGGGGGCGAACTGATTCGCAAACCACATTCGCTCCTGCGCCGGTGAAAGTGGGATATCCGTCGTCGTACCCCGCGGCGTCAACGCTGGCTTCGCTCCTTCTCCGCCGCTGATATCACCCGGTATGTCCCCTCCGCGGCTCTGCGCCAACTCCGCCAGCGCTGCAACGGTCGAAGCATCGAAGACGTCGCGGATGTTGATCCGTTCGCCGAGAACAGCATTCACTCGCGCAACCAATCTGGCCGCACTGAGAGAGTTCCCACCAAGTGCAAAAAAGTCGTCGTACACGCCCACCGTGGACGTTCCCAGCAGATCATCGAAAATTGCGGCAACCGTCTCCTCGAACGGCGTTCGCGGCGCAACATACTGCAGCGATTGAGGTTCGAAGTTGATGTCCGGGAGGGCTTTACG
>NZ_QAJJ01000047.1:0-12532 GCF_003852455.1 Rhodococcus sp. KBW08
AACGCCATGCAGAGGTGTTCCACCTGTAAGGCCATCGGTCCGGGCGGTAACTGTCCAGGGTGGGGGAGAGGGTGCATTGGTCGAGGGTAACTGGATGGAGGCGCAGGCGCGGAGGCCCAGTGCTGGAGTGGACGGCGCACCGCCGGTGTCGGTCTGAGCCGGGATGTGCAGGCGCACGTTGGGCGGCAAAAGAGTTCGCAGTGAGAGTGCCGAATGTGGTTCACGTCCAGCGACTTAGGCTCTCCCCTCCGGCGGCAGTGGGGAGCGCTCGCCGCTGTCGCCGCGCCCACAGGCTGGCATGGCTGCGACGAGGTGGCACCACCCACCTTTGTCCGGAGCGGGGAGTGCATTCGCGGATATTTAAACAGCGGTGCAACCGCGGGTTCGGTGTCCGTGCTGGGCTTCGGAATTGACCCGGATCAAAGCCCGAGCGGGGGTCTTCCGCTGTACGCCGGGAGCATGCTTCGTCCTGCGGGGTGGGGGGTAGAATGTGCTTCAGTATGCCGCTGGCACTGTTGGGTGAGGACTCGTTCTTTGCGATGAACTTGCGGTCTGGTGTGGTCGGGGAATCTGTCTAGGTGTCGAGTGGCTCCCAATAGTCCAGACCGACCATCACGCCCTGGCCGAATCCATTTCGAGTGAGTGCATCGTGGGCATCGGCGCCCTTGTGATCTGTGCTCGGGTGGCCGTCCTTCCAGTGGAACCGGAAGGTCTTCAGCGGGGAATCCGACTCAGCGGCGGTTGAACTCATGGGGAGAGAATATGCGAATAGGGAGTGCCGTATTCAAGGAAGGCACTGCAGCGGGGGTGTTCGAAATGTTGCCCGGCCGTTCGTGGATGGAATCTACCAACGAGAACGGCTCCCAACCCCTGGGAGGGTGGAGTCGCTGAAAGCGTACGCGTAAGTGCTAGGACATTTTACGCAGCAGATCGGTGTGAAACTTGCCTGGCGTGGCGATTTCGTGCGCTTCACCGCTCACGTCGAACCATCGGCCGTCCTCGAGGTTCGCGTAACTGCCCTCGACGGCGACGACGCGTGCGGTGAAGCGGTCCTGGTTCGTGCCGACACCGTCGTCGACGATCTTCTGAACGGTGTCCCCGGGACTGATGCGTGCGGCACTCATGTAGTGGCCCTCTCTGATGAGTGGATAGCGGTGCGGAATCGACTGGTGGAGTGCAACTGTGCTCCGAGCGCTCAATGGCGTACCAAGTGAGTTGGTAGGCGGAACGGCGTTGAGGCCGACGCCCCCGGAGCGAAACCGGTCACCGGTGCGCCTCGTGATCGTGACGGTAGGAGGGAGAGCGCTCTGTGGGAAACTACAACAGGCCGCCGACCACAACCCCCAGTGGAGGTGCCGGGAACCCACCATCCATTCGCCAGCACTGCCGCGGGAGGCGTCGCAGCGGGGAACTCGGGGAACTGAAGCCCGAACTACACGAGCTGCATATGTGAAAACATCTGTAGTACAACGCCGTCGAGCAACACGACGACCCAAGTCTGAGGTACAAAATGCGAACGATGATACTGGCGGACCGAGATGCGGGAGTGGTACACCCAGGAGGAGTACGCCACGATGCTCTCCTCGTATCCATGGAAGATCGATGTCGTTGTCACACACGCGCCACCGGAAAGCGTCAATGACGAGAGCGACTCGGCCCACACGGGCATCACGGTGCTGCGGGAGTACGTCGACGTCGTCGGCCCCCAATATCTGCTGCACGGACATACGTTCCCTGACCCCCCGCTCGAACAAGTCGGCCGGACGAGCGTCATCTACACGCACGGGATGCGGATCGTCACGTTGTGACAGTCCAATCGGGGAGCAGTCGAAGTCGCGGACAGGCGGCGATCGCGTTGGGATCGCCTCGGAATGCTCGGTGCACCAGTCTTGCGCAATATTGTCCAGGTAGTGCGCAGAGCAGGTGTAGCGAAGCTCGCGGCCGAGTGCGGCGACGTCCCGCACTGCCTGGCTTCGAACAATCAGTCGAGAGCCGTCGTCTCAGATGACGGAGCCTCGAAACCCGGCGCCACCTCGGTGTCGTGAACGGCGGGGCTGTGACGGATTTCGTCAGGGAAGACGAATCGGCGCATCGCCCACCATCGGAAGCTCGTCGCGAGAAGGGTTCCGATGAGGGATCCGCTGACGAAGTCCGCAAGGTTTTCTGCCAGCACGGACACTTCGGGTTGGCGCCAGTCGAAGACGTATCGTGAAGTCCACAGCGGGATTTGATTGATGCCCGTGCCGATCCCCGCAATCACGAAAAACAGAGCAGCCTCGTGGTGGCGCTGCCTGCCCCCGCGCTGTGAGAATGACCACTCCCGATTGAGAACATAGGACAAGACGGTTGCGACCAGGATCGCGAGGATGTTGGCAGTCACCGGATTATCAGGTAGCACTGTCCATTTGATACCGAAGAACAGCACAGTAGTTACGACGAAGGCGATTCCGCCGACCACGATGAATTTCAACATCTCTGCGTGGGGGAGCGCCCAAACGAGAACCCGGTCCGGAAACCTGTTGAGTATCTTGCCGACAAACGCCATCGCTCCAGGCTATCCGGTTATCAGGACTGGCTGGCGGGGCGCCCTCAGTTCGATCCCTTGGGGTAGTTTGAGTGCAACTCGAACTACCCCAAGGTGCCTTCGACCTGCCTGACGAGTTCTTTCAACGCCAAAATCTCTTTCTCCAGTAGTTCTCGGCCGCGGCCGGTAATCGAGACCCACGTCTTCGCGTTGCGTCCAGCCAGTACCGGGTCCTTACGCACTCGCACTATCTCCGCTTCGGACAACACCCTCAGATGGGCGGACAAGTTCCCCGACGTCAACTCGAGTGCATCCCGGATGTAGATGAACTCTGCCGCATCGACGTCGGAGACAATAGCCAAAATCCCCAACCGTGCACGCTGATGAACAAGATCATCGAGGCCGGCGGCCGGATGTTTCATCGGCGTCGTTGCTCAGACAGAGCGCACATAAAGGCGCTCACCAGGAGCACGACTGTAGGAAGCAAGATATTGGGGTACAGCGCCTGACTGCTCGTCAGATACGTACCCTTGAGGAGGTTCGCCAGATCGTAGAAGCCGGCGAGAATGCTCGCCGCGAAGTTGACAATTGCAATCACGATGAGCAACGAATCCCGTTGCGCGAGACTCCATCCCAGTAACCCGATTGCGATGATCAGCACAGGGACCATTCCACGCTGGTCGGCTTGGTCTGGAATCAACCACCGGAACCAATGGACTCCGAAAATGACGAGACATGCTGCGCCATAGACGACAATTCCTGTGGCAACTGAGCGGATAATACTGCCGCGCACCCCGGTGGAGTAGCCCGCGATCAGCACATACGCCGCAATCAGCAGGTAGGCCACCGGAAGTGCCAGAAGCCAATAGGCGGTAAGCAATTCCGGCTTCTCGAAGTTTGTGAAGATACCCGCGAAGCCACCCTCATCCCAGGAGAGGGGCTGCATCTGGCCCGATTGCGCAGGGTCAGGATTGCCCATCTTGTACAGCGGGAGTGAGAATCCGATCGTCAGAGCCAGAATGAGTAGGGGAATAGAGCGCCGAGGGCGTGCGGATCGCGCGCCGTTTCTCAATCGCGTGACAGTATTCAGTACTTTTTGAGGATCTTCGGTCATGCCACACCTCCCTAAGCGCGTACTTTAAGTTTGCATGGCAAACCAAAAACGTCAATCACCGGCCACCCCCACGCGCCGCCACAATCACTCGAATCCTCTATGCCAGAGCGCAGCTAAACAGCTGAAACTAGCTAAGTGAGTGTGGACGTCATCGTCTGTTCGGGGAGAGGATCGCCGAGAGGCACGAATACTTCGGAGCTTCCGTCAGATTCGGGCTCCTCTTGGATCGACTCCGGTTCTGCCCGGGCAAGACCGAGCGCACCAGCTATTGCAAAGGCAATCAGCAGGGCTACCGTTGCTGCGACTGCTTTGATCCGCATGCGATCCCTCCTAATGCGTCATGACATACGGTGCGGCAGGCGGGTATCCGGATCCAAAGCGGGAAATAGGCGCTCGACCGCGGCGACGATGGCCGCCCGGCGGTCTGCCAGGAACTGGTCGCGCGCACTTTTTGTCGCAGGCAGGCCGGGCTGGTCGGCCCAGGACGATGCGAGCTGGCTGACGAAGACGAGGACGTCGAGCGGGTCCCACGAGGGATCGAGCAGGCCGTCCTGTTGTGCACGGCGCAGCTTCGCCGTCTTGTTCCGGGCCGTCTCCCGGGCGGCGTCGTCGGTGCCGACGAATTCGAGCTCCCCCCAACGCATTATGCGCCGGTTGTCGGGGTTGGCGACGAAGTAGTCGTGGACCCGTCCTGCGTAGCCGGGCAGATCGGCGGGATCTAACTGCGTCGCCTCGGCAACTGCGTCGAGCTCACGGGCGGCGACGAAGCGATAGAGCTCTTCTTTACTGCGAAAGTAGGCGTAGACCCGTTCCTTGCTGGTCTTGGCAGATTTCGCGATCCGATCGATGCGCGCACCGGCGATCCCGTACCGCGCGAATTCGGCCGTGGCCGCTTCGACAATGCGGTCACGAGACGAATCGATGCGAGACGAGGACGACACTCGGAAAACCATACCAAGTCGCCCTATTTGGATTGACCAAGATGTTGAAGCACCCTTCCTCGTATTGCACCAAACGGTTGGTTTGCCGTTTCCGTGAGTTGACGTTAGCATCACACCAAACGGTTTGGTTTGGCTACGGAGGGGGCAATAAATGCAGGACAGGGCAGTGGGAACGCAAGGACTGACCGTCTCGGCGGTAGGTTACGGATCGATGGGCACGGTGGTCGGGTACGGAGCCAGCGACGACACCGAATCGGTCGCAGCGATCCGCCGTGCACATGATCTCGGCGTGACTTTCTTCGACACCGCCGAGATGTACGGCTGGGGGGAGGGGGAGAAACTCCTCGGCCGCGCGGTGGCGCCTTTTCGTGACGAGGTGGTGATCGCCACCAAGTTCGGGTTCACCCCCCGCTTCGGGACCGACTCACGCCCCGAGCACATCCGCGAGGTGGTCGAGACAAGCCTGCGCAACCTGGGGGTGGAGAGTATCGATCTGCTCTATCAGCACCGAGTCGACCCCGCTGTACCGATCGAGGACGTTGTCGCCACCATGGCCGAGTTCGTCGACGCCGGCAAGGTGAGATACCTCGGTTTGTCCGAAGCGCCGCCCGAAGACATCCGCAAAGCTCATGCGGTACACCCGATCTCGGCTCTGCAAACCGAGTACTCGATCTTCGCTCAGGATGCCGAACCGCTGTTCCCTCTGCTGGAAGAGCTCGGCATCGGATTCGTCGCCTATTCCCCCCTGGCACGTGGATTCCTCACCGGCACAGCGAAACCGGCTCGCGACTACGACCCGACCGACTTCCGTGCCCTCATGCCCTGGTGGAATGCCGACAACTATGACGTCAACGCACGCATCGTCGGCCAGCTCACCGAACTCGCCGACGCCCAAGCCATGACGGTCTCGCAGCTCGCACTGGCCTGGACTCTTGCCCAACGCGACTACATCGTCCCGATTCCGGGCTCGCGAAACCCCGACCGCGTCGCGCAGAACATCGCAGCCGGTGACATTGCGCTGACCGCCGAGGACCTCGAGCGCATCGCCGCGATCGCTCCCGACGGCGGGCAGGGCGGCCGCGGCACTCCCTCGCCATGGCTGTAGAAAACAGCAGGCCCGGGCACGTCGATACCCCGTCTCCGACGGAGGAGACGTCATGGCCGCGTTCTTCACGTGCGAGAACGGGCGGTACATCCCGGGCCGCAAGTCCTTAAGCGCCGGGAGCGCCACCCAGTTGTCCGGCACCGTCGTCTGTGGACTGTTGGCGCACGGGCTGGAGACCTGCAGTCCAGGAACAGAGTTCGTGCCTGCCCGGTTCACAGTCGACATGTTCAGCCCGGTTCTCGACGAACCGATCGAACTGCGCAGCGCGGTCGTCAGGATGGCAACCGTATCCGGGTGGCCGACGCGCACATCGTTCAGCAAAACCAGGTCCGGGCCCGCGCAACCGCTCAGTTCCTGATCGCCTCCGCCGAGCCGCCCGGGAAGATCTGGCGACCTACCCATGACATGCCCGTTCCTGACGCCCGCCTCGACCTCGCGGACGGCTCGATGCCTTTGTTCAAATCCGGGGCCGGCGAGTGGACGCACAGCTTCACCTCCGGCTTGAACTCGCACCGCAAAATCGTGTGGAACAACATCCCGCCTCTGGTGGACGGCATGCCCATCACCGCGTTCGAGCGCTCGGCCGTCGTCGCCGACTTCACCAACCTGGTGTGCAACTGGGGTACAGCGGGGGTCGGCTACATCAACACCGACGTCACCATGACCCTGTCCCGGCTACCGGAAGGGCCAGAGCTGGGCCTACATGCCTGGGACAACGTATCTGCGAACGGGATCGCGGTCGGGACCGCGAGCCTCTACGACCGCACCGGACCACTGGGGACCTGCACGATCACTGCACTGTCCAACGCTCGTCGGCAGGTCGACGTGGCGGTTGCAGGCGAGGCACAGCCAGCGACCGCCGGCATGATCTGAGCCTTCTTGGCCTAGCGGGCTGCGATCGCGGCCCACGTCCGATTCATCACCGCTCGCCGCCCTTTCGTTTCGGCGGCGCCACTCCCACACAGATAGTTTCTTTGAGAAAGGCAACTCGCTCCATGACCATCACTGCAACGGATCCCAGACCGCGTGAACGCGCTGAGAAGGCGGTCGGATTCGCCGACCGCGAATTGCCGTTCCCGCTGCCACCGACTTTCGACTCGGTCGACGCCGAGCGCGAGTACCGAAAAGAGCAACTGGCCGATGGCTTCAAGATCTTCAGCCGGCTCGGATTCTCCGAGGGCGTGACCGGGCACATCACGGTACGAGACCCCGGCGAACCGGACACTTTCTGGGTCAACCCGTTCGGCATGGCGTTCTCTCGGATCACGGCGTCGGACCTGGTCCGCTGCGACCATGACGGCAACGTCGTGGAGGGGCGCTTTCACGTCAACCGCCCGGCCTTCGTCATTCACGCAGAGGTGCACCGTGCCCGGCCTGATGCCGTGGCTTCAGCACATGCGCACTCGCTGCACGGCAAGGTTTTCTCCACGCTCGGGATCCCGCTGGACCCGCTCACCCCGGACGCGTGCGCGTTTTTCGAAGACCACGGCCTGTACGCGGAATTCGGCGGTGTCGCCAACGATGTCGAGGAGGGCAAGCGGATCGCCGAGTCACTGGGAGATCACAAGGCCGCGATCCTGCAGAACCACGGGCTGATCACAGTCGGCAAGTCGGTGGCCGAGGCAGTGTGGTGGTTCGTATCGATGGACCGCGCATGCCAGGCGCAATTGCTGGCGATGGCAGCCGGCACGCCGAAACCGATCGACCGTGAATCCGCGCTGAAGGTCCGTAGGCAGACCGGCGGGCACTTCTCGGACTGGTTTCAAGCCCAGCCGATGTGGGCTGAACTGGCGGATCAGACTTTATCAACTTCCTGATACCCGCACCGGGGGCGTCCAGCGCGTGACGAAGGATTAATCACTCGCTGCCGAGGGCCACGAGCACGACATACAGATCGTGCCACAACCACTATTTGTCGCCGATGATCTGCCACCGCTAAATTGCATTACATAGCCACCCCATCGTGGTGGGGCTGGAAGTGAGCCACAGGATTACTCGCCGGATGGCGAGGCCTGTGGCTCGCGACATTTCACGAGATCGACGCACCGGGCGATCGAACTCCCACGTTTCGTCAAATACTCGCTGGTTCCCACCCTGGCTTGCGCCACCACGTTGGCGCTGAACGGTGTCCGCAACAGATATACCCCCTGCCCCTTCGATCGCTTGAATTCACCGACCCGATAGTTGCCGATCAGGGCAGTCCGAGTGCGATCGCGAGTGCTTTGTTCAGTTTGACCACGGTCGCGGGGGAGAGCGATCCCGCAGGCCTGCTTGCGGCGATCTCGTCGTCGAAGAGCTGGATGAGGTCATCCGCCACGATCGAACCGACGAGAGGATCGGCGGCCCCGAGGGGGACGGCTGTCGGAACGCCGGGCTTCGGTGTGGTGGTCACGCGTGCGGCGAGGACTGTGTTCAGGTTGCGGTTGCGGACGTTGTTGGACACCACAACCCACGGCTTCTCACCATGTCCCATATCGAACCAGTAGATCTGACCGCGAAGCGCGGCCGTCATTCGCTGTAAGCCTGATCGACACGCTCGGCATAGCGATTACGACGTGTTCGCTGCTCACTCAGCCCCTCCGCTTGATCCTTGGCAAGCTCGGCATAGCCAGCCTCGAGCGCCTTCTCGCGAAGTGATTCTGCGCCCGCACGCAGCAGGGCTCGGGCGATCCCGGACTCGGAATTGTCACGGATGGTGATGTGCTGCTGCTGAGCCCATTCCCGCAGGATTCCTGCTTCGCGCCGTTCGGGGTCGGCGAATAGGGCGAGTTCCGCCTGGTCGTCGCTGTCGAGTGTTACAGGCAGCCGTTTCACATCCATGTTTCATATTGTGACTCACTTTGTGCGTCACAGCAATGAGTTTTCCGACACAGCCGAATATGTCGGAGGCATCGATGCGGGCCGCACTGCTGCACTCCTACGCCGGGGCCGGACGCTCCGGCAACTTCATCAGAACCGGCTCAGCACCGGTACGCCCACTGACCGCCATCCAAAGTTCACCGTGCCGGCCTGCCCCCTGCCCGGGGCCGGGCTCCACCCTTGGACCTCACCGGGTTCTGCAATCCTGCCCATCTGTTGTCTGCTGCGCTGGCGATTCGTTGTTCATACGATCTCCGACCAGATCTGGTCCTGGTCAGCGTGATGCCACTCAGGAACGATGGTGATGCATTGCAGAAAGTTGATGAACTGCCCGGCCTTTGGGCGTACCGCTGCCGCGTCAGGTCCGCATTTCCCTCCCCGATTGGAGGCTCTGACAGCGAGAGTGTTCCGTCACATATCTACGATCAAATTCGTATTTTTGTTAGTAGTTAGTGACTACTAACTACTATTCTCGGCGGGGTGAGTACACGTGAAGTCAAGCGAATGACCGCCCAGCAGCGACGCGAACAGCTGCTCGCTCTGGCAGCCGAGGAGTTCGCCGCAGCCGGCCTGCACGGCGCGTCGATGGAAGCACTCGCCCACCGCGCGGGAATCTCGCAGGCCTACATCTTTCGACTGTTCGGTACCAAGAAGGCACTGTTCCTCCAAGTCGTCCAGCGTGCGTTCACGCACCTCATCGACGGGATGGACCGCACAGCCGCAGACACCACAGGACCCGAGTCGGTTGCCGTGATGGGCGAGTTCTACAACAACAGCACCCTGTCGAACCGCACCGAGTTGCTGGTACAACTGCAAGCCTTCGCCGCATGCGGTGACCGCGAGGTTCGCGATGCGGTGCGCAATCACATGGCCGGAATGTGGACGGCGACAGCCGATCACACGGGTATGCCTCCGGTGGCGGTGAAAAGTTTCCTCGCCTACGGCATGTTGCTCAACGTCGCCGCGGCGCTGGACATCGACGACATCGACACCGAGTGGGCGCGCGGCATCCGCACCCGCATCCATGCCGGACTGTTCGATCATCTGACCGAGGAGAACAACCAATGAACGCCTCCACAACTCCCGAGACACACCGCAGCGGAACCGCCAAGCGCGGCGACACCAACATGGTGGCGGCACTGGTCTTCATCGCATTGGTGGTCGCAGCAATCGGAAGCTTGGGAGCGCCCCTCATCACCTCCGTAGCCGAGGACTACGACGTTTCACTGTCCACCGCTCAATGGACGTTGACCATCACACTGCTGACCGGCGCTGTCGCCACCCCACTTCTCGGCCGCCTCGGCGCCGCCCACCGGCGACGAAAAGTCGTCCTGTCCACTCTGACCGTCGTGGCGCTGGGCAGTGTGGCGACCGTCGTGCCCGCACCGTTCGTCGTGCTCCTGCTCGGCCGGGCAGCACAGGGGATCGGATTGGGCCTGACTGCACTGATGATGGCGACCGCCCGCCAACACCTCCGGGACCGCGCAGAGGGCACGATCGCAATGCTGTCCGTGGCCTCCACGGTCGGCATCGGTGTGGGATACCCCATCGCGAGCTTGTTGGTCCAAGTGTGGGGCGTCCGCGCGGCATACCTACTCGGTGTCGTGGTCGCAGTCGCCGCGCTGATCACCGCCGTCGTCGCACTCCCCGCTGACAATACGGCCGCACCAGACAAGGAGTCGGTGGACTGGTGGGGAGCGTCCCTTCTCTCCGTCGGACTTGTTGCGGTGCTTGTAGTTACGAGCCAGTCGAGCTGTTGGTCGAGCAGGCCGATGGTAGTCGTATCGGTCCTCCTCGGCGGGGCAGCGGTGTTGGCCGTGTGGGTCGCCGTCGAGCGGAAAGTGGCGCATCCGCTGGTGGACCTGACCGCGCTGCGGCACCCGGCGGTCGCTGGCGCCAACCTGATCATGTTCGTCTCCGGTATCGCCATGTACTTGCTCTTCACCCTGATCACCCGCTTCGTTCAGACTCCCCCGGAGGTCGGCTACGGTTACGGGCTCAACGAGGTCGAGGCGGGCTTGGTGCTGGTCCCGTTCTCCGCGCTGGGTTTCGTCGCAGGACGTGTCGTGCCCAAGGCGCGCCGCAAGGTCAGCCCATTTGGCTTACTCATCGCCAACGGTGTCGTTATCGCCCTCGCGTGTGTCCTGTTCGCCACCGTCCGGGACATGGGCGTGGCGTGGCCGATCGCGATCATGGGGTTGTTGGGCTTCGGTGTCGGAGGCTTCTCCGCCGTGATGCCCCAGGTGATCCTGGCAGTCACACCCTCCGAAGAGACCGCGGCCGCGATGAGCGTCAACCAGGTCGTGCGTTCGGTCGGCTTCTCCATCGGTAGTGCCGCCAGTGGTGTGATCTTGGCCGCGCACACTATGACCGGTTCCTTTTCCCCCACCAACTCGGGCTACTCGACCGCAGCGTGGACCGCATGCGCTCTGGCACTCCTCACCATCGTGGTCACTGCTGGAATCAATGCCTCTCGAAACAACCGGCCACCGTCGCAGTGAAGAACCGAAGAAGCAACACAGTGACCGCCGGGCGAGCAACGTGCTCGCCGTACTTCCGACGAAGTCTTCTTCACCGATCCGCCGCTTTCTTGGCCTTTGTGAAGGGAAATGAACTCCCGAAACTCTGCCGTACACGGCGCTGCAGCGCGTACGGTGCTTTTGGCCAGAAAGCGATCACAGCGCACGCACCTCGGCGGCCGTGACCGGTGTCTTCTGGTGGAGAATTTGGCGTATACCGCAGAAACATGCGTCAGTGAGACCTAGTTGTTGTGGGTATGGACGTTGCTGACGCGGGACTGAAGTAGACGGGCTGGTCCTCGGCGTAAGAATGGGAGTTGCGACACAACCGTTCTCGGCCAAAAAGGACCAGCCCTATGACACACCGTAATGCCCCTTGACTGTCGAGGGAAGGCGACGCCTGATCGAGCGGTGCCAGAGCCGTCCGATCGCCCACGTAGCCGCCGAAATGGGTATCTCCCGCCAATGCGCCTCCACATGGGTCAACCGGTACCGCAAGTACGGTGACCTGGGATTACAAGACCGATCCAGCGCACCGAAGCACCACCCGACCGCCACAGCGGCAGAGGTCGTCACCGAGATCGAAGCGATGCGACGGACCCGGAAATGGTCGGCCTCACGGATCACATTCGAGCTGCGCACCGACGGCATCACCATTGCTCGTCGAACGGTCACGAGAATCTTGCGGGACCTCGGTCTGAATCGTCGCCGGTTCATCGATCCGAACGGCGAAACCACCCGAAAACCGCAGTTCATCGTTGCGAAACGACCTGGTCAGATGGTCCATGTCGATGTGAAGAAAGTCGGAAGAATCCCGGACGGCGGCGGTTGGCGTGCCCACGGCCGCGGGTCCGACCAGGCCAAACGATCCCAACGGCGGAAAACCCGAGCGAAGCAACCTCGAATCGGTTATACCTACCTGCACTCCGCGATCGACGGCAACACCCGTTTGGCGTACACCGAGGCACGCGACAATGAAACCGCTGCAACAGCCATCGATTTCATGCACAACGCCCGACTCTTCTTCGCTGCACACGGCATCACCCGTATCGAACGCGTGATCACCGACAACGGATCATGCTACCGGGCAGCAGATTTCACCGCTTCACTCCGTGAAGCGAGGCACTACCGCATCAAGCCGTACACGCCGAAACACAACGGGAAAGTCGAACGCTACAACCGCATCCTCGCCGAAGAACTGTTGTACTCCCGTGAGTACACCAGCGAGGAGCAACGACGCACCGCCGTGGAAATCTGGAACGTTCACTACAATTATCACCGACCGCATTCAACACGCGGAGGACGACCGCCAGCCGCTTATCGCCGGCACCGCGTAACTAACGTCCGTGCCTCATACAACTAGCCGCGTTTTCGGTCGTATCGTCATGGGGCATATCGAGGGGTGTCGAACGCGTGGATTCTGTACGGGGTCGAAGGGCGAAACTCGCTGTGGCGGGGCTGATTTTCGCT
>NZ_QAJJ01000048.1:0-936 GCF_003852455.1 Rhodococcus sp. KBW08
ACAAATCCGTCGCATACGTCAACGACGCCGCCATCCCCGCCGGAGCACCGGACTCGTCGAACTGCTCCACCACCGTCAGCTGCAGATCGAACTTCGCCGCCACCGCCGTGGCATCGACACCCGCAACCCGCAGATCACCCAACTGCAACGCCGACTGCTCCATGTTCTGGAACGCCAACATCACCTGGAACAACGGACTCCGAGCCTGCGACCGCGCCGGATTGAGCACCTCCACCAAACGCTCGAACGGAACATCCGCATGCGCAAACGCCTGAAGATCAGCCTCCCGCACACCTGCGAGCAGATCGACGAAGCTCTCCGAAGAATCCACCTCCGTCCGCAACACCAACGTATTGACGAACATCCCGATCAAATCATCGAGAACCTGCTCACCACGACCCGCCACCGGAGTACCGATCGCAATATCGGACGTACTCGACAACCGCGCCAACAACACCGCCAACGCCGCATGCACCACCATGAACAACGACGAATTCGACTCACGAGCAACATCATTCAAACCAGCATGAACATCCGCACCCACCACGAACGAATGATTCGCCCCACGATTAGACGCCACCACAGGCCGCGAACGATCCGCCGGCAAATCCAACTGATCCGGCAACCCCGCAAGAGCACCCGACCAGAACTCGACCTGCCGCGAAATCAACGACGACGGATCATCCTCGGACCCCAACACCTCGCGCTGCCACAACGCGTAATCCGCATACTGCACCTCGAGCGGCGCCCACCCCGGAACCTCACCCCGAGAACGAGCCTCATACGCCACCATCAGATCTCGCGTCATGGGGCCCATCGACGACCCATCCGCACTGATGTGATGAACGACGAACACCAACACGAACTCCGACTCCGACACCGCGAACAACCGCGCCCGAAC
Organism: Rhodococcus sp. KBW08; assembly: GCF_003852455.1. Lineage (NCBI taxonomy): Bacteria > Bacillati > Actinomycetota > Actinomycetes > Mycobacteriales > Nocardiaceae > Rhodococcus > Rhodococcus sp. KBW08. The sequence goes on from NZ_QAJJ01000048.1 coordinate 902, forward strand.
CGGAACCTCCACCGCCACATCGAAACCAGCCGACA
>NZ_QAJJ01000048.1:1118-6139 GCF_003852455.1 Rhodococcus sp. KBW08
TCGAAACGGTTCAAGAACCACATCCGCTGCTGCGCCAACGACAACGGCACCCGCTCCGGACGCACCCGAGCCGTCAACCCCGCCCGCGCACCCGAACCGACCTCCGACTCCACCCGCGCAGCCAACAACTCCACCGACGACGCCTCGAACAACACCCGCACCGGAACCTGCGCATCGAGCGCCTGACCCAACCGAGCCGCCACCCGCGTCGCGATCAGCGAATTACCACCGAGTGCAAAGAAATCGTCATCGAGACCCACACGATCGACACCCAACACCTCAGCGAACACCGACGCAACGATCTCCTCCACCGCCGTCACCGGAGCCCGGAACACCGCAACCTCGAACACCGGCTCCGGCAACAACTTCCGATCCAACTTCCCCGAAGCATTGAGCGGAAACGCATCCAACACCATGATCTGCGACGGCACCATATACGACGGCAACACCGCACCCAACGAATCCACCAGTGCCGCAGTATCAACCACCGCACCCGACGCCGGCACCACATACCCCACCAACTGATCACCGGTCACCGTCGACACCACAGCCACCGACGACACAGACACCGACACATCGGCCACCAACGCCGACTCGATCTCCCCCAACTCGATCCGCTGACCACGGAACTTCACCTGGAAATCGGTACGACCGATGTACTCGAGCTCACCCGACACACCCCACCGCACCAAGTCCCCCGTGCGATACATCCGCGCACCCGCCCCACCGAACGGATTCGCCACGAACCGATCCGCCGACAAATCCGGACGAGAAACATACCCACGAGCCAACTGATCACCCGCAAGATACAACTCACCCGCAACACCCACCGGCACCGGACGCAATCGCGAATCCAACACAAAAACCTGCGAATTCCACTGCGGCACACCAATAGAGACCACACCACCATCGACGGCGCCCGTCACATCCGCGAACGTGATCGACACCGCAGCCTCGGTCGGACCATACAAGTTGTGAACCCGCGCGCCCGACACCACACCGAAATCGCGCACCGTCTGCGCCGGCAACGCCTCACCGATGACGAACACATCACGCAGCGAAACCAACTGGCTGGCAGAGACTTCCCCCGCGAACACCGACAGCATCGTCGGCACGAAGTCCGTCACCGTCACACCCTGATCAGCGATCACCGACGCCAAATACCCCGGATCCCGATGACCGTCATGAGTGGCCACCACCAACCGAGCACCCACCGCCAACGGCAAGAAGAACCCCCACAACGACACATCGAACGTCGTCGCAGTCTTCTGCAGATACACATCCGACCCGGTCAGAACATACCGACCCTGCATCCACGCCATCTGATTGACGATCGCCGCATGCGAAACCGCCACACCCTTCGGCTTCCCCGTCGACCCCGACGTGAAAATTACATACGCAGCATTCGAACCCCGCAGCGGCGCAACACGATCCACATCCAACACCGGCGCATCCGAGAACCCGGACACATCCAACTCGTCGATCAACACCACATCGAATTCACCCGGCAACACCACACCGTCACCAGCAGTGGACAACACACACACCGGTGCCGCGGTCCCGAGAATATGACCATTGCGCTCGACCGGATGATCCGGATCCAGCGGCACATACGCCCCACCCGCAGCAACCACCGCATACATACCCACTACAAGATCAACCGACCGACGCATCGCCAACGCCACCAACGACTCCGGCCCCACACCCACCGAAACCAAATACCGTGCAAGGCGATTCGCCCGAGACCCGAACTCCGCATACGTCAGAGACTGCCCCTCGAACACCACCGCCACCGCATCCGGCGTCGCCGCCACCTGCGCAACAAAACCGTCGAGCAACAAAGCACCAACAGTCAACTCGTGAACAGTGTCATTGACCGCCACCAACACCTGCGAACGCTCGCCCTCACCGAGCAACTCCACATCCCCGACAACCGAATCAGGCTCCGCCACCATCGCTTCCAGAACCCGCACCAACCGCTCCGCAAACGAAACAACCGTCGACTCGTCGAACAAATCCGTCGCATACGTCAACGACATCGGCATCCCCACACCGACGCCGCCCTCCTCCACCGGCGTCACCGTCAACTGCAGATCGAACTTCGCGATCTCCACACCTGCGTCGAAACCGGCAATCGACAGTCCCGGCAACTCCACGACATCCTGCGCCATGTTCTGAAAGAACAACGCAACCTGGAACAACGGATGATGGGCCTGCGACCGCGCCGGATCAAGCACTTCCACCAAACGCTCGAACGGCACGTCCTCGTTGCCGAACGCCCCCAGATCGACCTCACGAACCCGACCCAACAACGCCGAGAAAGACTCCGAAGAATCCACCTCGGTCCGCAACACCAAAGTATTGACGAACATACCGATCAGATCGTCCAGCTCCGGCTCACCCCGCCCTGCGATCGGAGAGCCCACCACAACGTCGTCACTACCGCTCAGCCGCGCCAACAACACCGCCAACGCCGCATGCACCACCATGAACAACGACACATTACGATCAAGCGCCAACTGCTCGAGCGCTCGATGTAACCGCGCGTCTATCGAAAACTGGTAACTCGCACCCTGATTGGATGCCACCAACGGCCGCGGGCGATCCGCCGGCAGCTCGATCCGCTCCGGCAACCCCGCCAACACCGACGTCCAATACCCCAACTGCTCAGACATCAACGACGACGGATCACCCTCGGACCCCAACACCTCACGCTGCCACAACGCGTAATCCGCATACTGCACCGCCAACGGCGCCCACCCCGGAACCTGTCCACCCGCACGCGCCACATACGCCATCGACACATCACGCACCAACGGACCCATCGACACACCGTCAGCAGCGATATGGTGAATCACCAACGCCAACACAAACTCCGACGAACCCGTCTGGAACAAACGAACCCGCAATGGCACCTCGACCGTGACATCGAACCCCTCTGCCACCACTGGCGTCAGCACACCGAGCAAGTCGGCCGCGTCGACAGTTTCGGGCAATACAGTTCCCACGAATTCGTCCACCGGAAGTACTTGTTGGAACCCGATGCCCTCGAATTCCGGGTAGACGGTCCGCAACACCTCATGCCGCGCAACAACATCCGACAGCGCTGCGGACAGTGCCGAAACATCGACGGCACCGGACAACCGCAACACGATCGGAATGTTGTTCACACCAGACACAGAGTCGAATCTCGACAAGAACCACATCCGCGACTGTGCAAGGGAAAGAGGTATCCGCTCCGGACGAGAGCGAGGGGCCAAGGCAATTCGCACACGCCCCGCTGAATCTGACAAAACAGATGCAAGACCGGAGACTGTCGAGTACTCGAAGAGCGTTTTGACCTGAACCCGCACATCGAAAGCCGCACTGAGACGCCCGGCCAATTTCGCAGCAATCAACGAGTTGCCGCCGAGTTCGAAGAAATCGTCCTCAGCGCCGACTCGGTCCACCCCCAAGAGTTCTTCGAACACGCGCGCGACCACGACCTCACCAGCGGAGGATGGCGCTACAAACTCTCGGGCCTCGAATACGGGATCAGGAAGTGCTGCCGAATCCAGCTTTCCTACAGGCGTCAAGGGGATCTCGTCGATGACAACGACAGCCGCCGGAATCATGTGACGGGGAAGATCCGTCTTGACCACTGCCAGGACGTCATCCCCGGACAGCACGGCTCCAACTGCAGGAAGCACATACGAGATGAGAGCCGTTTCACCGCTGGGCAACACTCGCCCGAGAGTTGTCACGAACTCGACCCGGTCGTCGAGTGCGATGACCGCGTCGATTTCAGTCAACTCGATGCGGAAGCCACGGATCTTGACCTGGGAATCGGACCGTCCGACGTATTCGACGCTACGATCGCCGACAGCACTTTCCGTCCACCGCACTACGTCCCCCGTGCGATACATCCGTTCACCCTGCGCCCCAAAAGGATTCGCAATGAAACGATCAGCCGTCATACCCGCCAGATTGTGATATCCGCGCGCAACCTGAGGCCCTGCAAGATACAGCTCACCCGTAGTACCCGTCGGGACAGGCTGCAAACGAGCATCCAACACCAACGACACCGCACCACGAATAGGACCACCGATCGTAACCGGCTCACCCACAACAAGTTCCGTCATGTTCGTGACGATCGTCATCTCGGTCGGACCATACGCGTTGAAGAAATGACGCCCAGGCGCCCACTTCGCAACCAACTCCGGCGGACACGCCTCACCCGCAACAACCACCACAGCAACATCATCGAGCCCCGAAGGATCCACCGAAGCAAGCACCGAAGGAGTAGCCCCGACATGCGTCACACGCTCAGCCTTGATCAACTCGGCCAACTCGGGCCCACCATAAATACTCGACGGGGCAATCACCATGACAGCGCCTGCCCCGATCGCCTCGAGCAACTCGAAAATCGACACATCGAAACTCGGAGTCGTAAAATGCAACACCCGCGAATCGCTGCCCAGCGAAAGCACACGAATCTGCTCCTGCTGCAAAACAGCCAACCCCGAATGCGAAACAACAACACCCTTCGGCCGCCCCGTCGAACCCGACGTATAGATCACATACGCAGCATGCTCAGCCCGCAGCATCCGCACCCGCTCGCCATAAGACACCGGCTCACCCGAGACAGCACCCAACGACTCCACAACATCCAAAGCATCAATCGAAATCCACCCGACCGAATCGGTCAACCCAGCACGCACACCCTCAACAGTCAAACCGACCGACACACCAGAATCGCTGATCATGTAAGCCACACGATCAGCCGGATAATTCGGATCCACCGGCACAAACGCCGCACCCGACTTCGCCACCGCCCACAAAGCCACAACAGACTCAATCGACCGCGGAATCGAAATGGCAACCCGATCCTCCGGCCCCACACCAACACCAATCAACACACGCGCCAAACGAGACGACCACTCATCCAACTCCGCATACGACAGCGAACGACCCTCGAACCGCAAAGCCTCCCGCTCAGGACCCAACTCGACAGCCGCCACCAACAACTGCGGCAACAACAA